>NZ_JAIUIN010000003.1:0-528090 GCF_020165665.1 Mesorhizobium sp. BH1-1-4
GGGTGGGGACTCGTCCGGGTTTCTCGTTGGGCGCGTCGCTTCAGGAGAACGCGCCCGACCTCATTGGCGTCCTCAGCGGACGCTGGCTACCGCGTCGGAACGGCCGTCGTTGATCGTCACCCAAACGCCGGAATTCTCCGTCGATTGGCGCTTGAGATAGGTGTAGTCGGTGTCCGTCCAGGCCAGCACCTTGGTTTGCAGGTTATCGAGGATGAACTCGCCGAGGCTGGTGCGCACGGTCAGCACGGCGTGGCCGTCGCCATTGGGCTGGCGCGCAACCGTCATCAGTAGGTCGCCGGCCGGCACGCCCGCATCCATCAGCTCGCGGCGCTTTTCCAGCGCGTAGTCCTCGCAATCGCCGTAACCATTGTCCGGGTAGGCCCAATATTCCTCGACACCGTAGTTTTCCACGTCGGTGCGCGGCTTGACGCGGGTGTTGACCGAATTGTTGATGTTGACGATCGTCGCCCAAAGCTTGCGGCTCAGGTCGACTGGCGCGCCCTTGGGGGTCTTCTCGTTGCATTCGCCAGGAATGCGCTGGCAGAACTCATAGTGGCCAACAGGTTGCGTGGTGCGGCCGCCGGTATGCATATAGGCCGGTCCCGCGGCATATGCTGATCCCCAGGCGGAAAGCTGCAGCGCCATTGCCATCAGCAACAGCTTGCCCCTCATTTTTTTCATTATTCAGTCTCCCCGTTCGAAGGGGACATTGCCACGGCTGGATTTATTTGACGCAAAAGTGCGAAGTAGATATTAAGTAAAACGCCCGTAGAATAAACATAAAATTTGAATCATTTGAGTATTGAATTGTTTGGGTTGCGGCCTGGATTTCGACGATCTCGGCCTCGCGCGAACCCGTCTCCGCCTATGACGACCTGCTTGTCCGAGGGCATATGGATCGCCGCTGCCGGAATCAAAAACCGGCCGCGCGGGCCGGTTTGATGGGCGTGCTTCGCGGTCCCGTCAGGCGCGTGGCGTGTTGAATTCCGAATCGAGCGTTTCGGGGCGCTGGATGACGGCGAATTCGATGGCGACGCCATCTTCGAAATGCCGCACGATCTGGCCGCGCATCGTGCCGAGCATGACCTGGACGCCGATCGCCGGTTTGACGTCGATCTCGATCGCGGCGCCCGACAGCGACAGATCGATGATCCGGCACTGATACTGGCGGCCGTCGGTGAGTTGCAGCACGCTGGTCGGGTTGCGTGGCGCGACGCGCTCGTGGCGGCGGTCTTCCGGCAGGTCGAGCTCGTGCTTGTTGGCGAGCCAGGTCAGCTGCGCCGCGAGCTTGTCCTTCTTGCGGTCGGATGCGATCACCGTCATGGCGAAGCCGTCCTGGAGCGTGCGTGTCACGACACCCTCGATGCGGCCGATATGGTCGATATACGCGATGACTTTTTCGCCGGGCATGCCGATGCGGTCGGTGCGAAGCGCGACATTGCCGGGCGACATGTCCACCACCTGGCACGGGTGCTCGGTGCGGTCCTCCAGCATGAATCGTCCGTATATCTTGACCCGGACGCGCTGAAAGTTACGCCTTTCAGCTTGGGACGGCGCGTAGTCGACCGCCGCTGACCTCATGACTGACTACACCCCGTTTGGCATTCCCGCGCGTGGATGCGAGGAACTTCATCAGAGAAGTACAACAAAGCGGGTTAACAAAGGGGAAAAACCAGCCTGCAAGACCGTGCGATCATCAACTATCCTCGCGGCCGCCGTCGAAGACGACGAGATGGCGGATTCGGCGCGCCCGGCCAAGCGCCGAGATCGTGTCGGGAGCCTCGATCTCGTCGGGAACGAGCGAGGGAACGTCGATCGCCGGACGGTTGCCCAGCAGCTCTTTTTCCGGGTCGATGACGCGGATGGAATCGATCAAGGCGTCCGTGATCGGATCCGCGCCCAGCCAGAACGGCTTTTCCACGGCGCTGATCACGCCGAGGCAACGCGGATTTTCGATGCCGCCGTCGAGCGGCAGGGCCAAAAGTTCGAATTTGTTGGAGCGGCCGTTGCGGCTGAAGCCCTCGAAAATGATCAGCACGACCGATTTCTGGTCGAAAACCCCGTGAATCAGGCGCGAAACCAGCCGCTGATCCTTCTCGCGCCACAGCGAGGGGAAGGAGAACCCCTTGAGTTCGCGCCCGTAACAGGCGCAGAGCCTGGTGCCGGCCAGACGAAATACAGGCTGCCCACGCGTGTCCTTTTCCAGGATGAACGTATCGGCCAGCAGCGACTTGATATCGGCCGGCTCGACTTCCGATCGCTTCGGAGCGGGGCGTCCGTCACGCAGGCGGTTCCAATAGTGGAACAGCGTGATCGATCCGTTTTGGTTCATACTAAAAAGCTCCGCGCATTCTGTCGTCTGATGTCCCATCGGTGAACAGAAGGGCGCCCTCCGATGACCTACATGCGTTGCGGAGCAGGAAGCGTGCCAGCGTCGTTAACACTTGTTCACGGGTCGGGGCCGTTAAGGTTAACAAGTGGTTTACGTTGCGCCGTGACGAGCGCTGTGGCACACCAAAACCACTCCAGAAGCGGTCGTTTCGCGACGATCGGCAGCACTTCAGTCAAGAGTTTTAGGGGAGCAGGGGGCTCGACCGGCCGTTCAAGGGAAACCTTGGACGGCTTCTTTTTGATTCGCGGCGGGCGATTCGGAGCGGGACGATTCGCCGTTTGCGGTTCCATCGGCGGTGATCTAGATGCTGGCCAGACCGAACCAGCCCCAGACCTAGTCAGCCCCAGGCCTAGTCAGCCCCAGGCCGAACCAGCACCGAGCGCGATTTCAGATGAGCGAACCGCAAAATCCGTCCCAGCCCGAACCGGCCGAAGCCATGCCGCCGCCGGCGCGTGAGCCGGTGTTCAACCTGCCGCCGATCGTGCTGGCGGTGATCGTCATCTGCGCGGTCGTCTATCTGATTGAAAACTATCTGCTTACGCCAGCGCAGGATAACGCATTCGTTTCAAACTTCGCTTTCATCCCGGTCCTCTACACCGGCCAATACGGGTTCGACTGGTTTCTTTTCACGCGGCCTTTCACCTATGCCTTCATGCATGGCGGCTTTGCCCATATCGCCATCAACATGGTCTGGCTCGCCGCCTTTGGCTCGCCGCTGGCCAATCGGCTCGGCGCGCTCCGGTTCGCATTGTTCTTTGCCGCCACCGGATTGGCTTCGGTGGCGCTCTTCTGGGCGATGCATCCTTACGGAGAAGCGCCGCTGGTTGGCGCATCGGGGGCCATATCGGGCATGATGGGCGCCGCGGCGCGTTTCGGCTTCCGCACCGATCGTTTGGCCGGCAAGGCGGGCTTCGCCGGTCCGGTGCTGCCGATCTCAATCGTGTTGCGCCTGCGCGGCGTCGTCATCTTCCTGGCCGTGTGGATGATCATCAATCTCGCCACCGGTCTCCTCGGTTTCGCGCCGGGCGTGGACGGCCAGGTCGCCTGGGAGGCCCATATTGGCGGCTTTGTCGCGGGCTTCTTCGGCCTGCGCTGGTTCGACAGGGGGTGGCAAGCGCCCGAATGGGAGACCTCCGAGCGTACTTGAAATGCAACCGATCACGGCGCACCATGTTCACTCTTATGTGAAAGCCGGTCAGGGCAGGAACCGGTTGGCAAAGTAGAGGAGGAGGACGCCATGACGGTTAAGGCCATTCTCGAGCAAAAAGGCCACGACGTGTTGACGCTCGGGCCGAACGAAAAACTGAGCGAAGCCATCCGCATCCTTGCCGAGCACAGGATCGGCGCGCTGGTCATCACCAATGGCGATCGCAAGATCGTCGGTATCCTGTCGGAGCGCGACATCGTGCGCGTGGTCGCCAGGGAAGGCGGCGCCGCCCTCGATATCCCGGTGCGTTCGGCCATGACGCCGAAGGTGAAGATCTGCAATGAGAACCACACCGTCAACGAGGTGATGGAGATCATGACCAGGGGTCGTTTCCGCCATCTGCCGGTGGAAAAGGACGGCCTGCTGGACGGGATCGTGTCCATCGGCGACGTGGTCAAGCGCCGCATCGAGGATGTCGAGCGCGAGGCCGAGGAAATCCGGGCCTACATCGCCACCGCCTGAGCGGTGAAAGCAACCGCCGGCCGAATGCCGGCCGGCGGCGCCAGGAGACTACCGGTTGTCGAGTTCGGAGCGGACGAGTTCCAGCCCGCGCCGGGTTATGCGGTAAGGCCCGCCGCCCGACGACGAAACCGCCTTCTTGCGTTTCAGCTTTCGAAACAGGTCGAGATCGACACCGGGATAATGCCAACCGTCGCGGGTCAGGCATTTGACGGAAGCGATCCGTTTCTTGTCGTTCTTTTCGATTTCAATGCGTCCGCCTTGCGCGAGCAAGTGCAGGACCCGCTGTTCAATGCGCGAAATATCCATGTGAAGAGTTTCCGGGAAAACGAAAAATGCCGCCGCCGCGAAGCCTCGCGGCACGGGGTTTCAGGTTTTCTGCCCTGCCTCATCGAGAGGTCAGGGCCTTACCGGGACTGAGCGTAAGTGGACATCCACTCTCCATTGGGATGGATGCCCTATAGGGGAAAGCGGCGCAAAAGGCCAGCCAGCGGCTTTGCGCTTGTCTCGCGGAACGGTTTGCACTAGCGAGGTTGGACACCAAATATGCGTGCGCGCATATTCAGCAGTTCCAATCTGTAGGCCGCCATGTCTCTCATCGATACCCGCACGCCCGACGCAAAACGCCTGATATCCGGCGCCACCGGCGACTGGGAAATCATCATCGGGCTTGAAGTGCACGCGCAGGTCATCTCGCAAGCAAAACTCTTCTCCGGTGCGGCGACCGCTTTCGGCGCGGCTCCCAATGCCAATGTCAGCCTGGTCGACGCGGCGATGCCCGGCATGCTGCCCGTCATCAACGAGGAATGCGTCAAGCAGGCAATCCGCACCGGCCTGGGGCTGAAGGCGGCGATCAACCACAAGTCGGTCTTTGATCGGAAGAACTACTTCTATCCGGACCTGCCGCAGGGCTATCAGATTTCGCAGTTCAAGCAGCCGATCGTCGGCGAGGGCACGGTGATCGTCTCCGTCGGCCCCGACCGCCAGGGCGAGTTCGAGGACATCGAGGTCGGCATCGAGCGCCTGCACCTGGAGCAGGATGCCGGCAAGTCGATCCACGATCAGCATCCGACCATGTCCTATGTCGACCTCAACCGTTCGGGCGTGGCGCTGATGGAGATCGTTTCCAAGCCCGACATGCGTTCCGGCGACGAGGCCAAGGCCTATGTGACCAAGCTGCGCACCATCATGCGCTATCTCGGCACCTGCGACGGCAACATGGACGAAGGCTCGCTGCGCGCCGACGTCAACGTCTCGGTGCGCCGGCCAGGTGGCGAGTTCGGCACCCGCTGCGAGATCAAGAACATGAACTCGATCCGCTTCATCGGCCAGGCCATCGACTATGAGGCGCGCCGGCAGATCGCCATCCTTGAGGATGGTGGCAAGATCGACCAGGAAACGCGCCTGTTCGACGCCGTCAAAGGCGAGACGCGCTCGATGCGCTCCAAGGAAGAGGCGCACGACTATCGCTATTTCCCCGATCCCGATCTTCTGCCGCTGAAATTCGATCAGGCCTATGTCGATGCCCTGGCCAAGGAATTGCCGGAACTGCCCGACGACAAGAAGGCGCGGCTGATCACCTCGCTCGGCCTCTCGACCTATGACGCCGCTATCCTGGTGTCGGAAAAGTCGATCGCCGACTATTTCGAGAAGGTGGCTGCCGGCCGTGACGGCAAGCTCGCCGCCAACTGGGTCATCAACGATCTGCTCGGTCAATTGAACAAGGCCGGCAAGGACATTGAAGATGCTCCGGTTTCGCCCGAACAGCTGGGAGCGGTCATCGACCTGATCAAGGACGGCACCATCTCCGGCAAAATTGCCAAGGACCTGTTCGAGATCGTCTGGAACGAGGGCGGCGATCCGCGCCAGCTCGTCGAGAGCCGCGGCATGAAGCAGGTCACCGACACCGGCGCCATCGAAAAAGCGGTCGACGAGGTGATCGCGGCCAACCCCGACAAGGTCGAACAGGCGCGCGCCAAACCGACCATGGCCGGCTGGTTCGTCGGCCAGGTGATGAAGGCGACCGGCGGCAAGGCCAATCCGCAGGCCGTCAACGACCTCGTCAAGGCCAAGCTGGGTATCGAGTAGGGGCATGTTCGTGCGCACCGCCGGGGATCGCGACCTCGCAGCCGTCCGGGCGCTGCTGGTCGAGACCTGGCATGCCACCTATGACGCGATCTACGGTGGCGAACGGGTCACCGAGATCACAAATGAATGGCACTCCATCGCTTCGTTGAAGGCCAGGCTGGTCAAGCCGAGCAGCGAGTTCCTCGTTGCCGATGACGGCAAGCGCATCGGCGGCATGGCGTTTGCCGAAGCCGTCGGTGACGGCGGCGTGGTTATGCTCAGGCAGCTCTATGTGCTTCCCGCGCTGCAGGGCCGAGGTATCGGCGGCATGCTGCTCGACGAAATCATCGAGAGTTTTCCGGAAGCCCACGGGATTCGCCTCGAAGTGGAAGAGAAGAACTCGCGCGCGATCGCCTTCTATCAGGCGAATGGCTTCGTCCAGGCAGGCCGCACCGAGAATTGCGGCTCCGCCGGCTCGGCCATCCCGGCGCTGATCTATGAACGGATCCTTGCCGCCTGAGCCCCGTTGGGGCGTGATCACCTTCGCGCGAGCGCGCGTCCCGGGCTTTGTTTTCGTTTGACGGCCCTGATCTCCGGCACCAAAGCTGCTTGGGCCGTGCGAAGGCCGGAATAAACCGACACGCACGGGATGGCTTTGGGGGAACCATGCCAAGCTTGCCGGAATTGATGCCGACGCAGGTGTCGGACGAAACCTTTGGTGGCGTCACCTACCACATAGCGAGCGAACTGGTGCCTGTGCTCTCCGTCGATGTGACGCGGATGCCTGTCTATTTCGAGCACCACATCCTGCTGTGGAAGAATTCCACGATCACCATCGGCCTGAAATCGATGAAGGGTGCGCTGAAGCGCATGATGGCCGGCATGCAGATCTTCGTCACCGAAGCGTCGGGGGCGGGCATCATCGCCTTCAGCCGCGACGGACCGGGTCACATCGTGCCGATCCACCTGCGGCGGGGCGAGGAGATTCAGGTACGCGAGCACCAGTTTCTGGCTGCCACCGGCAATGTCGACTACACGTTCGAGCGCGTGCGCGGCCTGGCGACGATGCTGTTCGGGCAGAGCGGCTTCTTCATCGACCGGTTTCGCGGCGACGCCGGGGACGGCATCGTCTGGCTGCATGGTTATGGCAATGTTTTTGAAAAGACGCTCGCCGCTGGCGAAACCATCGACATCGAGCCCGGCGGCTGGCTGTTCAAGGATGCCTCGGTCAGGATGGAAACCAAGATCGACCGGCTGTCGAGCGGCTTCTTCGGTGCCAATATGAACTTCATCGTCAACCGCTTCACCGGCCCCGGCAGGGTCGGCATCCAGTCGATGTACCTGCATATGCCGACCGAGGAATAGGCTCGGAGGCGGAACCGGACGGATGAAAGCCTGTGCCAGCGCGAACGCGGCGGGACTTATCTCCGGTTCGGTTTCCCCTGCGCCTTGGCAGTGTCGAACCTGCGAACCGTGATCGAACGCACGAGCGCCGATCAGGCGGCCGGAACACCCACATTGTCGATCAGCCTGGTTTTACCCAGCCATGCGGCGGCGAGAACGCGGCCCGCGCGGTCGTGCCGCCATGGGGCCAGTGTCAGGCTTTCGCGGGCCTCGACATAATCGACCTTCTGGAAGCCGACGGCGATCAGGGCGCGGCTCGCATCGGCGATCGTTTCCTCTTGGCCAGCGCCCGCCGCCAGTGCCGCCGCGGCCTTGCGCAGGATGAGGTTGAGCTGGCGGGCGATCTGGAGTTCGGCTTCATCGAGATAGGCGTTGCGGGACGACATGGCCAACCCATGCGCGTCGCGTATGGTCGGTGCGCCGATGATCTCGACGGGCAGGTCGAGGTCGCGGCAAAGCTGCCTGACGACGCAAAGCTGCTGGTAATCCTTTTCGCCAAAGATGGCGACGTCGGGGGCCGCCTGCAGGAGAAGCTTGGCGACCACGGTGGCGACGCCGTCGAAAAAGGTCGGGCGAAAGTCCGTTTCGAGCCCGGCTGACGGGCCGCCGACCGAGATTTTCGTGGCAAAACCAGCCGCATACATCTCGCCGACATCAGGCGTGAAGGCAAGATCGGCCTTGGCTGTCGACAGCATGTCGAGGTCGCGAGCCAACTGGCGCGGATACTTGTCGAGATCCTCGCTCGGCGCGAACTGCGTCGGGTTGACGAAGATCGACACCACGCATCGATCGGCTCTTTCGAGGGCGATCTTGACCAGCGAAAGATGCCCGTCATGCAAGGCGCCCATGGTCGGTACCATGGCGATGCGCAGCCCGGCGCGCCGCCAGTCACGGGTTCGCTCGCGAAGTGCTGCAACGCTGTCGACGACGTCGGGCCGGCTCATGCTTCATCCCCGCCACTTGTTTTCGAAAAGACATGGACACGGCCGGGGAATTCGCGGTCCCGCACCTCCAATGCGTAGCGCTCGGCGGCATGCGCGATCACGCTGCGCAGATCGGCGTATTGCTTGACGAATTTCGGCACGCGGTCGACGGTCAGCCCGACCATGTCGTCGATGACCAGGATCTGGCCGTCGCACTCGCTGCTGGCGCCGATGCCGATGGTTGGAATGGCGATGCGGTGGGTGATGTCGGCGGCGACCGTCTCGATCGTGCCTTCGATGACCAGGGAAAACGCACCGGCCTGCTCGACCGCGAGCGCGTCGGCCAGCAGGGCGGCGACAGTCTCGTCCGTGCGGCCCTTGATCTTGTAGCCACCGTCCTTTTCCACCGATTGCGGCTGCAGGCCGATATGACCCATGACCGGGATGCCGGCGGCGACGATCGCCGCGATCTGCGCGGCCACATCGACACCGCCCTCGAGTTTCACCGCCTGGCAGCCGGTCTCGCCAATGATGCGCCGCGCCGAGGCCACGGCTTGCGCGGCCGAATCCTCATAGGTGCCGGCCGGCATGTCGATGACGACGCATGCCCTGGCCGAGCCCCGCATCACGGCCTGGCCGTGCGCGATCATCATCTCCAGCGAGGCGCCCAGCGTGGTCTCATGGCCATGCAGGACCATGGCAACGCTGTCGCCGACCAGGAGCAGGTCGACATGAGGATCGAGCAGGCGGGCGATGGGATAGGTGTAAGCGGTAAGGCAGACGATCGGCGTGCCGCCCTTGCGGCGGCGAATCATGTCGGCGCCGATGCGAATGTCGGTGGTCGGCAATTGCGTGGCCAATCGTCGCCTCCTTCAGCCCGCCGCTGGAGTGGACTTCCGCATGGGCGCGCAGAGCTTTAGAAAGAGCGGCGAGGCTTGGCAAGCGCGCATCCAGCCACCCCGGGGGATCACAGGCCCAGGGATCACAGGCTTGTGTCGGATCCCTGGCGCGCCATTTGCGCGCTCCCGTGGCAAAACCCTTGCCTTCGCGAAGGCCTGACGCCATAAGCAGGAAACGGGCGCCGCCAGCGCGAGGGTTCTGAGATGAAGACTTTCCTGACGCAGTTTTTCACCTGGTGGAACAGCCAGACGCTGGGAACGCGCCTGCACACCTGGCGCTACGGCAAGAGGGTCGGCCAGGACGAGACCGGCAATGTCTACTACGAAGGCGGCATCGATTCGGAAGGCCGTACGCGCCGCTGGGTCATCTACCGCAACTATTCGGAGGCGTCGGCCATCCCGCCGGGCTGGCACGGCTGGATTCATCATCGTGTCGATGTCGCTCCCCCCAGCGATGACTACCAGCCGCGCGACTGGCAAAAGCCGCATTTGCCCAATCTGACCGGCACGCCCTCGGCCTATCGCCCGAAGGGCTCGGTGCTGACCAACCAACACCGCCCGCAGGTCACCGGCGACTACGACGCCTGGACGCCGGGCTCGTAACGGCGCGGCTTATAACGGTAAGGTGCAGGCCGGTCCTTTATCGCCACAATTGGTGTTTAGCTGCTTGCTGATCAGAAAACGGCGACTAGCCTTGGCGATCGACGGAATCACCTGGGCGCGAACCACCGGTACCCCTGCATGAGCTTTTTCAACCTGATATCGACGGGCGGTCTGACGCTAGCCGCCAGCCTCGCCGTCGGCGCCGCCGCCTTTGCGGCGTCGCCCGCGCCCGCCGCCACGGCGCCGGCGCCGCCCGCAGGATCGGATCGCATCACCAACCCGGTCGCCGAGTTCGCCGGCATCGACAAGATCACCGGCCGCATCATCACCTTCGATGTTTATATCGACGAGACGGTGCAGTTCGGCGCCCTGCAGGTGACGCCGCGCGTCTGCTATTCCCGGCCGCAGAATGAAGAGCCGAAGACCGATTCCTTCGTCGAGGTCGACGAGATCACGCTCGACCGCAAGATCCGCCGCATCTTCACCGGCTGGATGTTCGCCGAAAGCCCTGGTCTCAACGCCGTCGAGCACGCCGTCTATGACGTCTGGCTGAAGGAATGCAAGCAGAAGTCGGATGTGCCGGCGCCCGATGCTGGCAACAGCGCCGCGACCAAGGCCGACGGGGCGAAAGTCGACGCCTCGAAGCCAGCCGCGCCCAAGCCCGCCTCGGCCAGGCCGAAGCCCGCGGCCACTCCCGACGCGGCAGAGCCCGACGACGCAGTGGAATCGGATACCACGACCACCAACTGATCCGTTGGAACCGCCATGGCTGGCGCGCGTTGGACCATCACCACGCGCCCGGAGGATATGCCGATGTCGGACAGCAAGCGGATCACCGCCAACAAGGCCGAGTTGCTGGAGCTCGAAAAGGGGTTCTGGACCGGTGACGCTGCCTACTTCGCCGCCAATGCGGATACCGAGTGCCTGGTGGCGTTTCCGCAAATGGCCAAAGCGATGGACAATGCCGATCTGGCCAAGACCGCGACCAAGCCCAATCGCTGGCGCGATCTCGACATCGAGCTCAAGGGAATAATCGAGCCGGGCAGCGATATCGTCATGCTGACTTACGAAGCGCATGCGACGCGCGAGAATGGCGAACCCTACGCGGCGCTGGTCAGCACCGGCTACGTCCACCGCGTCAACGGCTGGAAGATGATGTTCCATTCGCAGACGCCGATCGAGGCCACCGCCAAGTAGGCCTTGATCCCTAAGGAAAAAAGACCGCCTCACCCTTCAGCGCGTCGGCCAGCATCTTTTCATACTTGCCGCGCGGCACATCGACCGCGCCGAAGCGCTTGAGGTGCTCGGTGGTGAACTGCGTGTCGAGGAGCGCAAAGCCGCGCGCCTTGAGGCGCTCGACGAGATGCACTAGGCAGGTCTTCGAGGCGTCCGTCTCCCTGGAGAACATGCTCTCTCCGAAGAACACCCGTCCGAGCGAGACGCCATAGAGACCGCCGACCAGCCGCTCCTCGCGCCAGGCCTCGACGGAGTGGCAATGGCCCATGCGGTGCAGTTGCACATAGGCCTCGCGGATCGGTGCGTTGATCCAGGTCGAGCGGCGCTCTTCGCGCTTTTCGGCGCAGCCGTCGATCGTCGCCTCGAAATCGAAGTCGAAACGGATGTCGAACAGGTGCCTGCGGATCGTTTTCATCAGGCTTTTGGGGGTGTGGAACCCGTCGAGCGGAATGATGCCCCGCGTCTCCGGCCGCACCCAGAACACTTCCGGGTCGCCGGCACTTTCGGCCATCGGGAAGACGCCCGAGGCGTATGCCTTGAGCAGAAGGTCGGTAGGGATGCGATAGCCTGGCGCGTAGGGACGGGTCATCGCATCATCATGGCGCCAAGTTGGCCTATTCACCCTTGGCCAGGTATTTTTCCAGCCAGTGGATATCGTAGTCGCCATTGGCGATGTCGGCATTGCCGACGAGGTCGCGAAACAGCGGCAACGTCGTCTTGATGCCGTCGACGACGAATTCGTCGAGCGCCCGGCGCAGCCGCATCATGCATTCGACGCGGTTGCGTCCATGCACGATCAGCTTGCCGATCAGGCTGTCATAGTAGGGCGGGATCTTGTAGCCGGAATAGACCCCGGAATCGACGCGGATGCCGAGGCCGCCGGGCGTGTGAAAATGGGTAATCGTGCCGGGCGATGGGGTGAAAGTGCGCGGATCCTCGGCATTGATGCGGCATTCAATGGCGTGGCCATTGAACTTGATGTCTTCCTGCTTGACCGAAAGACCACCGCCGGAAGCGACCCGGATCTGCTCGTGGACCAGATCGATGCCGGTGATCGCTTCCGTCACCGGATGCTCGACCTGCAGGCGCGTGTTCATCTCGATGAAATAGAACTCGCCATTCTCGTACAGGAACTCGATCGTTCCGGCGCCCGAATAGCCGAGATCGGCAATCGCCTTGGCGCAGATGCCGCCGATGCGGGCCCGTTCCTCGGCGTTGAGCGCCGGTGAATTGGCCTCTTCCCAGACTTTCTGGTGGCGCCGTTGCAGCGAGCAGTCGCGCTCGCCGAAATGCACGCCGCGGCCGAAGCCGTCGCCGAACACCTGCACCTCGATGTGGCGCGGCTTTTCCAAGTATTTCTCGATGTAGACCGCGTCGTCACCGAAGGCGGCCCCAGCTTCCGAGCGGGCCGTCTGCAAGGCGACCTCGAGGTCGGCTTCGGTAAGCGCCACCTTCATGCCGCGCCCGCCGCCGCCGGCCGATGCCTTGATGATCACGGGGTAGCCGATCTCGGCGGCGATCCGCTTGGCTTCTTTTTCCTCGGTCACGGCTCCATCGGAGCCGGGCACCACCGGAATGCCAAGGCGTTTTGCCGTGCGCTTGGCCTCGATCTTGTCGCCCATGACGCGGATGTGGTCGCCGGTCGGACCGATGAAGGTGATGTTGTGCGCGGCCAGAATGTCGGCGAACTTGGCGTTCTCCGACAGGAAGCCGTAGCCCGGATGCACAGCGTCGGCGCCGGTGATCTCGCAGGCCGCCACGATCTGATGGATGTTGAGATAGCTGTCACGCGACGGCGGCGGACCGATGCAGACACTTTCGTCGGCAAGCCGCACATGCATGGCGTCGGCGTCGGCGGTCGAATGCACCACCACCGTCTGGATGCCGAGTTCCTTGCAGGCGCGCAGCACCCGAAGCGCGATTTCGCCGCGATTGGCGATGAGGATCTTCTGGAACATCCGGCCCGCTCTACTCGATCACGACGAGCGGCATGCCGTATTCGACCGGCGTCGCGTCCTCGAACAGGATCGCCGTCACCGTGCCGGCGCGCGGCGAGGGGATCTGGTTCATGGTCTTCATCGCCTCGATGATCAGGAGCGTCTGTCCTTCCTTGACCTTCTGGCCGACCTCGATGAACGGCTTGGCGTCCGGCGACGGCGCCAGATAGGCGGTTCCGACCATGGGCGAAGGGACGGCGTTCTTGGACACGTCGACCGCCGCCGGGGCAGCTACGACGGCGGATTGGGATGCGGCCGCCGGCGCGTAGGCCGGTTGCGGCGCGGCGATCGCATGGACGGTGGGCGCCTGCCGCGACACCCGCACCTTCAGATCGCCGAGTTCAACCTCGATCTCGGTCAGGTTGGTGTCGTTCAGTATGCCCGCCAGATCGCGGATCAGTTGCTGGTCAACACCGGTCTTCTTTATCGACATTTTCGAGCCTTCTGTTTGTGGGCCGGTCATAGGCGTGCGGCCAGCGCCTGTAGCGCAAGCTGGTAGCCGAGCGGCCCAAAGCCACAGATCATGCCGACAGCGACCGGCGCGACCATGGAGACGTGGCGGAACGGTTCCCGCGCATGGATGTTGGAAAGGTGAACTTCGGCGACCGGCAACGGCGCGACCGAACGGATGGCGTCGTGGATCGCGATCGAGGTATGGCTGTAGGCGCCTGGGTTGATGACAATGCCGGCGGCCTTGTCGCCGGCTTCCTGGATCCAGTCGACAAGATCGCCTTCATGGTTCGACTGGCGGAAATCGATCTCGATCCCAAGCGATTGTCCCGTCTGTTTGCAGTCATCCGCGATGGCGGCAAGCGTCTTGCCGCCATAGATGCCCGGCTCGCGCTTGCCGAGCGCGTTGAGATTGGGACCGTTCAGGACGAAAACCGTTTTCAAAAAAGCCGACCTTTTCCGGCGCCGGCGTCAAGCCGGCGCGCTGGGCCTCTATACCGGGCATAGTCGCCCGCGGAAAGAGCGCAAGTGCGTTCTTTCACTGTCCGCAACAGGCCGAAATGCGCCAGTGAAGAAAACCGCTCGCCGATCAAAGCGCGGCTTTCGCCGCCTCGATCTTTTCGGCGAGCACTTCCTGCCCGAGCGCTCCGAACACGACCTCGTTGCCGACGACGTAGGACGGTGTTCCGGTGATCTGCAGCTTGTTGGCGAGATCGTAGGTCTTGGAGAAGGCCTCGGTGATCGACGGATCCTTCATTTTCTCGCGCAGTGTCGCCTCGTCGGCGCCGAGCGAAAGCGCGATCTTCATCGCGGTTGCCTCGGTGGCGCGCCCCTGGCCGCCGAGCAGCGCGTTGTGGAATTCGCCGTACTTCTCCGGCTTCATCAGATGGAACGCCATCGAAACGACGCTCGCCTTCTGCGAATCCGGGCCGAGGATCGGGAACTCCTTGAGCACGAAACGCAGATCCGGATCGGACTTGGTCAGGGCCCGCATGTCCTCGATGGCGCGTTTGCAGAAACCGCAATTGTAGTCGTAGAACTCGACGATGGTGACCTTGCCGTTCGGGTTGCCGACGACGCCGTCGAAGGTGGAGTTGAAGATCTGGTCCTTGGCGTTCTTGATGACGCCGAGTGCGGCGAGCCGCTGTTCTTCCTTCTGCTTGGCCTCGAGCGCGTCCTGCACTTCGAGCAGCACTTCCGGGTTCTTCAGCAGGTAGTCGCGGATGATTCCCTCGACCTCGGCGCGGTCGATTTTGGTATCCGCCACGGTGGTCTGGGCCGGCTGCGTCGCCTGGGCAGGCTGCGTCGTTCCGGCCTTCGCGACCTGAGGATTGCCGGCCACGAAACCGAAAGCCAGCATGGCAAGGGCGACCGCAACCCCCGTGGTGCCCAGCAGCAGTGCCTTTTTCATCGTTCTCGTTCCTTCTGCCTGTGTTCCGGTCTGGCTGTGTCGCAGCACGCGGCCGGAGGGTTCATGAGATCACTGGCTCTTGCCTGATGATTTGTAGTTTATGATGTCCTGCGCGCGTATCCAACGCGGTTCGCCGCGCTTCATCTGCTGCTGTGCCCGCATGGCGAAGATCTTCGCATCCTTGTAGCTACCGGAATAGAAATGACCTTCGGCGGTGGCAAGCTCGGCGCCCGGTATGTCTCCCAACTCGCCATAAGCCTGCGCCAGATAACGATACCCGGTGGAATTTTCCTTGTCGCGGCTCAGGCCATTGTTGATCTGCACGACAGCTTTCTTGAGCGAATCGGGCGTGCCGACCGCCATCAGCGCCTGGCCAAGCGAAATAGGCAGCAGGCCGGACCGTGCCGGATCGAGGCTGACCGCCTTGGCGTAGGCGTCGGCCGCATCCCCAGGCTTGTTCGCTTTCATCAATATGTCGCCGCGCAGCTCCTGGAAGTAGGCATTCCTGGGCTGCGCCTTGATCAGGGCGTTGGTCTTCGTGAGCGCCGCGTCGAGGTTGCCGTAGAGATAGGTCGACTGGGCATCGCCATATAGCGCCGCCATGCCGCCGCGCATCTTTTGCATCAGCCGCGCCGCGGCGGCCTGGCCTTCCATGTAGACGGCAATCTTCACCCGCATCATGTCATGGCGCTGCTGCAGCGCCGGCGCGTCGGCCTTGTCGACATTTGGGCTCTGCTTGACCAGCACTTCGAGGTTGGCGATGCGGTCCTGCGGCATCGGATGGCTGATCCGGTAGGGATCCACCTGCGCGCCCGACAGCGACAGCGCCGTCTGGAAGCGGTGGAAGGTCTTCAGCATGCCCAAGCCGGACTGGCCCGTCGCATTGAGATAGGTGATGGCGGAGCGGTCGGCGGTGATTTCCTCGGTACGCTGATAGGCGAGGATGCTGCGCTGCGCCATCTCGCCGCCGCCAGCCGCCACGCCCATGCCGGCGCCGGCAAGGCCGCGGCTGTTCGTGGTCGCGCCGGCAACCATGGCGCCGGCACCCAGCAAGGTGGCGATGATGGCCATGGTCTTGGCGCGTTCGAGCTGGTCGCGCAGTTTCTGCTGGTGGCCTCCGGCGATATGCCCGGCCTCGTGCGCGATGACGCCGATGATTTCGTTCGGCGTCTCGGCCGTCATCAGGGCGCCGGTATTGATGAACAGCCGGCGCCCGGTGACGAAGGCGTTGAAGCTGGAATCATTGACCAGCACGATGTCGATGCCGTCATTCGCCAGCCCGGCCGCCCTGAAGATCGGCCGTGCGTAATCGCGCACCAGAGCCTCGATCTCGGCGTCGCGCACCACGGGCACGCCTTGAGCGAAGGCGGTCACCGAACCGGCCATCGCAACCGCGGCGGCAAGCGAGATCGTCGCGAAGGCGCGCGCTGCCTGGGCAATCGTCGATCTGGGTCGGCTCAACATAATGTGTCCACTGGTAGACGAGCGGGCGAAAGATGAAAAGTCGGCGCCGGAAAAACTTCCTCAACTTGTGATCCTCACATCAATCGGGCATTTGTGCGGCGCATGCGTCAGGACCTGGCGCGCTCAATCCTCGCAACAGGGGTAAAAATGGTCGTTTCGCTCTCCCGTCGCGGCAATGTCGAGCCGTTCCACGCCATGGATGTGCTGGCAGAAGCGAACCGGCTGAAGGCCCAGGGCGTGCCGGTGATTTCCATGGCGGTCGGCCAGCCTTCCGATCCGGCGCCTCTCGGGGTTCGCGCCGCCGCGGCCAAGGCGCTGGAGGATGGACGCATTGGCTACACCGACACGCTGGGTCTGACCTCGTTGCGCAAGGCGATCGCCGGGCACTACGCGGATCACTATGGCCTCGATGTCGACCCTGGGCGGATCGCGGTGACCACCGGATCGTCGGCGGCCTTCAATCTTGCCTTTCTGGCGATGTTCGATCCCGGCGACCGGGTCGCCATCGCCGCGCCCGGCTACCCCGCCTATCGCAACATCATGGCCGCCCTTGGCATCGAGGTGATCGAGATCGAACTCAACGACGCGGCTTATCTGCATGCCGGCCATCTGGAGGCCGCGCATCGCGAGAAGCCGTTGAAGGGCGTGCTGTTCGCAAGTCCGGCCAATCCGACCGGCGCCGTCATACCGGCCGACGAACTGGCGACCCTGGTCGCCACGGCGCAATCCCTCGGCATCGCCGTCATTTCCGATGAGATCTATCATCGGCTGGCCTATGGCGCCCCGGACACCACGGCGCTCGCCTTTAGCGACAGCGTGACTGTGATCAATTCCTTCTCGAAATATTATTGCATGACCGGCTGGCGCATCGGCTGGATGGTTTTGCCGGAAGAGCTCGTGCGGCCCGTGCAGCGCATCGCCCAGAGCCTCTACATTTCGCCGCCGGAGCTGTCGCAGATCGCGGCGGTCGAGGCTTTCGCCGCGACCGAGGAACTGGAAGCGGTGAAGCGGCGCTATGCCTGGAACCGCGAGCTTCTGATGACGCGCCTGCCGGAGCTTGGGTTTCCCCTGGCGGCGCCCATGGATGGCGCCTTCTACGCTTTCTGCGATGTCACCCGGCACAGCAATGACAGCATGGCGTTTGCCCGCAAAATGCTGGCCGAGGCGCATGTGGCGGCGACGCCAGGCCGCGATTTCGACACCCGGGCGGGCCACCGCACGATGCGGTTTTCCTATGCCGGCAGCCACGACGACATGGTCGAGGCGATGGCCCGTATCGAACGATGGCTGAGGTAGCGCCATGCCGGAACTCGAACAGGCCCCCAAACTCGATCAAACCCTCAAACTTGATCAAGCCCTCAAACTTGGTCAAGCATTGGCGGAAGTCGCGGCGGAAATGGCGGAACGCACCGATCGCGGCAATGTCGCGACCTATATTCCCCAATTAGGCAAGGTCGACCCAAAGAAGTTCGGCATCTGCGCCGTCACCAATGACGGCCGCACGCTGCTGGCTGGCGATGCCGAGGAAGCATTTTCGATCCAGAGCATCTCGAAAGTGTTCACCCTGACGCTGGCGCTCGGCAATGTCGGCGACGCGCTGTGGAAGCGGGTAGGGCGCGAACCCTCCGGCAACCCGTTCAACTCGATCGTCCAGCTCGAGCACGAGAATGGCATTCCACGCAATCCGTTCATCAATGCCGGCGCCATCGTCATTTCCGACATCCTGCTTGCCGGCCACCAGCCGCGCGAGGCGATCGGCGAGATCCTGCGCTTCATCCAGTTCCTCGCCGACGACGAAACAATCATTATCGACCGCGACGTCGCGGCCTCCGAACGTGCCACCGGCTACCGCAACTTCGCGCTCGCCAATTATATGAAGTCCTTCGGCAATCTCCACCATGCGCCGGAGCTGGCGCTGGGCGTCTATTTCCACCATTGCGCCATCGCAATGAGCTGCCGGCAACTGGCGATGGCCGGTCGCTTCCTCGCCAATGGCGGCAAGAACCCGGCAACCGGGCATTCCGTGGTGTCGGCGGAGCGGGCGCGGCGCATCGGCGCCATGATGCTGACCTGCGGCCACTATGACGGCTCCGGCGACTTCGCCTTCCGCGTCGGTATTCCCGGCAAGAGCGGCGTCGGCGGCGGCATATTGGGCATCGTGCCGGGTGTCGCCTCGCTCGCCGTCTGGTCGCCCGGCCTCAACGCCAACGGCAATTCCAAGCTGGGTTCGATCGCGCTGGAAAAGCTCGCCAGGATGATGAACTGGTCGATCTTCGCTCCCTAGAGCAATTCCAGGAAATGTGTGTAACGGTTTTCCTGGGGGAAGCGCGTAGCGCTTCCCCTTGGGAATTGCGTAAAAACAAAGAGTTAGAGCGGTTCGGCGATTCTATCAAACGCTGAACCGCTCTAGGGCCAAGACCTGCCGGATATGAAAACCCCGCGCCGTTCATTTCGATCGGCGCGGGGGTCTTTTTGTCGAAAATCAACTCAAGTATTTGAAAAGCTTAGAAAAAGCCTTTCCGCTGCCACCAGCCGGCACGCTTGGGCTTTTCTTCGGATTCGGCTTTGGCTTCCGGTTCATCGGCGACGGTCGAGGAAACCACCGGTACGACAGGTATATCGGCGGCTGCCGCCTTGCGGCGTGATGGCCGGGTCTTCGGTGTCTCTCCTGCGACCGCCGCCTCGTCCGAGGCCGTGGCTGGCGTCTCAGCGGCTGCCTTAACGGCCACTTCCACGGTCGGCTCCTCGGCCACAGCCTCGGCGGCTGCCTTCTTCGGCTTGGCTGCGCGCCGCGGCTTCTTGGGCTTTTCGGTGCTAGGCACCTCGTCGCTCACGGTAGTTGCCGGCTCTTCGGCGGCCGCGGCAGTCACCGGCTCGATCGACACAGGCTCGCTTAGCGAAGCGTCAGCCTCGGCAGGTTCGGTCGTTTCACCGGCTGCCGCCTCCGTCTCGCCTTCGCCGTCCTCACGGCGGTTGCGTTTGCCGCCGCGCTTACCGCGTCGGCGCTTCTTGCCCTGGCTATCGTCGGATGCTTCGGCCGTTTCGACGGTCTCGGTCGCGGCGACCGCAGCCTCGTCGTCGTCCTCGGCATCGTCATGGTCCGCCGCGCCTTCCGACGCGGAGAAGCCGTCACCCGACGTGGATGCGCCCTCGGTCGGAGCACCATGCTCGCGGTCGCGATCCTTGCCGCCGCGCCGCCTGCGGCGCTTGCGGCGCTTGCGGTCGCGGCCTTCGCCATCCTCGGCGGTCCGCTGCTGCTGGCCCTGCTGGGGCTGACGCGGCTGTTCGGCCTGAGCCGGCGCTTCGTCCTCTTCCTCGACGACAACGATCTCGTCCTCGGGCTCTTCCGGCTCGATGTAGGCGGGCAGGCTGCGCGCCTCGACGAAGCCTTCCGGCTTTTCGGCCAGCGCGCCGCGGAAGATCGCGTAGTGCTGGGCGCCGACCGTATCGTCGGCCTCGATGGTGATGGTCAGGCCGAAGCGGCTTTCCAGCTCCACCAGCGTGCCGCGCTTGTGGTTGAGCACGTAGAGCGCCGTCGCGGCCGGCGTGCGCACCGTGATGTGGCTGCGCGAATCCTTGAGCAGGAATTCCTCGATCGCCCGCACCACCATCAGCGCGACCGACGAATCGGAGCGCACATGGCCGGTGCCGCCGCAATGCGGGCACGGCTTCATGGTCGATTCCAGCACGCTGGCGCGGATGCGCTGGCGCGACATCTCCATCAGGCCGAAATGCGAGATACGGCCGACCTGAATGCGGGCGCGGTCGTTCTTGAGGTGATCCTTCAGCCGCTTCTCGACGGAGCGGTTGTTACGGTTCTCCTCCATGTCGATGAAGTCGATGACGATCAGGCCGGCAAGGTCGCGCAACCGGAGCTGGCGGGCAACTTCTTCCGCCGCCTCCAGATTGGTGTGGAGCGCGGTGTCCTCGATCGAGTGCTCCTTGGTGGAGCGTCCCGAATTGACGTCGATGGCGACCAGTGCCTCGGTCTGGTTGATGATGATGTAGCCGCCGCTCTTCAGCGTCACCTGCGGCTGCAGCATGCGGTCGAGCTGCGCCTCGATGCCGTTGCGCACGAAGATCGGCGTCGTGTCGCGGAACGGCTGAACCACCTTGGCGTGGCTCGGCATCAGCATGCGCATGAAGTCCTTGGCCTCGCGGTAGCCCTCTTCGCCGGAAACCAGGATCTCGTCGATGTCCTTGTTGTAGAGGTCGCGCACCGAGCGCTTGATCAGGCTGCCTTCCTCGTAGACGAGGGCAGGGGCGGTGGACTGGAGCGTGAGATTGCGCACGTTCTCCCACAGCCGCATCAGATATTCGTAGTCGCGCTTGATCTCGGCCTTGGTGCGGCTCTCGCCGGCGGTACGCAGGATGACCCCCATGCCTTGCGGCACTTCGAGATCGGCAACAACTTCCTTGAGGCGCTTGCGGTCGACCGCGCTGGTGATCTTGCGCGAAATGCCGCCGCCGCGCGCCGTGTTCGGCATCAGCACCGAATAGCGGCCGGCGAGCGACAGATAGGTGGTGAGCGCCGCGCCCTTGTTGCCGCGCTCTTCCTTGACCACCTGCACGAGCAGAATCTGCCGGCGCTTGATCACTTCCTGGATCTTGTACTGGCGACGCACCGGCTTGCGGCGGTTGCGCACTTCTTCCAGCGCATCCTCGGCGCCGACCGATTCGATCTCATGATCGTCGGGATGGGAAGAGGACACTTCCTCCAGCATGCCGCGATCATTGTCGGTGGAGGTGGCTTCGCTGCCTTGCTCCGCCTGGGCGACAGTCTCGGAAATCACATCGGCTTCGACGGAAGCGGCGATCGACTTGGGGCCGCCGTCGCTGGCCTCGCTTTCATCCTGTTCGGAAGAACCGTCGTTATCTTCGGATGCAACGGCGTGCTCCGAGGCATCCGACGCATGTTCCGTGGTTCCGGAAACGTCGGACATGTCCTCGGCGACCGCGTCAGCGCCATTGTCGTTGTTTTCGTCCGTCTCGCCGATGCCTTCGTTTGCGTCCCCGGAATCGGCCGAACCCGCATCGCGCCTGCTTTCACCGCGGTCGCGAGTCTTGCCGCCGCGCCGGCGGCCGCGCCGTCCGCGATCCCGGCTCTGGCGATCCTCGCCTTCGCCGTCCTCGTTCTCCTCGTCCTCGGCCTCCTGCGCTTCCGCGCGCAGCAGTGCCTGACGGTCGGCGACCGGAATCTGGTAGTAATCGGGGTGTATTTCACTGAAGGCGAGAAAACCGTGACGGTTGCCGCCATATTCGACAAAGGCTGCCTGAAGGGAAGGTTCGACGCGCGTTACGCGGGCGAGGTAGATATTTCCTTTGAGCTGCTTCTTGTCCTGGGATTCAAAGTCGAATTCTTCGATACGGTTACCGCGTATGACGACTACGCGTGTTTCCTCCGGGTGGGAGGCGTCTATCAGCATTTTGTTGGGCATTATTTCGTTTCCCCCCGGCAGCCGTCAGCCGCAGCTGGCGGGGCAAAGCCCGCTGCTGTGTGTCTGGATGAGAGTGGGTGCCGGATAATTGAATGTCCGCCGGACGCTGCCCGCGTGTCATGGCGGTGCCGCCCGCAGCCAAATTGGCGCGGTTTGATGCGGACCTTTCCATGATTGCGCTTGAAGCCATCGTCACCAGCAGAACTTTTGAACCAAAGCCCGGAAACCGGACCAGCTTATTTGCTCTTACAGAGCCGGCACGGGAACAACCCGGCCGTTTTCCTCACGCAGGCGATTCCCCCGCCACGGGAGCACACCTGCGAAATTCGTCGCAATCACCTGAAGCCTTTTCGCGTGAAGCGAAAGGAGCCGCCTTTCATCTGACCCTTTAGCAGGAAGCTGCGGAGGAGGGCGGTTCCAGGATTGCAGTGATCCACCATCGCTTTTATGATTTGGCGGGTTGGAAGGCAACCCCGATTTCCGATGCCGGCAAAAAGCAGTTCCGTAGCGTAAGCCTGGTTCCGATCCTTGCATGAAAAGGCTTGGTTAACCTTCTCTGGATACCAATCGTTAATCGAACTCGTGGCCTGACCGGCACTTCGATGAAACGAGCCGGCGCCGGGCGCCAAACCGGGAGCGACTGGAAGAGAGATGGGACTGGCGGACTTCACAGACAAGGGATGCCGTGTTGGCGGCCGGTTTCTGTGCGCCTTCTGTCTCTTGTTGCTGCTGGTGGTTTCGTCCGCCTTTTCCGCTGGTGCCAACGCCGCCGACGCACCGCTCGTGGCGAGGGGGTACAAGATGGCCGGCGACGCCACCAAGATGCGCATCGTCATGGATTTCGATCGCGAGCCCGACATCAAATGGTTCCTGCTGCGCGGGCCCAATCGCCTTGTTATCGATATTGCGAACACGCGATTTGCCATGGATGCCAAGGATTTGAAGCCGCGCGGCCTGGTCAAGGGCGTGCGGCTCGGCGAACTCGGCGAGGGTGCCTCGCGGCTGATTCTGACCGGCAAGGGGCCGTTCGCCGTCGACAAGCTCGATGTGCTCAAGAACGAGGACGGAACCGGTTACCGCATTGCCATCGACATGTCGGCGGCCTCCGAACGAGAGTTCGACGCCGCCCTTGCCAATCAGGCGTTGACCACCGGCTCCACCGTTTCGACCGACAAGGGCGGCCGGGTCGGCACCGGTCCCGTCTCCAATCCGGGCCATCGCTTCACCGTGGTCATCGATCCCGGCCATGGCGGCATAGACGGCGGCGCCGAGGGCCTGAACGGCACCATCGAGAAGAACGTCACCCTGGCCTTTGCCACGGAGCTGCGCGACAAGCTCGCGGCCATCGGCAGATACGATGTCTTCATGACCCGCGATACCGATGAATATCTGCGCCTGGACGACCGCGTGCGCATTGCCCGCCAGCACGAGGCCGATCTGCTGATTTCGATCCATGCCGACACGATCAGCGTCAGGGGCATCCGCGGCGCCACGGTCTATACGGTCTCCGACAAGGCCTCCGACCCGGAAGCGCAGGCGCTTGCCGACCGCGAAAACCTGTCCGACCAGTTCGCCGGCATGGTCATCAAGGACGACAACAAGGAAGTCACCGACATCCTCATCGACCTGATCCGCCGCGAGACGCACACTTTCTCGATGAGTTTTGCCCACACATTGGTCGGCCAGCTCTCGACCAGCGTTGGCCTGATCAACAATCCGCAGCGTTCGGCGGGATTCAAGGTGCTGAAGGCGCCGGACGTGCCGTCGGTGCTGGTCGAGCTCGGCTATCTCTCCAACGCCAAGGACGAGGCGCAGCTGCTCGACGCCGAATGGCGCGGCAAGGCGGCGCAAAGCATCACCAATGCCGTCGCATTGTTCGCTTCCGCGCGCGCGGGGGTCGGAACCGGAGGTTGACATGCGTCGCGGCGCCAGCAACCTGAAGCGGCGTTGCGGGATGACAACACAAGGTGCTTTTATTTCCGGCTTGCGGCCGCCAAACGCGGCCTTGCCGTATTTTGTCCACATGGTCGCGACATGGGTTTTCCGATTACGGTTTGGGACCGGCTCGAAAGCTTGCGTGGAAGGCGGCTTCGTTTAGGAAATTCCCGAACCAAGGACTGGAGCGGGTATGATTCGTCTCATTGGCTATTTCTTCGGCATCGGCACGACGCTGGCCCTTTTGGTCGCGGCGGGCGTTGCGATTTACATCGGCCACCTGTCGAAGGACCTGCCCGACTACGAGGTTCTGGCCAAGTACGAGCCGCCGGTGACCACCCGCATCCACGCCTCGGACGGGTCGCTGATGGCGGAATACGCGCGCGAACGTCGCCTTTATCTGCCGATCCAGGCCATTCCGGATCGGGTCAAGGCCGCTTTCCTGTCCGCCGAGGACAAGAATTTCTACAACCACCCGGGCATCGACGTGACCGGCCTTGGCCGCGCCATCATCGTCAATTTTCAGAATCTCGGCTCGGGCAGGCGTCAGGTCGGCGCCTCGACGATCACCCAGCAGGTGGCCAAGAACTTCCTGTTGACCGCGGACCAGACCTACGAGCGCAAGATCAAGGAAATGATCCTGGCCTTCCGCATCGAGCAGGCCTATCCCAAGGACCGCATTCTCGAGCTCTACCTCAACGAAATCTTCTTCGGCTTCGGTGCCTATGGCGTCGCCGGAGCGGCATTGACCTATTTCGACAAGTCGGTGAACGAACTGACCGTGGCCGAGGCCGCTTACCTGGCCTCCCTGCCGAAGGGGCCGAACAACTATCACCCGTTCAAGCATGCCGATCGCGCGATCGAGCGCCGCAACTGGGTCATCGACCAGATGGTCGAGAATGGCTACGTCACGCGTGAGGAAGGCAATAAGGCCAAGGCCGAGCCGCTCGGCGTGACGCCGCGCCGCACCGGCACCTATCTGTTCGCCGGCGAATATTTCACCGAGGAAGTGCGTCGCCAGATCATCGCCCGCTACGGCGAGAACGCGCTCTACGAAGGCGGCCTGTCCGTACGCACCACGCTCGACCCGAAGATCCAGCTGATCGCTCGCAAGGCGATGCAGAACGGCCTCATCAAATACGACACGCTGCGCGGCTATCGCGGGCCGGTGACGACCATCGACGCGTCAGGCGACTGGGGCGTGCCGCTGGGCGCCGTCAAGGGACTGGAGGACGTTCCGGAGTGGTCGCTGGCCGTCGTGCTCGACAGTTCGGCGTCAGGTCTGTCGATCGGCCTGCAACCCGCGCGCCAGGCGTCGGGCGATATCGTGAAGGAACGCGTCGAAGGCACCGTCAGCAAAGAAGACATGGGCTTTGCCATGCGCCATGTGGTCGACGGCAAGACGGTCAGGGCCAAGTCGCCGGCCGACGTGCTGAAGCCGGGCGACGTCATCTTCGTGCAGAAGAACGATGGCTCCGACAATGCCTACAGCCTGCGTCAGGTTCCCGAGGTGGAAGGCGGTCTGATCGCCATGGATCCGCATACCGGCCGCGTGCTGGCCATGGTCGGGGGCTTCTCCTACGCCCAGTCCGAGTTCAACCGCGCCACCCAGGCGATGCGCCAGCCGGGCTCCTCGTTCAAGCCGATCGTCTATTCGGCCGCGCTCGACAATGGCTATACGCCGGCCTCGGTGATCATGGATGGACCGATCACCATCCAGAGCGGCAACACCACCTGGACGCCGAAGAACTATGACGGCACGGTCGCCGGACCGGCAACGCTGCGATCCGGCATCGAGAAATCGCGCAACCTGATGACGGTGCGGCTTGCCAACGACATGGGCATGAAGCTGGTCGTCGAATATGCCGAACGCTTCGGCGTCTATGATCATCTGGCGCCTTATCTGCCGATGGCGCTGGGCTCCGGCGAGACGACCGTGATGCGCATGGTTTCGGCCTATTCGATCATGGCCAATGGCGGCAAGTCGATCAAACCGTCGCTGATCGACCGCATCCAGGATCGCTACGGCAAGACGGTGTTCAAGCAGGATGAGCGCGGCTGCGAGGGCTGCAACGCGCCTGAATGGAAGCATCAGCCGGAGCCGGAACTGGTCGACAATTCCGAGCAGGTGCTCGATCCGATGACCGCCTACCAGATCACCTCGATGATGGAAGGCGTCGTCCAGCGCGGCACCGGCGCCACCATTGGGGAGCTTGGTCGCCACATCGCCGGCAAGACCGGCACCACCAACGACGAAAAGGACGCCTGGTTCATTGGCTACACGCCGAACCTCGTGGTCGGGCTCTACATGGGTTACGACACGCCGCGCGGCCTTGGCCATGGCGCCACCGGCGGCGGTCTTGCCGCGCCGATCTTCAAGGATTTCATGCGCGTGGCGCTGGACGGCACGCCCAATGTCGACTTCAAGGTGCCTGACGGCATGAACCTGGTCGCCATCAACCGCAAGACCGGTATGCGGGCTTCCTCGGGCGATCCGGGAACCATCATCGAGGCCTTCAAGCCGGGCACCGGCCCCGCCGACAGCTACTGGGTGATCGGCATGGGCGCCGATGGCTCCAACGCATCGGGTGGCGCACTGTCGCCGCAGGCCAACCAGGCCATCCAGGACGGCGGCGGCGGCCTTTACTGACGGTTCACACGCCGAAATGGGCCAGCCCCCTGGGCTGGCCCATTTCGCTTTACACATGGCGGCACCGTCCCTATGTATCGCGCCGACCGAAGCGTCATTTCAGCAACAGGACAAAACATCAGGCCATGCGCGCGGAAACGCAGAATATTGTCGACGAGATCAGGCAGGCGATAACCCTGCTGAGGAGGCATCTTTGACTGGGATCAGGCCATAAAGCGGCTTGAATACCTCAATGTGCGGGCCGAGGACGCCAGCCTCTGGAACGAACCGCTGGAAGCGCAGAAGCTGATGCGCGAACGCCAGGGCCTCGAGGAAGGCATCGCCTCTGTCAAAGGCCTGACCCAGGCGCTGGAAGACAATATCGGCCTGATCGAACTGGGCGAGGAAGAGGGCGACGAAGGCGTCATCGCCGAGGCCGAGGCCGCGCTCCGCTCGATGCAGGGCGAGGCCAAGGCCCGCCAGGTCGAAACGCTGCTCTCGGGCGAGGCCGACGGCAACGACACCTATCTCGAAGTCCATGCAGGCGCCGGCGGCACCGAAAGCCAGGACTGGGCGTCGATGCTGCTGCGCATGTACACGCGCTGGGCCGAGCGCCGGCGCTTCAAGGTCGAGGTGCTTGAAGTGCATGACGGCGAGGAGGCCGGCATCAAGTCCGCCACGCTTCTGATCAAGGGCCACAATGCCTATGGTTGGCTGAAGACCGAATCCGGCGTCCACCGCCTGGTGCGCATCTCGCCCTATGACAGCAATGCGCGCCGGCACACATCCTTCTCCAGCGTGTGGGTCTATCCCGTCGTCGACGATGCGATCGAGATCGACGTTTCCGAATCGGACGTCCGCATCGATACCTATCGGTCGTCGGGTTCCGGCGGCCAGCATGTCAACACCACCGATTCGGCCGTGCGCATCACCCATATCGCCACCGGCATCGCGGTCGCCTGCCAGGCGGAACGCTCGCAGCACAAGAACAAGGCGAAGGCCTGGGAAATGCTGCGCTCGCGACTCTATGAGGAAGAGCTGAAGAAGCGCGAAGCGGTGGCCAACGCGACCGAAGCCTCGAAGAGCGACATCGGCTGGGGTCACCAGATCCGTTCCTACGTGCTGCAGCCCTACCAGTTGGTGAAGGATCTGCGCACCGGGGTCGAAAGCACCAGCCCCTCCAGCGTCCTCGATGGTGATCTCGACGACTTCATGGAAGCATCGCTGTCACAGCGCATCGAAGGCGGTGCCGGCGAAGCCGTGGCGGATCTGGATTAAACGGTCCGCGCGTCTTCGGTTCGGCCGGTTTCCTCATGATCTCGGCGCGGGTGCTACCGTGTGAGAAACAGATTGTGCCGCGAAGGCCGGGCAATATGCGGCCTCCGGCAATTCTTGCGCCGACTCACATTTCGGCTCACCATCGCGGCCGGGAGAAGACAAAAGCATTTATGGCCGGTCGCGGCATATCTGCTGACGGTTCGGCCGTTGGGAAGACACGTTCCGGGAAACGGGCAGGCGAAACGCTTGAACCTCGTTTGAAAGGAACGTTGCCATGTTTGCTTCCAGTTCCAGATCAGCCGTCGCCGTTCCGTCGGTTGGCCAACTCCTCCTTCCTGTGTACGCGGCCTGTGTGATCGCATCCGTGTCGGCACCGGCTGTGGCGCATGACGCCAAGCCGACCGCGGCCAAGCCGCAAGGCTGGAGTTACCCGTTCGCCTGTTGCGCCAATTTCGACTGCCACGAGGTGTCGCAAACCTCGATCAGCGAGCGCCCGGACGGCTATGTCATCAAGGACACCGGGGAGGTGCTGGCCTATAGCGACAGGCGAATCAAGGATTCGCCCGATGGCGAGTTCCATTGGTGCGCGCATGAGGCCGGGCTTGATGCCGGCAAGACCATCTGCCTGTTCGTGCCGCCATTGTCCTACTAGTTTGGATCTGCTGCCGCCTGTCCAGGCCTAAAGCCTGCTGACGGACGGTTGTCAGGATCGCCTCTTTATGGTGCCCTGCCGCCTGGGCGGCGGACAATGGAGAGGTGATGTTCATGACCATCAAGGCAAGCTGCCACTGCAAGGCGACGACATTCGAGGTTTCGGAGGCACCGGGCACGGTGACGCAATGCACCTGTTCGTTCTGCTCGAAACGCGGCTCGCTCTGGGCCTATTACGTCCCATCGCAGTTCAGGCTCATCACGCCGCTGAAGAACGTTGCCTTCTATCAGTGGGGCTCGAAGACCATAAAGCACGGTTTTTGCGCCACTTGCGGCTGTGGCACTTTCACCGAAACGCCGGACTGGTCGACCGGCGAGCCGGATTTCGACAATCCGAAGATCAGCGTCAACGCGCGGCTGTTCGATGATTTCGATCTCGACAAGGTCGAAGTGGTGGTCATTGACGGCAAGAATCTCTGGTAGCCGGTCACGGCGCTTCGTCACGCCGCCAGCTCCGGGAAAAGCCGCGCCGGCCACTTTTCCCGTTCCGCTTTTCGCCGCAATTCATGGTACAAGTCGCGGCAAGGGCTGATTTGGCGCCATCGTAAGGCGTGACTTTGAGAGGGATCATTCTATGAAAAAGACCGTGCTCGTCGTTGTGGCGACGGCTTTGCTCGTGACCGCGTGCACCACCACCGATCCGTATACGGGCGACCAGAAGATTTCCAACACGGCCGCGGGCGCCGGTCTCGGCGCGTTGGCCGGTGCCAGCCTCGGCCTGCTTGCCGGCGGCAATGACCGCCGCAACGCGCTGATCGGCGCCGGCATCGGCGCGCTGGCCGGCGGCGCCATCGGCGCCACGATGGACCAGAACGAGGCGGAACTGCGCCGGCAGCTTCAGGGCACCGGCGTCAGCGTCACCCGCAGCGGCGACCAGATCATCCTCAACATGCCGTCCGACATCACCTTCAATATCGATCAGGACGCTGTGAAGCCCGGTTTCTATCCGGTGCTGAATTCCGTCGCGCTGGTGCTGAAGAAGTTCAAGCAGACCACGGTCGACGTCTTTGGCCATACCGATTCGACCGGTGGCGATCAGCACAATTTCGATCTGTCGCAGCGCCGTGCGCTGGCGGTCGCCAACTACCTCTCCGGCCAGGGCGTTGATCAACGCCGCTTCGCCGTCACCGGCTTCGGCAAGACGCGGCCGATCGCTTCCAACGCGACGGCCGCTGGTCGCGAACAGAACCGGCGCGTCGAGATCCAGCTTTCGCCGCTCACCTGATTGTTCGGCAAGGAAATGCGAAACGGCCCCGTCGGGGGCCGTTTTTGTTTGAGCGGATTTCGACCCCCCTCTCGGGGTGCCGCTTTAAAATTAGCAATATCTAAATAACTGCTTTCCCGCGGTCACGGAAAGGAATAGCATCGACATCGTTCCAGAGGGGATGAGGCGGTACAACTGGCCGCGTAATCGACACTTTCCGCCTCGGTCTTGCACGGCCAGATCATGAAATCTGGGAGGAATGCAATGACAAGAACAGCCAGCCTTGGACGCTGCGGCGTCCTCGCTTTGACAAGCGTCGTCGGTGCATGGTTGGGCCTCGCTGTGGCTCATGCCGAGGACGCCAGCAAGGCCGACATCGAGGCCTTGAAGAAGTCGCTCGCCAAATATGAGGACTACACCGCCGCCGTCCGCGATCTCTATCTCTCGACGGTCGGCTGCGTCTATTACAGTGGCGAAAAGATACCCGGCTCCATGGACTATCCGAAGGGCGCCATGGGCATCCATTTCGTCAACGTCCCGAGTGTCGGCCAGAAGCTCGACCCGATGAAGCCCAACGTCCTGATCTACGAGCCGACCAGGAAAGGCCTGAAATTGGTCGGCGTGGAATGGCTGGTGCCGTTGACCCCGGACGTCAAGGCGCCGCCGAAGCTGTTTGGTCAAACCTTCATGGGCCCGATGGAGGGACATTATCCGCTCATTCCGAGGGAGTTCGTCCACTATGATCTTCACGCTTGGCTGTTCGCCGACAATCCGAACGGCATGTTCAGCCCGACGAATCCGAAGGTGAAATGCAACAAAGCCGAGTTCCCGATGCTGGAGAAGCCGACCAAGATGATGCCTGGGCCAATGTAACGAGCGAACTGGAGCGGGCGGTTCGATGTTCCGCGGAACGCCGAACCGCTCTAACTCTTTGTCATGGCAAGCGCTTCTGCGAGGATTTCGCATATACGGAAGATCGTTTTATCGGCAAGATCGGTCCAACAGGGTAGCCCCAGTTGCGTCGCCACCAGCGTGTCAGTGATCGGCAAAGGCATCTTTGGAAGGTGTGCGAAGGCCGCTTGCCGGTGCAGACCGCCACCCCACCAGCGGCGTACGCCGATCCCCGTTTCCGTCAGCGCCGTGAGCGCCCGGTCCATTGATCCCAGCGGCAAGCCAACCGTGACGGTGGAGGATATCCATCGTTCACCGAACCCGGCTGGAAGGCTCACCCCGGAGACGGGTGCAAGCGAGCGCCTGTAGCTCATGGCAACATGTTTGTAGGCGGCACGCGTATGTGGCCAGACGTCAAGCGCGGCCAAGCCGACAGCGGCCCCGTACTCGCTGAGCTTGCCATTCAATGCCGGCGAGATCGCTTCACGCGAACCCAGAAAGCCAAAATTGGCGGCTTTCGCAATTTCGCCAATCAGGACACCATCATTGGACGCTATGAGGCAACCTTCGCCGATGCCGAGTGCCTTCGTGGCATGCAGGCTGACGACAGCTGGAACCTGAGACGGCGTCAATGTGTCGAAGGCAGCGGCCGCGTCGATCACCACGGCAAGACCAGTCTCGCTCTTGAATCCATCCCAGTTCGCGAGGTCCATCGGCCGGCCAAACGGCATGACTGGCATGACTGCACCGACATGCCCGGGGGCTTGGCGGAGGAACTCCGCCGAAGCCTCGGGCAGCAATTGTTGAGAATCCAAGTCGACATCGACGAGCCACGGAACAAGCCCAGCCAGGATCGCAGCATGCGCGCTCGCGGCGAAGGTCCAGGACGGCATCATGCAGAGGCTGCCTTTCGGGGGAGTTTGAGCCATCAGTGCCAGTGCTAGGCCCAATGTTGCGTTTGCTCCGCAGACGATGTGGCCGGCAGCGAACCGAACTTCCAGGGCTTGCTGAAAGCGCCGGTTTAATGGACCGTTGTTGCTATACCAACGGAGCGCGTCTATCTCGCGCAGATAGGGAAGGATGCCCTCGGCCGTTGGCAACCGCGGCCGCGCCACCGGAATATCTGGTGCGGGAACGGGATCGGCGTCCCATAGCCTGTCTGGGCTCAAGCTCCGTCACCCGCTGTCAGACATGTATAGAGCTCTTCGTTTTTGGTTATCGGTCGCAAGGTTTCGGGTCGGCTGGTTCCGATCTCGATCTTTCTGCTCGTCAGCGCTATGGTGTGGAAATGCCAGTGTTCCGCGCAGAGCAGCACGAAACTGGCTAATGGTATTGCTTCCCGGCCGCAGAGACGCCGATTCCGGCGCCAGTGCCTGACATACGCACTGCCGAGCGAAAGCACGCGCCGCCGGGCCAGCAGAGCTCTAAACAGGCGAGCAGCCATCAGAATAGCACTGGCAACGTCCGCCATCCGGTTGATGACGGAACGCTTCCGGCCGGCCAAGGCCGCAACGGTCGCTCGGTTCTTGCGAAAGCCCGGTGATCCGACATAGCCATCCACAAGCCGGCGGAAGTACGCGTCGGGCTCGTAGAGGCGCCGCACCAACCTGTCGTAGCCGATCTTCAGCGCTTCGCGCGTCATACTCTTCGGGTGAAAACTGACGTCGGGATCATCAAGATCCAGGCGGCCTTCCATCTTCAGCCGGTCGTAGAGCGGCGTTGTCGGAATCGGGCATAAGATTGCCACCGATGCCTGGGCGATGCCGATTTGCTGAATGAACTCGAACTGTTCGTCGAAGATCGCGTCATCGTCGCTGTCAAAACCGACAATGAATCCCGCCTGGATCACCAGCCCGCTGTCGCGGATGCGCTGCAGCTTGTCGATCATGCTGTCGCCACGGACGTTCTGGACCTTTCGCGTCTCGACCAATGACGCGGCACGGGGCGACTCAACACCGATAAAGACCTGGCGGAAGTTGGCCAGGCGCATCAGATCGAGCATTTCTTCGTCATCGGCCAGATTGATGCTGGCCTCTGTCGAAAAGACCAATGGATAGCCATTGGCCTGCTGCCAATCGACCAAGGCTCGCAGAAGCTCCTTGGCCTTGACCTTGTTGCCGATGAAATTGTCGTCGACCAGAAAACAGATGCGGAACCCCGCCCTCACGATGGCCTCAAATTCGCGAATCATTTGCGCCGGCAACTTTAGACGGGGGCGGCGGCCGAAGATGGTGATGATGTCACAGAATTCGCAAAGGAAGGGACATCCCCGTGAAAACTGTAAGGACGCCATCATGTAGCTCCCGGGTTTGAGCAGATCGTATCGAGGCGTCGGCACGGTCTCCATATTTGTTTTCGCGTTCTGCTCATAACGGGTCTGAACTGTCTCACCGAGGGCGAAAGCCGTCAGGAAGGCTGGCCATGTCTCTTCAGCTTCGCCGATGAAGCGCACGTCGCAGCGATCGAGAAATTCCGCCTCCGACACTGAGACGTAGGGGCCGCCCACGACCACGGTGACCGGGAGATCGCGAAGTCCGTCGAGTATTTCAAATAAACGGTCACGTTGCACGATCATGCCGGTCACGCCGATGATGTCGAAGCCGGCCAGACGCTCGAAATCGACGTCCTCGACATTCTCGTCGAGCAGGACGACCTCGCAGTGGTCAGGAGCAAGCGCCGCCAGAGCCGGCAAGGACCCGGTCACGGTCCAGTTGCGCTTGTTGCCAGGCAGAACAGGAAGCACCTCGTCACGGGTCCAGTAAGACGGGCGAAACCGCGGATTGACGAGGCAAACCCGAAGCTGGCGCAACGACGGCATTTTCGCATTGTGCATCGAAGCTGAGCCTGTCTGAATTGCGGGATCCGGACTTGCGTTTCGCGTAGATTGCCACGAGGTGTACAAGTTCGTCTCCAGATCTTATCACCAATTCCACAAGACCTCGCAATGACTGATACGGCGGCATGACCCCGCGATCGGCGATCGGTGACGAGCGGACCAAAGCATAACGGGGAGGGATGGCGTGGCGGACGTGGTTATTTTTGGAGCAGGGCAACTTGCTGAAGTCGCCAAAGCCTATTTCGATAAATTCAGCGAGGATCGTGTCGTCGGGTTCACTGTCGACAAAGGCTTTCTCACGCAAACCGAATTCAAGAATCTCCCCGTGGTCGCCTGGGAAGGACTTGAAGAGCGCTTTCCGCCTGGCACGGTCAAACTTATCGGTCCGCTCAGTTACCAGAGGCTAAACGAGTTCCGACGGGACCGGCACAGGGAAGGCAGGGCGCGTGGATACGACTTCGCGCGCTTCATCCATCCTTCGGCGCACAACATGGCGGAGATGGTTGGCGACAACTGTTTCATCCTGGAAAACTGCACGCTACAGCCGTTTGTCCGCCTAGGTGAGGGCGTAATTATCTGGAGCAACAGCCATGTGGGCCATCACACCACAGTCGACGACTTCTGCTTTCTCTCGTCGCAGGTGGGGCTGGCAAGTGGTGTCCATATCGGCACCTGCTGCTTCATCGGTGGCCAGGTCGGCGTCGACAACGGCATCACGGTCGGCTCGGGAACTTACATCGAGTCCCGAGCGATGATCCGGCGCGATTTGCCGCCCAACAGTGTGGTGCGTCATCCATTCGATTTGCCGAAACCCTATTCGAGCGACCGTCTCAAAGCTATGAAGTTTCGCTAATGCCCGACTATAAGTGGACCAGGAAGGGGCTTCTGCTGCCGGTAAAGGCCGGACACCAATGGTGGGCCAGCCATGCACAAAGCCCGACGGTGCTCGCCTTGTCATCTCGGCTCTGGCGAATCTATTTCGCGGGCCGCGATGCCGGCAATCTGTCGTCCATGATGGCAGTCGATGTCGACCCGCTGGACGGCATGCGCATACTGGCCGAGCATCTCGATGCAATAATGGTGCCCGGCCCGCCGGGGACCTTCGATAGCAGCGGGTTGGGACCTTCCTGCGCGCTCATAATCGGCGGCCGCATCCACCTCTATTATTCTGGTATTTATCCACGCCTCGATGTTCGCACTCAGCTTGCCATCGGACTTGCCATCAGCGACGACGGGCTGACTTTCGAGCGGATATCCCCTGGGCCGGTCCGCGGGATTGGGCCGAAAGATCCATATTTCGTGTCGACCCCCTTCGTCAGCGCAATCGAGGGCGGCTACCGCATGTGGTATACAAGCGGTACTGGCTGGATGGATGTCGACGGAAGCCGGGAGCCCGTCTATGGCATACGCAGTTGCATTTCAGAAGACGGAATCCTGTGGGAAACAGGCTCGAGCCTCTGCCTGCATGAGGACGCCGATGAGGGGGCCAGCCTGACGCGTCCTTGGGTTACACAGGGGGATGACGGGATGCGGCTGTGGTACAGTCGGCGTGGAAAGCAGTTTCGTAACGGCGGCAACGAAGCCTATCGCCTTTTTTCACGACGTATCAATGCCCGAGGTGACATAGTAGGTGAAGCGGAGCCTGTGATTTTCAGCAATTCGCCGGTAGCAGGTGATTTCGACAGCTGGATGCAGGCCTATGGTTGCGTCATGCAGTGCGCCTCTGGTGAAGTGATGTTCTACAATGGCAACGGGTTTGGCCAAGATGGCATCGGTTGGGCAACCCGCGATCTGAGGTGACGGGAATAGGATGAATTTCGAGTTTCGTATTCCGATCCTCCCCGGACCGGAGTTCTTTTCCAACATCAAGCTCGCGGCTCTGTCGCTGGCGAAACTGGGTGGCGCTTATGCCGCGGCCCCTATCGTCGTCTCCGTGGGGGGCCATGCAGATCTGGACGAAATTTACGCCGTCAATCGCTGGTCGCGGACCTATCCGGTAATCTGGCGTCCGGTACCACACCCTGTCAGCGACCGTGGCTTCTCCTCCGGCATCGACCGCTACGTGGAATCGCCGCGAGGCGATGTCGTTGTTATGATAGACGCCGACGCTTGTCTTATGCGACCGATCGACGATCTTCTTGCAAGCATGCGCGGTGCCGAGCGGCCTCTCGTTGCCGGACTGCCAGCGCATTTCTCACCGTTTTCGCGGAATGGCGCGGAAAATAATGCCGCATGGCGGCGGCTTCTCGACGAATTCGGCTTTGGCGACACTCCATTGGACTGGCGATATTCCGAGTCACCGGATGAAGCCTCGGGTCGCAGCCCAGCCTACTTCAACTATGGTTTTGTTGCCTTCAACAGACCGGCTTTCATTCTGATTCAGCCTTTGATTCGTTCTCTGACGGAGCGTGTGACACGCTATCTAAGGGATACGCCGTCCTTCGTCTTTTCTGGCCAGATCGCATTGTCGTTGGCGATCTTGACTGTCGGAGTCGACACGCTCGCTATCGGGCCGGAATATAATTGCCCCAATTCGGATGAGATGCTGGCTTACGGTCTGCGCGATGCCGCTGACGTCCGGGTACTGCACTATCTGCGTGGTGACCAATTCAACCGTCACAGCTTCTTATGGAATCGGAACGAATTCGATGCGTTCTGCAGCAGGTCGTTCTCATCTCCTGTACTGGAGGCATTCCAGCATCATGTACGAAGTCTTACCTACCCATTCTATGGCGAGCCCGTAAGGCGGTGACTGGCAAGCGCACCATCGCGGTGATGCAACCATACTTCTTCCCCTATGCAGGCTATTTCCGCCTTTTAGCTGCATGCGACGTCTTCGTCATTTTCGACGATGTCCAGTTCCCGCGCCGAGGGCGCGTACATCGTTGCCAAATGTCGCCGGGTCGCTGGCTGACATTGCCGCTCGCGCCCATGCCCTTCGTGACATTGATAAAGAATCTGAGGTGGGCGAGCGACGCCCGATCCACTCTCGACAAGCGGCTTGCCGTCTTCGGCCTACCGGATCGAGCGGCAACACCGGTCTCAGAGCGGATCAGCCGCTATCTGACCGGGCCGCTTGGCGATATGACCGGTTATCTCGAAGAAGGTCTTCGGCTAACAGCCGACGCGCTTGACCTCGAACCTGAGATCTTGCGCAGTTCAAACATAGACATCGACCCTACCCTGCGAGGACAGGAGCGCGTCATCAGTATCGTACAGGCACTCGGCGGGCAGCGCTACATCAACGCTCCCGGCGGCCGCAGCCTCTATGAGGCCGAGGCCTTCCGGGAGGCGGGCATCGATTTGCATTTTCTAGTGCCCTATGCAGGGCGATTCCCTTATATTTTGCCCGCCTTGTGTGGCGATCACCTCGCCGATCTTCGCGACGATGTCCGAACTACTTCCCGTTGGACCGCGTGAGCCGATCTTTCGGCAGCCATTTTCCGGCCGAGACAATCAGACCTTGGCGACGATGCGCATGAAGGCGGGCATGTCGTCGCCGAAACCGACGGTGGCGTCGTTGTCTTCCTGGCGGTGCCGGGCGGGGCGGTTGCCTTCGCGTTGCGGCCGCGTATCGCCACGCTCGGGCGCGCGATCCGAAGAGGTCTTGCGCTCACCGTTTTCCGAGCGGATCGCGTCCTTGCGCGCGCGCCGATCGGTAGTGTCGGCCGCTTCCGCTACATCGGGCTGGTCGTGCGGCTGGGCAGGAACGGCCGAGACGTCTTCCTCGCTGTGTCTGGAACGGCGTTCGCCGCCCCTCTTGCGTTCGCCATTGTCCTTGCGGTCATGGGGCTTGCGGTCTTCGTCCTTGCGGCCGGCGCGGCGCGGCGCGCCCTTGCCGCGGCGCGGAGCATCGTCCTCGCCTTCGCTGGCGACCACGGTCGACAGGTCGCCGTCATGCCACTCGATCTTGGTGCCGATCAGCCGCTCGATGGCATCGATATATTTGGTGTCGGACTTGGTCGCGATGGTGAAGGACTTGCCCGAGCGGCCGGCGCGGCCGGTGCGGCCGATGCGGTGGACATAATCCTCGGCATGGATCGGCACGTCGTAGTTGAAGACATGGCTGACGTCGGGAATGTCGAGGCCGCGCGCGGCGACATCCGAGGCGACGAGATAGCGCAGCTTGCCGTCGCGGAAATTGGCCAGCATCTGCATGCGGGCGCGCTGGTCCATGTCCCCATGCAGCGCACCGGCGTCGAAATCATATTTCAGCAGCGAGCGGAACAGCTCCGAGACCTCGATCTTGCGGTTGCAGAAGATGATCGCGTTCTTCAGCTCCGCGTCCTCGGCCTTGATCAGGTTGCGCAGCGTTTCGCGCTTGTCCCAAGGCTTGGAGCCCGATTTGACCAGCCGCTGGATGATGTTGGTGGCAGCCGACGCGGCCTTGGAGACTTCGACACGCACCGGCGCATGCAGGAATTTTTCCGTCAGCTTGGTGATCTCCGGCGGCATGGTGGCCGAGAAGAACAGCGTCTGCCGGGTGAACGGAATCATCTCGCAGATGCGCTCGATGTCGGGAATGAACCCCATGTCGAGCATGCGGTCGGCCTCGTCGATGACGAGGATCTCGACGCCATTCAGCAGCAGCTTGCCGCGTTCGCGGTGGTCGAGCAGACGGCCTGGCGTCGCGATCAGCACATCGGCGCCGCGCTCCAGCTTCTTGTCCTGCTCGTCGAACGAAACGCCGCCGATCAGCAGCGCGATGTTGAGCTTGTGGTTCTTGCCGTATTTGACGAAGTTTTCCTCGACCTGCGCGGCAAGCTCACGCGTCGGCTCGAGGATCAGCGTGCGCGGCATGCGGGCGCGGGCGCGGCCTTTTTCCAGCCGGGTCAGCATCGGCAGCACGAAGGAGGCGGTCTTGCCGGTGCCGGTCTGGGCAATGCCCAGCACGTCCTTGCCGAGCAAGGCGTGCGGGATCGCACCAGCCTGGATCGGAGTCGGCTGCGTGTAGCCGGCATCGGTGACTGCGGAAAGCACCTTCGGCGACAGGCCGAGGTCTGAAAAGGTCAACGCTTCTTGAGCGATCGTCGTGTCTGAGGACAAGTGTTGCTGTCTTTGGCTGGTTCGGGGAAGCGCAACGTCATTCGTCGCGGCAAGCGCCACGCGCCTGCAAGATTGGTATTGCGATTAGGCGCAAGCCCGCGATTTGTCAACAGAAACGGGCAGGATTGGCGCGATTGTGAAGTTGTAACCTTAATCGCGATGCTTAATCCGGCCGCTTGTCTCTGTGCCGGCTCAGTAACGGAACTGCTCGGCCAGGATGCGCTCGTTCCAGGAGTGGTTGGGATCGAACAGCAAAGTCGCGGTGGCCGTCGGCGATTCCCGCACCGTGACCGAGGTCACAGCCTTGACCTCCGTGTGGTCGGCGGCGGCGTTCACCGGGCGTTTTTCCGGCTCCATTATGTCGAAGCGCACGGTCGCCTTGTTGGAAAGCAATGCGCCGCGCCAGCGTCGCGGGCGAAACGGGCTGACGGGCGTGAGCGCCAGAAGCGGCGCATCGAGCGGCAGGATCGGACCGTGCGCGGAAAGATTGTACGCTGTCGATCCGGCCGGCGTCGCGATCATCACGCCATCGCAATTCAGTTCCTCGAGCCGTACCTGGTCATCGATGCTGATGCGGATCTTGGCCGTCTGATAGGATTGGCGCCAAAGCGCGACTTCGTTGATGGCCAGCGCCGTGACGTGTTCGCCGTCCGAGGTGGTTGCCACCATCTCCAGGGGGCGGATCGTTTCGGCGACCGCGGCCGCGAGGCGCTCTGTGAGCCCTCCGGAGCGGTACTCGTTCATCAGGAAGCCGATGGTGCCACGGTTCATGCCGTAGACTTTCTTTCCCGTACCCATGGTGTCGCGCAAGGTCTGCAGCAGGAAGCCGTCGCCGCCCAGCGCCACCACGACAGCCGCCTCGGCGACCGAACATTGGCCGTAGCGCGCCGACAGGCTCTCCAGCGCCGCCTTGGCGTCCGTTGTGTCGGACGAGACGAAGGCAATGCTGTTGGCAGCTGTGTTCATGGCTTCCCGATCGCGACCGATTGGCGCCGGCAGGTTCTGGCCGCGCCTGCGCCGGGGTAGCATGGGGCGGCGGGTCTGCAAAGAGAGCCTCAAGCGATGGTGCGGCAGGGCGGTCGCGGTCGATGTCATGGCGCGAGCGAATGTGATGGTTAAGACCGGGCTTAAGCTCTCGTAAAGCCAGATCGGTCATGTTAGCCGGCATGGGTGGTGTGGGGCGCCCGCGGCATCGCTTGTTTTTCTCGACGCTTGGCATGCCGCGGCCACTTTAGATTTGTGTGCATGATCCCGTGCATTCTGTTGTCGGGGGCATGCGCCAACCAGACGAGGCCGACATATTGCCGGTAACACGCCTGATCATCGTCTTTGTCATGTTGGGAAGCTTCGCGCTTGTCTTTGCCGGACTGGTGCGCCGGTCGGAAGAAATGAGCGCCAGGCCGCTGCCCACGGCCTCACGCTGCGGCGATGCCGCCGGGATGCCTTGCCCGCAAAGGGCGCTGTAGGCCGCCCAAATACCCTCATCGACCCCACCACCGAGGATCGCCGACGCTTGGCGGGCTCTGCCGTTGATCCCGAGGCGTGGCGCAAGCCGAGGCGTGGCGCAAGACAAGTTGATCGCGGCAATTGCGGCATCGACAAAACCACTGGTAGAAAGGCTCGGATCCGAAACTGGATCCCGTTTCCCTCATGGCTAGGAACCGATCCCCGCGCCGCGTCGACCGGCCGAGTTCTGGAATGGTGGGCGCATGCCGCGCAGCGTGTTGGTTTCCGGTGGCTGCGGCTTCATTGGCTCGCATCTGGTCGATCGTCTTCTGCGGCGCGACGACCTTGAGGCGCTTGTCGTGGTCGACAATTTGTGGACCGGATTGCGCGACAACATTGCCCATGTCGACGACCCGCGCTTCAGCCTGAGGGTTGGCGATGTCGAGAGCTTTACGGACAGCGGGCATTTCGATGAGATCATCCATCTGGCGTCCCCGGCTTCGCCCGCATGGTACCGGCGCGAGCCCGCTCGCACGATCAAAGCCAACATAGGCGGTGCGCTCAATCTTCTGTCGCTGCTGCGGCCCGGCGGCCGCTTCTGCTTCGCCTCGACTTCGGAAGTCTATGGCGACCCCCTGGTGTCGCCGCAGCCGGAGAGCTACCGAGGATCCGTGGACTGTACGGGGCCGAGGGCTTCATACGACGAAAGCAAGCGCTGCACCGAGGCGCTGCTGTTCGAAGAGCAGCGCGTCAGCGGGCTCGATGTCCGCGTCGTCAGGCTGTTCAACACCTATGGGCCGCGAACGCGCATCGACGACGGCCGCGCCGTTTCGAATTTTATCTGCCAGGCTCTGACCACCGGAATCCTGACCGTCTACGGCGACGGTTCCCAGTCGCGCAGTTGGGGCTATGTCGACGACATTGTCGATGGGCTGGAGCGCTTCTTCTGGCGCGACAGCATTTCGCACCGCGGCCCCCTGAACATCGGCAACAATCGCGAGGTCTCGGTTCTCGACATCGCGAAATTCGTCTGCTCGCTGGTTCCCGGCAGCCGAATCGAACACCACGCGCCTGCCCCGCAGGATCCGACGAACCGGTGCCCGGACCTGACCCTGGCAAGGCAGGTTCTGCCCGGATGGGAAGCGGCGACCAGCTATCAGGAGGGGCTTCAGCGTACTTTCGAATGGTTCCGGCAACAGATTGCCGCCGGCAGCGAAGCGGCGCCGAAGGCCTGAAGCGAGATACGCGGCTCCCGGCCTGGTCCATCATGGCGATCGGGAAACGGAAGCGAGCCGGCTGGCGAAATAGAGATCGCGCGGCGGAGTTTTCCATCCTGCCTACAGAATGGCGCCTGAAGCTGGGCCCTTGGCTTGCCGGGCGAGCCACGCAATTGCGGGCGGTGGCAGGGCTGGGGAAAAGATATTGACTGTATAGTTAGTTATAATCTAGCTTCATAACTGAAAATCGAGTTGGCCAGCTGGCATCCGCCAGTGAATGGCTACGAAGAGGGGAATATCTCGACAGCCATTCGGCCGGTTGTGGGGGCGAACGGCGTCACCCCGGCTTGTTGATCGGCAGGAAATGGACCTGAGGCGGCGATGCCGCCGGTCCCAACAATGGGAGCAACTCGTATGAACTGGAAACTGACCGCGGCTGCCGTCGGGCTGTCGCTCTTCGCCGCGACGGGCGTTGCCCGCGCCGATGGCGAACTCAACATCTACAATTGGGGCAATTACACCAGCCCGGACCTCATCAAGAAGTTCGAGGAGACCTACAAGATCAAGGTCACCGTCACCGACTACGACTCCAACGACACCGCGTTGGCCAAGGTCCGCCAGGGCGCTTCCGGCTATGACATCGTCGTGCCCTCGGCCAGCGTCGTGCCGATCTGGATCAGCGAAGGCCTGCTGCTGGAAACCGACCCCAACAAGATGGACAATTTCAGGAATGTCGATCCCAGATGGGTCGACGTTCCCTTCGATCCGGGCCGCAAATACACCGTTCCCTGGCAGTGGGGCACAACGGGCATTTCGGTGAACAAGTCAGTCTATGCCGGCGACCCGAACACGTCGGCACTGTTCCTCGACCCGCCGGCCGAACTTGTCGGCAAGATCAATGTCGTGCCCGAAATGGGTGACATCATGTTCCTCGCCATCGCCTATGAAGGCGGCCAGTACTGCACCAACGACATGCAGGTGCTGAAGAAGGTCCACGACAAGCTGGTCGAGGCGAAGGCGAAATGGCTTTCGCTCGACTATGCGGCCGTCGACGGCCTGGGCAGGGGCGACATCGCCGCCGGCGTCAACTGGAATGGCATATCGCTGCGCGAACGGCTGCAGAACGACAAGATCGTCTATGGCTATCCCAAGGAAGGCTTTCCGATCTGGATGGACAATGTCGCGGTTCTCAAGGACGCCAAGAATGTCGAGAATGCCAAGCTCTTCCAGAATTTCATCATGGACCCGCAGAACGCCGCGCTGATTTCGGCTTTCGCCCGCTATTCGAACGGGATCAAGGGCTCGGAAGCTTTTATGCCGCAGGACATGAAGAACGCACCGGAGGTGAATATCCCGGCTGAATTCGCCGCAAAGGGCCAGTTCATGCCGGCCTGTCCGGCCGATGTGCAGGCGCTTTACACGAAGATCTGGACCGACCTCCAGAAATAGCGCCACCAGCCGAACCCAACAAAGAGCCGCCGGGCCGCGATGCGCGGTCCGGTCCTCCACCCTCATGCCCAAGTACGACCACCTGATAGTGGGAGATTTTCGATGTCTGATCTCGACCTTTGCTACATGCCCGCCAGCGAGGCGCTGCGGCTGTTCAAGGCCAGGAAACTCTCGCCCGTCGAACTGATGCAGGCCACCATCCGCCGCGCCGAAGCCATCAAATCGGCGATCAATTGCTTCACCTTCACGCATTTCGAAGAGGCCCTCAAGCTGGCCGCCAAGGCGGAGGCGAAATACGCCAAGGGCGCCAGGACCGGCACGCTCGAAGGTCTGCCGATTGGCATCAAGGATGAGAGCTACATCAAGGGCAAGCCGACGTCGCATGGCTCGCTGCTGTCCAGGGATGCCATGGGCGGCCACACCTCGACGATGAACGAGCGCATCATCAAGGCCGGCGGCATCGTCCATGCCCGCACGGCGACGCCCGAGTTCAGCTGTGCCGGTTATACCTGGTCGAAACGTTGGGGCGTCACCCGTAATCCATGGAATCAGGATTTCACGCCTGGGGGATCCTCGGGAGGCTCGGCGGCAACGCTGGCTTCGGGCACGTCGTCGATCGCCACCGGATCCGACATTGCCGGATCGATCCGCATTCCTGCCTCTGCCTGCGGGCTTGTCGGTTTCAAACCGCCCTACGGCCGCAACCCGGACGAGCCGCCCTTCAACCTCGATTTCTATTGCCACACCGGGCCGCTGGCGCGGAACGTCCGGGATGCGATTCTGCTGCAGAATGTCATGGCGGGGCCGAGCCCGCTCGACATCGCCACGCTTCGTCCCAAGCTGCGCCTGCCGCTCGATTACAAGCCTATCAAGGGCTGGAAGATTGCCTTCTCGATGGATTTGGGTTCCTTCGAAGTCGACCCTGATGTGCGCAAGAACACGCTCGCTGCCTGCGAAGTGTTCCGCTCGCTTGGGGCGACGGTCGAGGAAGTCGATCTCGGCTGGGACGACAAGGTGCTCAAGGCTGGAATGGCCTATCTGGAGCATCTTTTCGGTGCGTCGCTGTCGCAACTGCTTGCCGAGCACGGCAGCGAGATGACCAGCTATGCCAGGCGGTTCGCCGAGGACGGGCAAAAGTCCAGGGCCACCGACTTCGTCGCGACGCTCGATGTTGCGGCCCGGATGTATCAGACCCTGGGTCCGCTGCTGGAAACCTACGATGTGCTGATCTGCCCGACGAACGCGCTTCCCGCGGTGCCGGCGGAATTCGACCAGACCACGGGAACCGTCGAGATCAATGGCAAAGAGGTGAACCCATCGCTGGGCTGGGTGATGACGACGCCGTTCAACATGATGAGCCGCTGCCCGGTGCTGTCCATGCCCTCGGGGCGGGCAGCAAGCGGCGTGCCGACGGGCTTCCAGATCGTCGGCCGAACCTATTGCGACGCCGACGTCTTCCGCGCGGCGATGGCCTATGAAACGGCGCAGGGGCAATGGTACACAAGCGCCGGAACGCGCCCATCGCTTTGACAGGTGATGCAAGGGAAAGTCGATGAAGATGGTGCAACGCAAGGCAGCGGCAAAAGGCCGGGCTGGGACCGCCAAGGGCAGGGCTTCGGCGAACGACGCCGCGCCCAAGGACCGCCGGCGCGAGCGTGGCGAAGCGAGCGTCCAGCGCATCATCGACGCCACCATCGAACTCATCGCGGAGGAAGGACTGGCGAGTGTCACCATGCAGCGCATCGCCGAGCATGTCGGCTCGTCCAATGCCTTGGTGGTTTTTCACTTTCGCAGCAAGGAGAATTTGTTCCGGGCCGTTTTGCAGTATCTCAGCGACCAATATGACGAGCTGTGGGTGACACTGGTGCGGGTGCCCGGGCAGTCAGCGGTGGAGAGGCTGTTGGGCGCGGTCGGCTGTGCGCAGCGCTTCGCCAGGGAGCATCCGAAATGGGTGTCGGTCTTCGTCGCCTTCTCCAGCGACCGCAAGAGCATGCAGATCTACAATGAAATCGGCCTGCCAAGCGATCTCGCCTACACCGCCGAAGCGCGCGAATTGCTGGTCGAGATCGCGCGCGGCGGCGGCTATGGCAACGTGGACATTGACACGCTGTCGGAGAGCCTGAACTACCTCGTTCACGGCGCATGGTACTGGGATCATCTCAATCCGTCCGGCCGTGGCACCGATGTGGTGCGCAAGACCATGCTGCTCCTGCTGCACCAGACCTTCCCACGGCATTTCGATTTGATGCCGTAACCCGGCCCTCAGGGACGCTGCCGCAAATGGCAGCCGGCCTGACGTTTCTGTTCGAGATATTCGTCGATCAACTGGTGGTAGCGCACCTTGCCGAAGCTCGGAAAATGGCCGCCATGGACGACCGAGACGTCGAGATCGCGCATGGCGAGCAGTGTTGCCATGTAGTCCGAAATATCCGAGTGGTAGACATCATCGATCAACGGGCCGTCATAGATGATGTCGCCGGACAGCAGGATGCCGGTCTTCCTTTCGTATAGCGCGATGCCGCCCGGCGAGTGGCCCGGTGTGTGGACGACCTCGAAAGCGCGGTCTCCGAGATCGATGACGTCGCCATGCGCGAGCAGTCGGCCGGCCGGCGCCGGCTGGATGCGGTAGTGCGCCGTGTCCCAGCCCCGCGGCTGGCGATAGAACATCTCTTCGGTCGCATAAGTGCCGGCAGCGGTCCATTCGTTGCGCGGATCAGCCAGGATTGCCGCTTCAGCCGCATGCACGCAGCGATCCGAAAACTCATGGTGGCAGCCGATATGGTCGAAATGCGTGTGGCTGGCGACGCAGGTCAGCTTGCGCTCGCTCACCAGCGGCACATGGCCGCGCAGGCTAAAATGACCGAGACCACTGTCGAACAGCAGATCGCGGTCGCGTCCGCGCACATGCCACATATTGCAGCGGAAGAACGGTTTTATCCATGGCTCGTGGATCAGCGTGATGCCGTCGGCCATGCGGATTGTTTCGTACCAGTCCGGTGCGTCGATGACCGCAAGCGTGCTCATATTCAATCCGTCAGCAGGATGATCTGGTCGGTATCACACGAAATCGCGACCCTGTCGCCCGCCTGGACGATGGCGGTCGCCGGCAGCTTGGCGATGAACCGCAGGGACGGCTCTTCGACGGAAGTCGCAAGGACGCGCTTGAAACTGCCCTGGAAGACGACGTCGCTCACGTCAGCCTTGCCGAGCTTCGTTCCGCCCGGCGCCGCGCCAAGCATAAGGTGCTCGGGCCGAATGGCCAGTGCGGCAGCCGACCCCAATGGCAAGGCACTGGACAAGGAAACCGGTCCGACTGGTGTGGCGACGGTGCACGTCTTGTCCCCGATTTCCATGACAGTCCCGGCAAGGATCGTGCTCTCGCCCATGAAGGTCGCGGAAAAGCGCGTCGCCGGCCTCGCATAGACGCGCTCGGGCTGCCCCTCGTCCTCGATGCGGCCATCATTCATCACCACGCAATGGTCGGCCAGCGCCATCGCCTCTTCCTGGTCGTGGGTGACATGGATGAAGGCGGTGCCGACCCGCTTCTGGATCGCCTTCAGTTCGTCCTGCATCTGCCGGCGCAGTTTCAGGTCGAGCGCCCCGAGCGGCTCGTCGAGCAGAAGCACCGCCGGCTCGATCACCAGCGCGCGTGCTAGCGCGACCCGCTGACGCTGGCCGCCGGAGAGCTGGTGCGGCTTCTTGTCGAAGGCGGAGTCGAGCCCAACCAGCACCAGCGTCTCGCGGGCGCGGGCCGCGCGCGTCGCGCCGTCGACACCCTGCATGCGCAACCCAAAGCCGACATTGCCGCCGACGCTCATATGCGGAAACAGCGCGTAGTCCTGGAACACAGTCGTCGTCGGACGCTTGGCTGGCGGCACCGAGGTGCAGTCCTCGCCACGGATAAACACCTTGCCTTCGCTCGGGGTGACGAAGCCGCCCAGGATGGAGAGCAGCGTCGTCTTGCCGGAACCGGATGGTCCGAGCAGGATCGTATAGCTGCCGGCCTCTATCGTCAGCGAGACGTTCTTCAGCACGGGATGCTGGCCGAAGCGGTGCGAGACGTCGCGGATATCGACCAGGGGTGCGCTCATGCCGGCCTTCTCCGCAACAATGTCAGTTCAAACAGCACGACCAGCACGATCGAGACGGCAAAGACCAGCGAACCGACGGCGTTGGTTTTGGGGTTGAGACCGGAGCGCAGCAGGTTCCAGATTTCCACCGGCAGCGTGGTGTCGAAGCGGGTCAGCAGGAAGGAGATGACGAACTCGTCCCAGGAGAAGGTCATCGACAGGAAGAAGCCGGCGAAAATGGCCGGCGCCATGACCGGAACGGTGATCAACAGCAGCACCTTCCACTCCGGCGCGCCGAGATCGCGCGCGGCGCGCTCGATGTTGATCTGGTGGTCGCCCATCTGGCTGTAGATGATGGCAAAGCACAGCGGCAGGTTGATCACGACATGGCCGATGCCGGCGGCAAGCAGCGACTTCGGCACGCCGGCCCAGTTGAACAGCACCAAAAGCCCCATGCCGATGATGAGGTAGCTCACCGTCAACGGCAGTGTGATCAGCCCGCGCAGCAGACCCGAGCCCGGCAGCACGAAACGCGCGAGACCCCAGGCCGAAAGGAAGCCGAGCGTGACGGCGGTGGCCGAGGAAAGCACCGCGACCAGCAGCGAATTGACCAGCGCCGAGGTCAGCCGCGTATCTGAGAGAACCGCCTCGTACCAGCGCAGCGATGGGCCGGTGAACGGCGGAATCGGGAAGGAGGTCGACTGCAGCGAGAACAGCACCAGCACGACGACCGGAAGGAAGATGAAGCCGTAGACGGCAAGCGCGTATATCCAGGAAGCGACGGAGACAATCCTGCGCACGGTCAGGTCCGCTCGAGCTTCAGCCAGCGGGCGCAGGCGAGGTAGGCGACAGTCACCACCGCCATCAGGATGATCGACAGCGCCGAGGCCAGCGGAAAGTCGCCGCGCCGGCCGATCTGCATCATCACCAGCTGCGGCATCAGCAGCTCGTTGTTGCCGCCGAGGATCTGCGGCGTGATGTAGTCGCCGATGCACAGCACGAAGGTCAGGAACGCGCCGACCATGATGCCGGGCAAGGTGAGCGGCAGGATGACATGCAGGAAGGTGCGCACCGGTCCGGCGCCGAGATCGGCTGCCGCCTTGCGATAGCTTGGGCTCAACTGCTTCAGATTGGCGAAGATGGTCAGCGTCAACAGCATGACGAAGAAATGCACGAAGCCAGTGACGGTGGCCAGGCGCGTGTTGGCGAGCTGCAGCGGCTCGCTGATCAGGCCTGAGCCGGTCAGCGCGCGGTTGATGACGCCGTTCTGCGCCAACACCAGCAGCCAAGAATAGGAGCGCACGACATAGGAGGTCCAGAACGGCAGCACGGCCAGCATCAGCGCCAGCCGCTGCCAGCGTTCAGGAACCTGTTCGGCCAGGACCCAGGCGAAGGGATAGGCGAGCAGCACGGAAATCACGGTGACGATTGCGGTGACCTGCAGCGAGTTAACCATCGCCTGCCAATAAGCGGGGTTGGCGAGGAACTGGCTGTAATTGGACAGGGTGGCCGCGCCGCCCTCATGGGCGGTGAAGCTCGAAAGCCCCATGGCGACAAAGGGCAGCACGAAGAAAAGAAGCGTCCAGCCGAGCGCCGGCGTGACCAGCGCCCAGGGCAGGGCATCGCTCGCCCGGGGCAGGGCGCGGCCTGTCCGGTTTCCTGCTGTGCTCATGAGCGTATCAGCTCACTTGGCCTGCAGCATTTCGGTCCACATATCCTGCATCTTCTTGTCGAGGTCGGCATTCGGCGCCGGGTAGGATTGCGCACGGGCGAGGAAGCCGGGCTGCTCGTCGAAGCGCAGCACCTTCTTCTGGTCGTCGCTCAACGCGGCCTTGGTGTTGGACGGCATGCCCCAGTAGCAGGACGATGTCGCAAGCCGCGCCTGGCCTTCCGGGCTCATAATGTACTGGATGAACTTCAGCGCCATGTCCTTGTTCTTGGAATCCTTGAACATGGCGAGCGACTGCGACCACAGCACCGCGCCCTCCTTCGGGATTGAGAAATCCAGCGCCGGGTTTTCCTTGGCAAGGCCTGCCGTCACCCATTCGCCGCCGCCAACCAAAATATCGACCTCGCCGGTGGCGAGCGCCGTCTGGCTGGCGGTGACCTCGCCGACCAGCTTGGCGTTGGCCTTCATCTTGAGCAGCTCTTCCTTGAGCGCCGGCAGGTCGGCTTCGTTAAGGTCTGCCGTCTTCTTGCCGATGGCGAGCGCCGCCATGCCGATGACGGGGAGATAGTAGTCGTAGATGGCGACCTTGCCCTTGTATTTGTCCGAAGTCAGCGACGCCAGGGACTGCATGTCGGCCGGATCGACCTTGGTCTTGTTGAAGCCGATCGTGTTGTAGCCGAATTTTTCGGTGATGCCGTAGCGCTTGCCACCAACCACCGTGGAGCCGTCCATCTTCACCTGCGGGAAGAGGTCGGCCAGGGGCAGCTTGTCTTCCGGCAGCGGCTCGAAAAGGCCCTTTTCGACGCCGCGCGGCACGTCGATGCTGTCGATCACCATCACGTCCCAGTCGCCGGGCTGCGACTGCTCGACGATGGTCAGCCCCGCCCCGGTGCCCTCGAACTCCTTGACGTTGACCTTGACGTTGTTGGCCGCCTCGAAGGGCTGCAGCAGGGTCGGATCGGAATGGTCGCACCAGATCAGCGCGTTGAGGTCGGCGGCCTCGGCGAGGCTGCCTGCCCCAAGCATCAGGGCCGTGGCGGCGCACGCCGCATGCAGATTGCGTTTCAGGACGGAAAGCGGATTCCCGGATTTGATGGACATCGAGTGTTCTCCCTTGCCTTTGTGGCTTCTTCTAAAAAATTGAACCAATTCTAAAATTGAGTCAATTCTGTTTTTGTGGCAAGAGGCTGCTATGAGCGGATTGCGGGCAAGGCAAAAGGCGGACCGTCACAGGCGCATCATCGAGGCGGCGGCCGCACTTTTCCGCGAGGCCGGCTATGAGGGCGCCAAGATCGAGGCGATCGCCGCGTGGGCCGAAGTGTCGATCGGCACCATCTATAATTACTATGAGAACAAGGGCGACATCCTCGGCGCCATCGTCTCGCTGGAGGTCAACGAGGTGCTGAATGCCGGGCGGGGCGTCGTCGCCAGGCCGCCGGCCAATGTCGGCGATGCGCTGGACACGCTGATCGGCATCTACATCGAGCACTCGCTGCACTATCTCAGCAAGGAGATGTGGCGGCAGGCGATGGCAATCTCGACGCAACTGCCCGACAGCCCGTTCGGCCAGGCCTATACCGGCCTCGACCGCGAACTCACCGAGCAGATCAGCGCACTGGTTGCCCGGCTGCAGGAGATCGGTCTCGTGCGGCAGGACATTGACGGGGCAGCGCTCGGCGAACTGATCTTCAACAACATGAACATGATGTTCATCGAATTCGTGAAGCGCGACGAGGCGAGGATACCGGAATTGAGGGCGGCGATACGGAGGCAGAACAGGATATTGGTGGCGGCGATCGGGGTGTAAGGGAGTCAGGAGCAGGCAGGAGAAGTCGTCGCTTCATGACCGCAGCCGCAACTGCTTGACGCTTGCCATCGTAAGCGATAGCAGAAAGCAATAAAGTTATATTAGACTTTATTCAGATAAAATATTGTCTATTCAGCCACCTATTCTCTCCACAAGTCCGTAAAAATATGATGGCTTAATCGAAAGCAATGCCTTCCAGCAACGCTTAGTTCGGAGAACTTTTGTTGTGCGCCCTTACCGCGCATGTGCGGGATTCCATGCGATATGGTGTTTGGCTTTGAAAGCGCTAAAAATGCCGCTTATCGTTCTTTTGGTCGCCGCAGGGATAGCGGCGTTGGGCTGGTTTTCCGGTGGGTATTCGAAGCTTCTGGTATCCATCATGCCGGCAGCGGGCGCCAAATGGTCCCCAAGTCTTGAGCCCTATAACCTAGCGTTTGAGATAGACAGGCAGGCTCCGCGATCTCTCAATAGTTACCGACCACCGCCCCAACGCCTGGTATGGAAGCTTACTCTGCCGCGCGCATTCGTCTTCCAGGAAACAGGGGACAACAGCACCGTGTTTGATAGCCAGGAGAACCTGCACGCGGTCTACCTCTTCGCAACGTATGATTCCGCCAAAGGCGCTTTCAGCCCGGGATTTCTGGCTGACAGGGCGATGCAGCCGGTTGAGGGGTTCGTCGTCAGACTGGCGAATGGGCCGGGCTTCCGTGTCGCGCAAGCCGTGCGTGACGAAGAACTAGCTAAGCTGCCAAGAGATCAAACTATAGTTACCAGTCCCTGTAGTCCAGATGAAGGCATTGCTCGGTGTAACGTTCACATAAGTTTCCACGGGTGGCCTGTCACAATCATGATGCCGAAAAAATACTACTTTGATGACTACAAAAGGTACAGTGATCTTTTAGAAGAGTTTCTGAATTCGAAAACCACTTCAATCTCCGATCGGACCATTAACTCAGACGAAGGAAACTAGCGATGTCAGAAGAGGCGAGGATACCGGAGCTGAGGGCGGCGATACGGAGGCAGAATCGGATACTGGTGGCGGCGATCGGGGTGTGAGGGAGTCAGGAGCAGGCAGGAGAAGTCGTTGCTTTGGCCTCACACATAGTCTTACGCAAAGCTCGGCCCTTGAGTTGAGTTTGAAATCTGATACAACCTAAAGGGGTATAGCAATGGGGGGCTAAATGGGAGCGTTTTCGATCTGGCATTGGGTGATCGTGCTGTTGTTGATCGGCGTGCCTGTTTTCTTTGCTGTTCGATCGGCCGCGAAGCCGCCACAGAATCCCGAGGCTCTCGTGGGCTTCGGCGGCTGGCTGATGCTGCTGGCTATCGGTCAGACATTGTCACCGCTGCGTACGGTTGCCGATTTGGCCAATTCGATCGAGGGTTACCAGCAACTGATGCCGCTGCCAAATGGGCCTCTGGCGGTGTATGGCGAGGTTGCCCTCAATCTGGCGTTTCTGGCGATCCAACTGTCCGTGCTCGTGTTCATGCTGCGGCGAAGCCGACACTTTCCCCGCTTGTTTCTGTTGCAGTGGCTTGCGATCCCGGCCGTGTTTATCGTGGACACGATTTTGATCTCGTCAGCGCTGGATGTCCCACTGAGCCAAGTGCTTGCAGGCGGCGACGGGCTGGTCGCCCCCATAATCTCGGTCGTGGTGACCGGTCTCTGGGTCGCTTATGTCTTCAAGTCGATCAGGGTGAGAAATACGTTCGACAGGGGCGCGGCCGCTGCGCAAGTTGCACCGGCCGTTCAATAAGGGCTGGTCCGTCACACCGGCGTTTAGGAAGATAATCCAACGAGCTTGAGGTGGCCCGCCATTCGAAGCTCGAAGAACGAAGGACGGTGCCCCCGGACGGAATCGAACCGCCGACCTTCGGTTTACAAAACCGCTGCTCTACCAGCTGAGCTACAAGGGCATGGCGCTCCGGTAGCATATTTGGTGCGCCAGTAAAGACAAAACTCCATTTCGGCATCGGTCGTGGTGGATGGCGTATGGCCAGCATGCTGAAATCCGCAAACGCGCTTCCTACATGACGACAAGGGTGCAATCGCTTCGGACTGGAGTGTCGCATGATCAGGTTTGTCATCATTCTGCCGCTCGTCATCGTCGCATGGATGCTGCTGGTAAAGATCGTCAGGGACGTCAAGAACGCGAATGTCGACTGGACAGGCGTCACCACCATCATCGGCTTTATCGCGCTCGCCTTCTGGCTGCGGCACGTCACGGGCATGGGCTGAGAAATAGCGAGTAGTCAGTAGGAAGCAGCCAGTAGGGGAATAGGCCGTGCATTGTTCGGATGCGCCTAGTGTCTATTCACTCCGAAAAATCTCCTCGATCTCTCGAACCTTTCGCCGCTTCACGTCGACTGATCCTCAGAGGCGAATGGGTCGCCTCGATCAGAGATCCAGGAGATCGTTATGTTCAAGCGCAGTTTCGTTTCCAGCCTCGTCGCCATCGTCGTCGCGACCGGTGCGCTCGCCGGCACCGTTCAGTCTTCGTCCGCTCATGGCATGCATCGCCATCATCATTACAACGACTACCTCTACTACCAGGATTACCCGGACTACCCGGATTACTGGTGGGTCTATGGCCATCATCATCACCATCACCGTCATCATCGCCACCACATCATCATCTACTGAGCGCAGCCCGGCGGCGTGATGAAGAACCAGTGCAGGAAAGGGCGGCTTCGGCCGCCCTTTTGCATTGATACGGCGCTTCTTGTCGCCGCCACGGAAGATGACGCGATCGGCGCAAGGTGCTGAAGCGCGGCGGTCTCGATAATCAACGCCGGGGAGGGCCGCCGTGCCTTTTCAGGCAGCGGATCCCTGCTTCTTCGAAAAAAATCAAAACCGATCGAACCTTTTTCAATGCCGGGGCGACACATGATCAAGAGGCGGATGGATCGCCTCTCCAACGAAGCAAGGAGATCGTCATGTTCAAGCGCACACTCGTTTCCGGCCTCATCGCCACCACGGTCGCCGCCACCGCTTTGGTCGGCACCGTCCAGCCTTCGGCGGCCCATTCGCATCACCACGACCTTGGCATCGGCATCGCCGCCGGCGTTGGCGGTTTCGTTCTTGGCAGCCTGCTTGCCCAGCAGCCGCCGCGTACCGTCTATGTCGAGGAAGATGGCGGTTCCTGGCACGTCCGCCGCTGCTTCGAGCGTTACGCCAGCTACGATCCGGACTCGGATACCTATATCGGCCACGACGGCTACAGCCACTACTGCCGGCTCTGAGGGGAGGCGGACCAACGACAGGAAAGTGGACCAACGACAGGAAAGAGGGGTTGCGAGGCAGCCCCTCTTCGTTGTTTGAACACCGTCTTTCTAGAGGTGCGTCTTCGCGTCGGTGTCGAGGGGCGGCAAACCGGCGGCGCGGCAGGTGTCGCCAACGAGCCTCGTATCTGGCGGCTCTTCACCCATCGCGACGAGTTCGAAGCTGCTTCCCGCATCCGGATAAATCTTGGCGGCAAACGCTTTGTCCGTTCCATTGCCGCCGGACGACTTGGTGGTGACATGGCCGCAGACCACGATCTCCGCACGGCCATTAAGGGTCCGTTCTCCGGCAAGCATCGTCCCGAACCTGGCGGTGGCCGGGTCCTGCAGATGTTGGCGAACGCCTGTCGTGATGATCTCTTCCAAAGCGAGCGAGATCGGCATGGGATCGACGCGCTGGTTACCGGCATCGGATGTGGCTGCGGGCGGTGTCGCCACGCACCCGCAAAGTGAAGCGGCAAGCGAAAGCAGAGCCGTCTTTCTCATTCCTGCCCCTTCATGTGCTGTCCAGCCGCGCTGGCTGTCGCCGGCGCTTGTCCGAGCAAGCAGAGATGTACAGCGATTCTATGGGCGTCTAGTCTAATCGCTTCGATTGCCGGCTGGGGAGGTTGGCTTGGACGAGCAGGATGAGAAAGAAGACCTGATCGAGCCGGTGTTTCGCAACGGCACGGTCACGACGGTCGGCATTCTGCTGGCGTTCTCGCTGGGCTTCATCACCCATTGGGCCGCCAACCCGATTCCCTGGCAGACCTATCACCTGGTCGCTGTCCTGCCGATCCTGGCTGGTATCGCCTTGCAAATGCGAGCGCTGGCGTTGCTGCTCGACACGGCGTCACTGCGCCGGCCGGTCTATGCGCGCGCCAACCGTATCTTCATGGCCGGCCTCTTCTGCACCGCCAGCGGCGTCGGCCTGGCAATCCTGCTGGACGTCCTTCATGTGGCGGCCAGGAGCGCGCTGCCGGGCGCTGCCTGATCAGCCAGCCATCCCGCCGATCATTTTCGTCACCTCGACCGCTGCGTCGCGCACCAGCGGGCCGATCTCGGCCAGCCGCTCTGGCGTGACCCGTACCGTCGGCCCGGACACGGAAACACCGCCGATCGGTTCGCCATATTCGTTGAAGATGGCGGCGGCGACGCATCGCATGCCGGGGTGGCGCTCCTCGTCGTCGACCGACCAGCCGCGATGCTTGATGACAGCCAGATCGTGGGCGAGGGCGGAGATGTCGGAAAGGGTCTTGTCCGTGTAGCGCTGCAGGCCGGCCTTGCGCAGGATTGTCCCGACGCGCTCCGGTTCGAGATGCGCCAGCACCGCCTTGCCGATGCCGGAAGCATGGAAGGGGCTGCGCGTGCCCGGCCGGAAGAAGGCGCGGATCGCCTGATGTGTCTCGACCTGGCTGACGAAGACCACACAATCATCCTCGGCGACGCCGAGATTGGCGGTTTCGCCGGTCTTCTCCATCAATTCCTGCATGACGATGCGGGCACGGTCGACCAGCTTGCGGCGGCGCAGGAACGCCGCGCCCATCCGGTAGGTCTCGACGCCGATCGACCAAAGCTGGTCCGATGTGTCGAATTCGACCATGCCGTGGTTTTGAAGCGTCGTCAGCATGCGATAGGCGGTGGAGGCGGCGAGCCCGCTCTGCGCCGATATCTCGCTCAGCGACAGGCCGCTGCCTTCCGCGACGATGGCCAGGATACGCAAGGCGCGGTCAAGCGACTGCACCGAGGCCTCGGCAGGGCCGTTGAAAGCGCGCGGGCGCCCGCGCTGACGTTTTTCGCTGCTTTCCATGGCCAGCATTCTCGGCCGTTTCTCCAAAGATGCAATGAAAAAGTTTTTCATGAAATTTCCAGGTGCAAATCTGGAAAAGCGAAAGCCCAGCAAAATCAGCTATTAATCGCCGTTTTCTGGAAATGAAAAAATATTCTGGAAAAATTGAAAAATCGCCGGGGCGGTGACATCCTTAGCCATCCAACAATCATCTTGTGGAGGCTGGAAATGGCCAGGATGCGCGCTGTCGATGCCGCTGTTCTCGTTCTCGAAAAGGAAGGCGTCTCCTGCGCCTTCGGCGTGCCCGGCGCGGCGATCAATCCGCTCTACTCGGCGCTGAAGGCGAGGGGCACCATCCGCCATGTCCTGGCTCGCCACGTCGAGGGCGCCTCGCATATGGCGGAAGGCTATACCCGCGCCAAGGCCGGCAATATCGGGCTCTGCATCGGCACTTCGGGGCCGGCCGGCACCGATATGATCACCGGGCTCTATTCGGCCGCGGCCGATTCCATTCCAATCCTGTGCATCACCGGGCAGGCGCCACGCGCGCGCCTCAACAAGGAGGATTTTCAGGCCGTCGACATCGCCGCCATCGCCGCGCCCGTCGCCAAATGGGCGGTGACGGTGATGGAGCCCTATCTGGTGCCGATGGCGCTGCAAAAGGCGTTCCATCTCATGCGCTCGTCGCGGCCAGGTCCGGTGCTGATCGACCTGCCGGTCGACGTCCAGCTGGCCGAGATCGAGTTCGACATCGACGCCTATGAGCCGCTGGCGCCATTCAAGCCGGCGATGACGCGCGCCCAAGCCGAAAAGGCGCTGGGGATGCTGAACGCCTCGGAAAAGCCGCTGATCGTCGCCGGCGGCGGCATCATCAATGCCGACGCGTCGGACCTGCTGATCGAATTCGCCGAAATCACGGGCGTTCCGGTCATCCCGACACTGATGGGCTGGGGCGCGATCCCCGACGACCACCGGCTGATGGCCGGCATGTGCGGCCTGCAGACGTCGCACCGCTACGGCAATGCGACGATGCTGGAAGCCGACTTCGTCTTCGGCATCGGCAACCGCTGGGCCAACCGCCACACCGGCTCGGTGGACGTCTATACCAGAGGCAAGAAATTCATTCACGTCGATATCGAGCCTACTCAAATAGGCCGGGTCTTCGCGCCGGACCTCGGCGTCGTTTCGGATGCGGGTGCGGCGCTGAAGATGCTGCTCGACGTCGCCACCGAATGGAAGACGGCTGGAAAACTGCGCGACTGGTCGGGCTGGGCCAGGGAATGCCAGGGCCGCAAGAAGACGATGAAGCGCAAGACCCATTTCGACCAGGTGCCGCTGAAGCCGCAGCGCGTCTATGAGGAGATGAACAAGGCGTTTGGCCGCGACGTCACCTATGTCACCACCATCGGCCTGTCGCAGATCGCAGGCGCGCAGTTCCTGCATGTCTACAAGCCGCGTAACTGGATCAATTGCGGCCAGGCCGGCCCGCTCGGCTGGACGCTGCCGGCCGCACTCGGCGTGCGCGCCGCCGATCCCGACCGCGCGATCGTGGCGCTGTCGGGCGACTATGATTTCCAGTTCATGATCGAGGAACTGGCGGTCGGCGCCCAGCACAAGTTGCCTTACCTCCACGTCGTGGTGAACAACGCCTATCTCGGCCTGATCCGCCAAGCGCAGCGCGGTTTTTCGATGGACTACGAGGTGAGCCTCGCCTTCGAGAACATCAACCGTGCCAATGATCCCGAGGCGGGTTATGGCGTCGACCATGTCGCCGTCGCCGAAGCGATGGGCTGCAAGGCGGTCAGGGTGCGCAAGCCGGAAGAGTTCGCCGGCGCGTTCAAGGAAGCGCAGCGGTTGATGAAGGAGCATCGGGTTCCTGTCGTGCTCGAATTCATCCTCGAACGCGTCACCAACATCTCGATGGGTACCGAGATCGACAAGATCACCGAATTCGAGGACCTTGCCGAACATCAGGAAGACGCGCCCACCGCGATCGTGATGCTGGACTAAGTCATGCTGATATTCAGGTCAGGCCGGCCTGACCTGATCTCAACACGGCTTTGGTTCCGGGCAGAAAATAGGAGAAAAAGAATGCCGCGTTTTTCAGCCAATCTGTCGATGCTCTTTGGCGAGCATGATTTCCTCGACCGTATCGATGCCGCCGCCCGCGCCGGCTTCAAGGGTGTCGAATATATCGGACCGTATGATCATGCGCCCGAGGTGGTCGCCGCCCGCCTGAAGAAGAACGGCCTGACGCAGGTGCTGTTCAATCTGCCTGCGGGCGACTGGGCCAAGGGCGAGCGCGGCATCGCCGTGCTGCCGGACCGCGTGCCGGAATTTCGCCAGGGCATCGCCAAGGCGATCGCCTACGCGCAGGCGCTGGATTGCCAACAGGTCAACTGCCTAGCCGGCATCGCGCCGCAGGGTGTTGCGACCAAGGTGCTTGAGGATACCTTCGCCGAGAACCTGGCGTTCGCCGCCGAAAAACTGGAGCAGGCCGGCATCCGGCTGCTGATCGAGCCGATCAACACGCGCGATATTCCGGGCTTCTTCCTCAATTATTCAGACCAGGCGCTTGAGCTCATTGATCGCGTCGGCTCGAAGAACCTGTACCTGCAATACGACATCTACCACATGCAGATCATGGAGGGGGATCTCGCCCGTACCATCGAAGCGAACCTTCCCCGCATCGCGCATATCCAGCTTGCGGACAATCCCGGCCGTCACGAGCCGGGGACGGGCGAGATCAACTATCCCTTCCTCTACGACCACATCGACCGGATTGGTTATTCCGGCTGGATAGGCGCGGAATACAAGCCGAAGGCGGGCACGGAAGCCGGGCTGGGCTGGTTTCGGGATCTGGCCGGACAGGGCAGCGCGGCGGCTTAGAGCATCCCTTCTCCCCGTCACTATACGGGGACAAGGTGCCCGGTTCACCCTCCGTAGCTGCACCGCAGCGAAGGATGGGCAGGCGGATGAGGGGCAGCGCCGGCCTTTCGACAAATTCGAGCCAGGAATTTCAGGAGAACCATAATGGAAACCATAGGCTTCATCGGCCTCGGCATCATGGGCGCACCCATGGCAGGGCATCTGCTTGGAGCCGGCTACACGGTCGTGGCCAGCGACCACCGCTCGAAACCGCCGGCCGACCTTGTCGCCAACGGCCTGAAGACCGTCACCGGCCATGCCGCGGTGGCCAAGGCCGCCGACATCATCATCACCATGGTTCCTGACACGCCGCAGGTGGCCGATGTGCTGTTCGGCGACAACGGCGTCGCCTCCGGCCTGTCGAAGGGCAAGCTGCTGATCGACATGAGTTCGATCTCGCCGATCGCGACCAAGGAATTCGCAAAGAAGATCAACGAGCTCGGCTGCGACTATCTCGACGCGCCGGTCTCGGGCGGCGAGGTTGGCGCCAAAGCGGCGTCGCTGACCATCATGGTCGGCGGCGAGGAGAAAGCCTTCGAGCGCGCAAAACCAATCTTCGAGAAGATGGGCAAGAACATCAATTTGGTCGGGCCGAACGGCGTCGGCCAGACCACCAAGGTCGCCAACCAGATCGTCGTCGCGCTGACCATTGAAGCCGTCGCCGAAGCGCTTGTTTTTGCATCGAAAGCCGGCGCCGACCCTGCCAAGGTCAGGCAGGCGCTGATGGGCGGGCTGGCCGCCTCACGCATTCTCGAAGTGCATGGCGAGCGCATGGTCAAGCGCACCTTCGCGCCAGGCTTCCGCATCGAACTGCACCAGAAGGATCTGAACCTCGCTTTGGAGGGTGCGAAGGCGCTTGGCGTGTCGCTGCCCAACACATCGGCGACGCAGCAACTGTTCAATTCCTGCGCCGCCAATGGTGGTGCGAAGGAGGATCATTCGGCGCTGGTCAGGGCGCTAGAGCGGATGGCCAATTTCGAGATCGGCAAGGAGGAAACGGAAATCAAGGGTAAAGCGGCATAGGTCGGGAGAGGGCGGCACAACGTTCCCAAAGCCGCCAACTCCTGTCCGTCGAAGAGCGGGTTTCGGTTTTGTCGCCGGAACCCGTTTTTGCTTCCTGGCGGGAACTTGCCGCTTTCAGTCAGCCGCGCTTTAAAAATTCCCGTGCCGCATAAAGGCTCACCGCCGCGGCATTCGACACATTCAGCGAGCGGATGGCGCCGGGCATGTCGAGCCGCGCCAGCGTCGTCACCGTCTCGCGCGTCTTCTGGCGCAGGCCCTTGCCTTCTGCGCCCAGCACCAAGGCTATCCTGTCGCCGGCAAAACTGGTTTCGAGTTCCGCCGGCCCGTCCGAATCGAGCCCGATGGTCTGGAAGCCGGCCTCGTGCAGTTGTCCGAGCGCGTCGGCGAGGTTCTTCACCTCGATCTGGTCGATATGCTCCAGTGCGCCGGAGGCGGATTTCGCCAGCACGCCCGATTCCTGCGGGCTGTGGCGTGCCGTGGTGATCAGTGCGCCGGCGCCGAAGGCCACCGCAGAACGCAAAATGGCGCCGACATTGTGCGGATCGGTGACCTGATCGAGCACCAGCACCAGCCTGGTGTCGCCAAGCGCGTCGAGGCGCTTGGGCTTCAGCGGCTCGGCCTCGATCAGCACGCCCTGATGCACGGCGTCCGACCCGGTGATCTTGTCGATGTCCCTCGGTTCGACCAGGTCGGCCTTGAAGGGCAAAGCGGTGAGATCGGCGATCTCGAGCCGTTCGGCCGCATTGCGCGTCACCAGCATTCTTTTGATCCGGCGGCGCGGATTGTCGAGCGCGGCGCGCACAGTGTGCAGGCCATAAAGACGCACCAGCCCATCCCCGGCGTTTTCGCCTGGCGGCACGGGTTGGCGCGGCCTGAAGGCCGGTGCGCCGCCGCTTTTCTCGTCGCGATACGCGCGGCGCAGCTTGGCGTAGTGGGTGTCTTTCGGGGTGTTGGAATTGTTGCTCATGGCCGGCTTCTATAGCCGTCTCCTCCCGCCAAGGATATGCCCTGTCGCCGCAGCCGGCGAACAACATCGAAAAACCCTTCCTGCGCGGTTGACACCCACTGGCCTTGCCGCCATAAGGCGCTTCGCTGATTTCGGAGAAGACAACTCGGGTCCGGATCGGCGTGAATGCCTCGTTGCATGGCTCCGGCGGCAGACTGGAGAGGTGCCCGAGTGGTTAAAGGGGACGGACTGTAAATCCGTTAGCTTAGCTTACGTTGGTTCGAATCCAACCCTCTCCACCACTGCCGGCCCGGAAGCCCTGAAACGCGAAAGCATCGGAGACGAAAAGTGCATGGCGCTTTTCCAGTGAATCCGGTACTTCAGTGCAAGGCGCGGGTATAGCTCAGTGGTAGAGCAGCAGCCTTCCAAGCTGAATATGCGGGTTCGATTCCCGCTACCCGCTCCAGACTTTCATCCAAACTAGTGTTACGCCGAAACGCTGCGCGGCAATGCGCGCAGCGCCTCTGGCATTCGTGCATGCCACCCTAGCTGTTGAACGCGGATGCGACCTGGTGCTGCTGCGGCACCTGGCCGTTCGGCGTCAGCTTGTCGACGATGCCCGGCAGGGCCGTCGACAGCTGCTTGAGCAGTTCCTGCTCGTCGAGCCCTGTCCTTTGCGCGATCTCGCGGATGACCTGCGGTCCGATCGCGTTGCCGAGATCATTGGCGTTGATCGACTGGTTCTGCCCGGTGCCGACCCAGGAGTCGGCGACATTGCCATGGCCGGCATTCTTGAGCTTGTCGAGCAGGCCGCCCAAACCGCCGAGCAGGCCGCCATCGCCTGGATTGGCTTCGGTCGGAGCAGGGACGGGGGGAGCAGCGGCGTCGGGTTGGTCCGGCTGTTCGGCGCTTCTGCCGCTCAGCATCTTTCCGACCAGCAACGCGCCAAGTGCGATCATCAGCGGTTTGGTGATGTTGCCGCCAGGAACGGCGTTGTCAAAAAGTCCCATAGTGGATCCTCCATCTAGCCAAGCCCAACCCATCTTCAACAATGGCGCAATCGGGCGGAATTTCAAGCTGGCTTGTGGTTTTGACATTCATATGAAAATCTCCGCTTGGCGGAGGGAAGGAGAGGAAAAAATGGGTATCATCAGCTGGATCATTCTGGGCGTCATTGCCGGTTTCATCGGCAGCAAGATCGTCAACAAGACCGGCCAGGGCATGATCATGGATATCGTGCTCGGCATCGTCGGCGCAATTGTCGGCGGCCTGATCTTCAGCGCCTTTGGCGCGTCGGGCGTGACCGGCCTCAACATCTATAGCCTGATCGTCGCCGTGGTGGGCGCCGTGGTCGTCCTTTGGGCCTATCACCAGTTCAGCGGGCGCCGAACGCTTTAGCAGCCCGAGGCGACTGGCTGCGCCAGATAGGCGGCGGCCCCGCGCGGCTTTCGGGCCGCCTCGACCGCCGGCTTGCCTATGGCATCAGCACCGCGTCGGCGGCGGCAAGCTCCCTCGGCTGATTGGTTCGTCCAGCCGCGTAGATGATCCCCACGGCGTCGGCAACGGCCTTGGCGAGCGCCCCGCCGGCAACTAAGCGATCACCGTCAGCCGGCGCTTGCGCTGATCCAGGGAAACGATGGTCAGCCCGCTGGCGACCACCAGCAGGATGCCGCAGACGGCAAGCGTGTTGGGAAATTGCCCGAACACCAGCAGGCCTGAAATGACCGCCCAGACCGTGAAGCAATAGTAGAATGGCGCCACCGCTCCGGTCGGCCCGACGCGATAGGCCATGAAGATGAAGAAGTGGCCGAAGATCAGGAAGAAGCCGGCGCCTGCCATCAGCATCAGGTGACGGGCCTCGGGCATGACCCAGCGCTCGGACATCAGATGCGCGGCGCCGGCGCCGATGAGCACGACGACGACGGCCGAGATCGCCACGATCATTCCCGGCACTTCGGCGGTGATCTTGCGGCCGGCCAGATCGCGGGCGGCGGCGAATGTCGCGTTGCCGAGTGCCAGCAAGGCGTAGACCGAAATGCCTTGCATGGTCGGCTGCGCCACCATCAGCGCGCCAAGGAAGCCCAATCCGATCAGTGCCATGCGTTGGCCGCCGATCCGCTCGCCAAACAGGATCGAGGAGCCGACCAGCATCAGGAGCGGCGTGATCTGGCCGAGCGCGGTGGAATCGGCGATCTGCATATTGGCGAGCGCGACGACGTAACAGAGGATCGCCGCCAGCTCGAGCAGGTTCCTGCGCAGCACCCGCTTGTCGAAGATCAGCGGGATCTGCTTGCCGTAGCCGAGCGCGAACAGCAGCGGAAAGCCCCAAAGCGTTGCCGCGGCACCACGCAGGAAAAGCACCTCGTAGGACGGCAAGCCCACTGTCGCGAGCTTCATCATCGTATCGTTGACCAGATACGACCCGGTCGAGACGATCATGAACAGCGGGCCGCGAATGGCAGTCGGAATGAAATGCATCGGCGCAGGAAATCAGACCGGGGTGGCCGCCGCAATGGGCCATGGACCGCCGGCAAATCCGACAGCGACCGATGCGCGGGCCTGCTAAATCCCCACATTGTTCCGCCGGCTTCCGCCCATTCCATTTTCGACGGCGGCTCCCTATATCAGCGCCATACCCCCGCAATCGGATCATGGGTTCTGGCCGAGTGAGATGGCGCCCGGGCAAAAGATGCTTGTGTTTTTTGGCCTTTCTCGCTAATCGCCCCGCATTCGACTGAACTGAAGGTCCAGGCCGTCCAAGGAAAGAGACTATGGCAAAAGGTAAATTCGAGCGTACGAAGCCTCATGTGAACATTGGCACGATCGGCCACGTCGATCACGGCAAGACGTCGCTGACGGCTGCGATCACCAAGTATTTCGGCGAATACAAGCGCTATGACCAGATCGACGCGGCGCCCGAAGAGAAGGCGCGCGGCATCACGATCTCGACGGCTCACGTCGAATACGAGACCGCCAACCGCCACTACGCCCACGTCGACTGCCCCGGCCACGCCGACTATGTGAAGAACATGATCACCGGCGCCGCGCAGATGGACGGCGCGATCCTGGTCGTGTCGGCCGCCGACGGCCCGATGCCGCAGACCCGCGAGCACATCCTGCTTGCCCGTCAGGTCGGCGTCCCGTCGATCGTGGTGTTCCTCAACAAGGTCGACCAGGTCGACGACGCGGAACTGCTCGAACTGGTCGAGCTCGAGGTTCGCGAGCTTCTGTCGAAGAACGAGTTCCCCGGCGACGACATTCCGATCGTCAAGGGTTCGGCTCTGGCCGCCCTCGAGGATTCGGACAAGACGATCGGCGAGGACGCGATCCGCGAGCTGATGGCTCAGGTCGACGCCTACATCCCGACGCCGGTTCGTCCGCTGGACAAGCCGTTCCTGATGCCGATCGAGGACGTGTTCTCGATCTCGGGTCGCGGCACGGTCGTCACCGGCCGCGTCGAGCGTGGCGTGGTCAAGGTCGGCGAGGAGCTGGAGATCATCGGCATCCGTCCGACGACCAAGACGACCTGCACGGGCGTGGAAATGTTCCGCAAGCTGCTCGATCAGGGCCAGGCTGGCGACAACATCGGCGCGCTGCTGCGCGGTGTCGACCGTGAAGGTGTCGAGCGCGGCCAGGTTCTTGCCAAGCCGGGCACGGTGAAGCCGCACAAGAAGTTCGTGGCCGAAGCCTACATCCTGACCAAGGACGAAGGTGGCCGTCACACGCCGTTCTTCACCAACTACCGTCCGCAGTTCTACTTCCGCACGACCGACGTGACCGGCATCGTGTCGCTGCCGGAAGGCACCGAGATGGTGATGCCTGGCGACAACATCACGGTCGATGTCGAGCTGATCGTGCCGATCGCCATGGAAGAGAAGCTGCGCTTCGCCATCCGTGAAGGCGGCCGCACCGTCGGTGCCGGCATCGTCGTCACCATCAAGGAATAATCGATCCGGCTGCTGCCGGTTCGACAAGGAAAGGGCGGTCTTCGGGCCGCCCTTTTTCGTTTCAGGCTGCTCGGCGGCGCAAGTATCGCAAGGATTATTTCAAAGCTGTTGCAAGCGCCATGGCTGCAACTAGTATGGGTTTGGAGCGAGGGAGCTTTGCCAAGAGTGGTTCCAGGGCGCCGTTTCGGTGGGCAGGCATGGCGGTTGTGGGCACTGGTATGCCTCGTCGTCGCCATGGCGCTGCCTGTGCTGACGGCGCGAGCGCAGGATGGCCCTCCCGATATCCCGTCCATGCGCTTCGTCGTCGTGCGCAGCAACGCGCCGGGATGCGAACCCAACTGTCCTGAGTGGATATCGGCCGACGGCGCCATCGAGGCGGGCACGCCGTCGCTCCTAAAGCGCACGCTCAAGGCGCTCAAGGGAAGGCGATTGCCTGTTGTCGTCAATTCGCCCGGCGGCAATGTCGACGCGGCGCTGGCACTTGGCCGGATGATCCGCAAGAACAAGCTCGACGTCGCCGTCGGCGTCACGATTTTTTCCGATTGCCAGCCGGAGGTGAGGAATTGCAACGACAACAGGGGCAAGGGTGCCGACTATTTCGGCATCGCCCATGATGATGGGGCCATGTGTAATTCGGCCTGTCCGCTGATGTTTTCCGGCGGCGTCCGCCGCGTGGTGGGCGATTTCGGCTATCTCGGCGTTCACCAGATCACCACCACCTACCGCCGGGAGAAGCTGCTCTACCGGACCACGTACCGGATCGTGAACGGCAAGAAAAAGGTCATCAGCACCAAGGTGGTCAGCCGGAAAAACGCGGGCAGCTACAAAACCTACGAGATGAGCAGGACGGTCGAGAAGACGCTTTCGGCGTATCTCAAGGAAATGGGGATAGGCGACGGCGTGCTGGATGTCATGAAGGCCACGCCGGCCAGCGACATCCGTCAGATTCCGCTCGACGACATGTTGACGATGAAGCTGGTCACCAGCCGGGACACCGTGGATCTGTTGACCACGGCAAGCCTGTGCGTGCCGGACCAGCCGGCCACGAATTGCCGGGAGATGGCTGGACCAGCAAACAAGGCGACGCCATCGGCCGCTGCCCGGCCTGCCACTGCCGTTGCCGGTGAACCGGCCAAAGCAAAGGCCGGCGGGGACATGCGCTTTGTCGTGGTTCGCGGCAGCAATCCGCTCTGCAATCCCGACTGCCCCGAATGGATATCGGCGGAAGGTGCGATCACCACCCAGACGCCGCTGAAGCTGCGGCAGCTATTTGCCACGCTGGGCGATCGGCACCTGCCTGTCGTCATCAGCTCTCGGGGAGGCGACCTGTCCAGCGCGCTCGCCATGGGAAGGCTTATCCATGAGAGGAAGCTCGACATCGCCGTTGCCCGGACCGATTTCGTCGACTGTGATCCCGGCGCGTGGCACTGCCTGGCCAGGGAAGGAGCCTATGCCGGTTTGAGCATCGATACCGGGGTGGAGTGTGATTCCGCCTGCGCGCTCGTGGTTGCCGCCGGCGCCAGGCGGCTTGTCGGCCCCCGGGCGCGGCTCAGCCTCTACCCGATGGGACAGAAGCCGGTGGTCAAGGCCTACCTCGAGGAGATGGCGATCGGTCCCGCTCTGTTCGCCGCGATCGAGCGACGCTCGGCTGAGGGGCAACTTGACCCGGACACGATGCTGAAGGCCGGACTGACAACGGGACCGCAATCGGTCGACGCGCTGACGGGCTCCACGGTTTGCAAGGCCGTTGCCAAGCCAGGCAATTGCCGGGGCCTGCCAGCCGCCAACGCACAGGCCGACGCGCCCGCCAAGCTGTAGGGCGCGGCGGCGGCGGAAAACTGGCCATCGAGGCAGGTTGAGCCATACTCGATTTCCGCTATCGTCGCGGCTGCGGGGCCGGCGAAGGATCGAGAATGAGCCAGGATGTTCCGACACTCTACGAATGGGCCGGTGGCGGCGAGTCGCTGAACCGGCTGACGCAAACCTTCTATGACAAGGTGGCAAGGGATCCGGTCGTCGGCCCGGTGTTCAAGCAAATGTCGCCGGACCACCCCGCCCATGTCGCCGCCTTCATCGGCGAGGTTTTTGGCGGACCGAAAACCTATAGCGAGGAATTCGGCGGCCACCGCGAAATGGTCATGCATCACCTGGGCAAGCATCTGACCGAGGCGCAGCGCCGCCGCTGGATCAATCTTCTCGCCGACGCGGCGGACGAGGTCGGCCTGCCCGACGATCCCGAATTCCGTTCCGCCTTCATTGGCTACATCGAATGGGGATCGCGGCTGGCCAAGATGAATTCCAATCTCGGCGAAACCTGCGATCCCGAAAGCGAGCCGATGCCGGCCTGGGGCTGGGGCGTGCCTGGCGGACCGTACCGGGTGCCGGACGAAAAATAGCTTCCGTTTGCCACGGAGATGGAGGACCGATGCCGCAAGATGCCAAGATCGTGCGCTGGCGCGAGTGGGATGGCCCCGGCTTCGAACATCTTGTGCTGCGGGGAGAGACGGGGCGGTTCCTGGCCGATTCCGTCGTCATCTGCTCGGGCGAAACGCCATTTGCGGTCCGCTATCGCATCGCCTGCGATGCCGGCTGGCACGCGCGGAGCGTCATGGTCGATATGATCGGCGATGGCCGGACGCTTGTCCTGGCGTCGGATGGGGATGGTCGCTGGACCAGGAACGGCCTGCCGATGCCCGAGCTCGCCGGCGTCCTCGACCCGGACCTGACCGTCACCCCTTTCACGAACACGCTGCCGATCCGGCGCCTGGCGCTCTCGACTGGGCAGAGCGCCGAGATCACCACCGCCTTCATCGATTTTCCGGCCCTCTCTGTCGTGCCCAACCCGCAACGCTACACATGCCTCGAAGAGGGCAGGCGATACCTCTATGAATCGCGCGCCAGCGACTTCAGGCGGGAACTGGAGATCGACCGCGATGGGCTGGTCGTCGACTATCCTGATTTCTGGCGCAGGGGTTAAACGCGTTTGCCTGCAAACCGCTCTTTACAGAGAGCACGGAAGCTTTTAGGAAGCCCCTGCTGCGCCGAGGCGCACATGTACGGGCATAGCTCAGTTGGTAGAGCGGCGGTCTCCAAAACCGCAGGTCGTAGGTTCGAGCCCTGCTGCCCGTGCCATTCCTTCAGAGGAATGACGAACGCCAGGAGACTTCCCGACGACCGAAATTGAATATGCAACATGGCGCGGCGGCGAAGGTCTGCTGTTCGCTCAGTCGACGCATTGACGTCGAATTGGAGAGCTTCTTGTTGGTCTGATTAGATATTGGTTTTCATGGGAATTCCGGAGGGGAAATCGCTTCGCGCTTTTCCGGCGTTTCATTGAAGGCCAGCTTGTCGAGGGTGATAGGCAGGTCGCGGACGCGAGTACCGGTGGCGTTGAAGACGGCATTGGCGACCGCTGCGGCCACGCCGGTCGTACCGATCTCGCCGATGCCGCGCGCGCCCATGGGAGTGCGCGGATCAGGAATGTCCGTCCACAGCACATCGATCTCCGGCACGTCCAGATGCACGGGCACATGATAGTCGGCCAGTGACGTGCTCATGATTCGACCGCTCCGCTCGTCGAGCAGCGTCTCTTCCGTCAGCGCCATTCCCAGCCCCATGATCATGCCGCCCTTGAACTGGCTCGTTGCGGTTTTCGTATTGAGAATACGGCCACAATCGAAGGCGCCGACCAGGCGATCAATCCGGATTTCCCCGGTAACCTCGCTCACGCGTAACTGGCAGAAAATGGCCGACGTGCTGTGCATCGAGAATTTGAGCATTTCCAGCGGCGGCCCGCTTTCACCCGTGACGCTGAGGTCTTTGTGTCCGGAGCGCCGAAAAATCGAAGCGAAGCTTTCGTGCCGGGAGGGGTCATCGATGCTGCGCAGCCCGCTGTCGGCGAATTCGACGTCACTCGCCCTGAGCCCCGCCAGCGGCGTGTCGTTGCCGGCAAGGCGCAACAGCTCGGCGGCAAGTTTGCCGCTTGCGGCATTTATAGCCGCGCCGAGCGAGGCTGTCTGGGACGATCCGCCGGCGAAGCTGGCAAATGGCAGGCGGGAGTCGCCGATCGTCACCGAGACGCTATCGAGCGGCAGCCCGAGCCTGTCCGCAGCGTGCTGGCGTTGGACGGTCGCGGTTCCCATTCCCATCTCGTGCGCGGCGCTGGCGACATGGGCCTGACCGCGTGCGTCAAGGGTGATGCGCGCGGACGTGCCCGGCATGCGGGCGAAAGGGAAGGTTCCGCCCGCGCAGCCCATGCCCACGAGCCATTCCCCATCGCGTCGTGCACGGGGCGCGGGCGCACGCCTGGCCCAGCCGATGCGTTCGGCACCCAAGTCGTACGCGGTCATCGTGGCGCTCTGCGAATGGGGGGCGCCGCTGATCGGATCGCAGGAGGCGACGTTGCGACGCCTCAATTCGACCGGGTCCATCCCCAGTTGGTGGGCCAGTTCGTCCATCGCGCATTCAATCGCGAAAGTCCCCGGAGTCTCTCCGGGGGCACGCATGAAAGAGTTGGCCAGCAGGTCGAGATCGACGTGGTGCTGGACGATGTCGAAGCTGGCGGACGCATAGAGCGATCGCCCGGTGAGACTGAAGCCTTCGTCGCATATGCTGTGCCGCGGCTTGGTCGCATAGCCGTGATGCAGCAAGGCGGTGAGCTTCCCATCTGCACTGGCCCCCAGTGCCACGCGCTGCTCGGTCTGAGTGCGACCGCCCACCAGACGGTGCATGCTCGCCCGCGACAGCATGACACGCACCGGTCGCCCGGCGAGCTTTGCCGCGGCGGCGCCGAGGATCTGATGGTCCCACATCCCTTTTGCGCCGAAGCCACCCCCAACGAAGGGTGAACTGACGAAGACATCCGCCTCTTTCAGCCCAAACACTTTTGCCAGGGAACCCGCCGTAGCGTGGATCATCTGCGTCGCGTCGTGGACGATCAGTTGCCCGTCCTGCCAGGCGATAGTGGCGGCGTGCGGTTCGATCGGGTTGTGGTTCTGCCACGGCGTCCTGTAGACCGCATCGATCTTGTACGCCGCTTCGGCCAGCTTCTTGCTGGCGTTGCCCTTGTCGACGCGGTTCCGCTCGATCAGTATCGAGTCCGGCGTGCTCGCATCTTTTTTGCCGTCCTTGAACCGCGTGCGTGACTGCGCGGCATTGTAACGTATCCGGACCAGCGTGGCGGCATGTTCGGCCTGTTCGCGGGTTTCGGCGAGTATGACGGCCACCGCCTGTCCATTCCACCGGATTTCAGCATCCTGCATCACCGGAAGCGTGTGGTTGCCTGCCGCCTTCAGATTGGTGATGCCGATTGCGGGAGGCACCGACATTTTCGGCGCGTTGCGATATGTCATCACCAGCGCGACCCCTGGCGCGGCTTCGGCGGCGGAAACGTCGAGTTCGGCGATCTTGCCGCGCGCGACGGTGGAATGAACAAAAGCGGCATGGAGCAGGTTCGCCATCGGCACTTCAGCCGCGAAGCGCGCCGCGCCGCGAACCTTGTCCGGACCGTCGATGCGGGGCTGCTGTGTACCAAGCGTCGCGCGCTTTTGGATGATCGGATCGGGCGTGCCGCCGGGCAGCCAGCTAGCCGGAACGCGCCCCAGCACTGTGCGAACTCCGCCGACGATGGCGTTCTGTAGCTTGCTCATGCGCGCTCTCCTGCCAGCGATTCAAGGACGGCGGCGATCGTCCGCCGCGCCAGACCGACCTTGAACGCATTGCCTTCAAGCGGCTGCGCCTTGGTCAGTTCCTCTTCCGCGGCGGCGAGAAAGTTTGCGCGGGTCGCCGGCAATCCACGAAGCGCGGCCTCCGCACGCGTGGCGCGCCATGGTTTTGCGGCCACGCCGCCAAGCGCGATCCGGGCTTCGGCGATCTTGCCTTCCACCACTTCGAGGCCAGCTGCCACGGAAACCAGAGCGAATGCGTAGCTCGAACGGTCGCGGACCTTGCGATATTCGGAATTCGTCATTGCGGGCGTCGCGGGCGGTAGCTCTATGGCGGTGATCATCTCCCCGTTCCGCAAGACGGTCTCGACCTGTGGGTTGGCGCCGGGCAAAACGTGAAACTCGGCAAGCGGCACGGTTCGCTCACCCTCTGGGCCGGCGAGATGCACCAGTGCGTCGAGTGCCGCAAGCGCCACGCACATGTCCGAGGGATGGGTCGCCACGCAGGCGTTCGACCCGCCCAGAATGGCGTGATAACGGTTGAACCCGCCCTTCGCGTCACAGCCGCTATCAGGCTGCCGTTTGTTACATCGCGCCCCATCCACATCGTAGAAGTAGGGGCAGCGTGTCCGCTGCATTATGTTGCCGCCGACTGTCGCCATGTTGCGGATCTGCGCCGAGGCCCCGGCCAGCAGGGCGCGCGACAGCATCGGATAGCGACCGCGGACCATCGGGTGCGCGGCGAGCGCGCTGTTCTTCATCGATGCGCCGACGAGCAGCGCGCCGTTATCGACTTCCTGAATGTTGGCGGCCAGGCGGCTGACATCGACCAGTTCGGAAGCGGACTCGACATTCTGCCTGAGCAGATCAACAAGGTTCGTGCCTCCTCCGATCAATCGAGTGCCGTTGGCGGCGCCAAGCGACAGGGCTTCCGCGCGATCGCGCGCGACATGAAATGCAAAGGGTGTCATGCCGGCTCTCCACCAAGCATTTCCTCGATCGCTTCGACAATGCCGTTATGGGCTCCGCAGCGGCACAGATTGCCGCTCATTCGTTCACGGATTTCCTCTCGGGTCGGCCCTTCGGGGCCGGCGGCGAGATTGGCGGTGACATGACTTGGGTCGCCGCGCCGCAACTCCCGCGCCATGGCGATCGCCGAGCAGATCTGGCCTGGGGTGCAATAGCCACACTGGAGGCCGTCGTGTTCGATGAACGCCTTCTGCAGTGGATGGAGGCTGCCGTCCGCTCCTTGCAGCCCCTCGATCGTGAGGACGTCACGCCCCTCCGCCTGCGCAGCCAGGGTGAGGCAAGATAGCACCCGTTCCCCGTCCAGCAGCACGGTACAAGCGCCGCAGGCACCTTGATTGCAACCGAGTTTCGTCCCGGTGAGCCCCAGCCTCTCGCGCAACATGTCAAGCAGCGACACGCGCGAATCCAGGGGGACGGGATAATCGGATCCGTTGATCGTGATGGTCACAGGCGTCTCCATTCGGGATCGGCAGCGGATAGGCAGCAAGCCTACTACCATCATGATAGTACGAAATTCGTATTATTCAACTTTCGTATCTGCGATTTTCTCGGTAAGCCGGATCAATTCCTGTTGTTCGCTGGCATTGAGCGCCCTGAGCATTGCCACGCAGGCGTTGCGGTAGCCGGCCTTTTGATCGCCGACCACCTCCGCGCCCTTCGCCGTGGCGGTGAGGGCTACCGTCCTGCGGTTCTCTTCCGGTCGGCGGCGTTCGATCAGCCCCTTGCGCACAAGCCTGTCTGTGGCCGAGGACATGGTTGTCGGCGCGACGTCGAGATAGCGGGCGACGTCGGCCGCGCCGCACCCGGCATTATCGCAGATGAAGACCAATGTCTGAGCGTCGAGAGCATTAAGCGCGTTCTCCGCTGCGGCGGCGGCTTCGGCCACCTTGAACCGGCGCGTGAAGCGCTCGAAAGCAATGGTAAGCTGCTCAACCTGTTCTTGTGTCGGCTCGGTCATCGCTCCAAGAAAGCATGTCTCGGGCATGGATGCCAAGTTATCCGCCGCCATACCGCTGGCCGCGCCTCCATGCGCGGACAGGACCGAGGCGGGGAATGGAATTAGCGGTGCCATTTGAAAATCGGCGACCCGCTTGCCATATTAGGACGATTGGGGCATAAGGGCGCCATAGCCGGGACGGAACGACTGGATGGTTCCGAGGCGGCGTTTGGTCATAAAGCGGACACTTGCCACTTGCGTGGATCAAGAATCGGTTTTATGTAGACAGAACAGACACGCGGCGCGTGGAGCTGGGAAGCCGGCTTTACGCGTCTGATTTGCATGGGCGAAATGGTGCGCTGATTCGGCGCGCTTTGGGCTCAGGCGGCACGTCCCGGCCAGCGGGATCATCCAGGGGACCCGGCCAACGGGTCTTGAAGACAGGCGGCATATGGCTTCGAAAACCACAAATCCTTTCGTCTTTCTCCAGCAGGTGCGCGCGGAGACAGCCAAGGTGACTTGGCCGTCGCGTCGCGAGACGATGATCTCGACGGTGATGGTTCTCGCCTTCGCCGTGATCGCGATGATCTTCTTCTTCACCGCTGATCAGCTCATGGGCCTCGCGGTCGAGCAGATTCTGGGCATTGGACGCTAAGTCCGGCGATTACGGAGAAGTCGTAAAAATGGCTACGCGCTGGTACATCGTCCACGCCTATTCGAACTTCGAGAAGAAGGTCGCCGAGGACATCGAAAACAAGGCCAAGCAGAAGGGCCTGTCCGCCGACATCGAGCAGATCGTGGTGCCGACCGAGAAGGTCGTCGAGGTTCGTCGCGGCCGCAAGGTCGACGCCGAGCGCAAGTTCTTCCCGGGCTATGTGCTCCTGAAGGCCAATCTGACCGACGCCGTCTTCTCGCTGGTCAAGAACACGCCAAAGGTCACCGGCTTTCTCGGCGACTCCAAGCCTGTGCCGATCACCGAGGCCGAAGCCCAGCGCATCCTGAACCAGGTGCAGGAAGGCGTCGAGCGGCCGAAGCCCTCGGTCACCTTCGAGATCGGCGAGGCGATCCGCGTCTCGGATGGTCCGTTCGCGTCGTTCAACGGTTTCGTCCAGGAAGTGGACGAGGAGCGGGCGCGGCTCAAGGTGGAAGTTTCGATCTTCGGGCGCGCCGTGCCTGTCGATCTGGAATTCGGACAGGTCGAAAAAGGCTGATCCGAAATCCCTGATGCCGGTTCGGCGATCAGGGAGGCGGCGCGCAAGCGCTGCCTGAGGACGGTGGGAGGCGAAGGCGGCTTTAGCCGGCCGCAAGAACCGCACCACCAGACTGCAACCGCCGGTGTTTCCCAGCTAGTGGGGCCGGCATAGACAAAGGCAGGAAAAGAGATGGCTAAGAAAATTGCAGGCCAACTCAAGCTCCAGGTCTCCGCGGGATCGGCTACGCCGTCGCCCCCGATCGGCCCGGCGCTTGGTCAGCGTGGCATCAACATCATGGAGTTCTGCAAGGCGTTCAACGCGCAGACCCAGGAAATGGAAAAGGGATCGCCGGTTCCGGTCGTCATCACCTATTACCAGGACAAGTCGTTCACCTTCGTCATGAAGACGCCGCCGGTGAGCTACTTCCTGAAAAAGGCCGCGAACCTGAAGTCGGGCTCGAAGGAGCCGGGCAAGGTCAAGGCTGGCACGGTTTCGCGCGACAAGGTCCGCGAAATCGCGACCGCCAAGATGAAGGATCTGAACGCGAACGACGTCGAAGCGGCCATGCGTATGGTCGAGGGCTCCGCCCGCTCGATGGGTCTGGAAGTGGTGGGCTGAGATCATGGCAAAGATTGCAAAGCGTGTATCGAAGACCCGTGAAGGCATCGATCCCAACAAGGCTTACGCGCTCGGTGAAGCGCTGAAGCTGCTCAAGGACCGGTCGTCGGTCAAGTTCGACGAGACCGTCGAAGTGGCCATGAACCTGGGCGTCGACCCGCGTCATGCCGACCAGATGGTCCGCGGCGTGGTCAACCTGCCGAACGGCACCGGCCGCTCGGTTCGCGTCGCCGTGTTCGCCCGTGGCGACAAAGCCGATGAAGCCAAGGCCGCCGGCGCCGACATCGTCGGTGCGGAGGACCTGGTCGACATCGTCCAGAAGGGCACGATCGATTTCGATCGCTGCATCGCCACGCCGGACATGATGCCGCTGGTCGGCCGTCTCGGTAAGGTGCTCGGCCCGCGCGGCATGATGCCGAACCCGAAGGTCGGTACCGTCACCACCGACGTTGCCGCCGCCGTCAAGGCATCGAAGGGCGGCGCCGTCGAGTTCCGCGTCGAAAAAGCCGGCATCGTTCATGCCGGCGTCGGCAAGGTCTCGTTCGACGTCAAGGCACTGGAAGAGAACATCCGTGCCTTCGCCGATGCGGTAACCAAGGCAAAGCCGGCTGGCGCCAAGGGCAACTACGTCAAGAAGGTGTCGGTCACCTCGACGATGGGCCCGGGCCTCAAGCTCGACGTCTCGACGCTCGCAGCGTCCTGATTAAGACCATTTGGATCGGCCTTTCGAAGGTTGGTCCGTGACTGAATTCCGGGCCCTGGATTTATCCTGGGCCCGGTGCCGGAAGCCGGAAGGCTTCCGGACATCCTGTCCGAGATTGCGGGCGGCCCGAACCTTGATTCAAGAGGACGGCCTTAATTCATGTGGGCCTGCATGAGACGGGTGAAGACCCGACAACGGAGCGACAAGCTCCAATGAAAGGTTCGAACCGTGTTTGCCTTTTGTCTGCGCATCGCCGGCCTAGCCGTCGATGTGGCGAAAGGGGGCAGGATCCTCGAGCGTCGTTCGGGAGATCCGTTACTGGATGGCCCGGCCGGCAAAAGGCAACCCGACGCCTGTCCTCTCCAATGGGAATGTTCCCATTGACGGGGCAGGGGTCAACTGGAGATAGGCAGTGGACAGAGCGGAAAAACGCGAACTCGTCACGGGCCTGAATGATGCGTTTTCGGGCGCAGGTTCAGTCGTCGTGGCCCACTATGCCGGTATCACCGTCGCGCAAATGAACGACCTTCGGTCGAAAATGCGCGCCGCCGGTGGCACCGTTAAAGTCGCGAAGAACCGTCTCGCCAAAATCGCTCTTCAGGGCACGGACTCCGCATCGATCATCGACCTGTTCAAGGGACAGACGCTGATCGCTTATTCGGAGGATCCGATTGCGGCGCCGAAGGTCGCGTCCGATTTCGCCAAGGGAAATGACAAGTTGGTCATTCTCGGCGGCGCAATGGGCACCACCTCGCTCAATGCCGACGGTGTGAAGGCACTCGCCACACTTCCGTCGCTCGATGAGCTGCGCGCCAGGCTGGTTGGCATGATCGCCACGCCGGCAACCCGGATCGCCCAGATCGTCAATGCGCCAGCGGCCTCGGTCGCGCGCGTCATCGGCGCTTACGCCCGGAAGGACGAGGCGGCATGAGGCCGTTCCTCGCTATCGAAAACACACGTTCGAACCTAACGAAGGAATACAACAATGGCTGATCTCGCAAAGATCGTAGACGACCTTTCGAAGCTGACCGTCCTCGAGGCGGCTGAGCTGTCGAAGCTTCTGGAAGAAAAGTGGGGCGTTTCGGCTGCCGCTCCGGTGGCGGTTGCCGCTGCTGGCGGCGCTGCCGCCGCGGCTGCTCCGGTCGAAGAGAAGACCGAATTCGACGTCGTCCTCACCGAGGCCGGCGCTCAGAAGATCAACGTCATCAAGGAAGTCCGCGCCATCACCGGTCTTGGCCTCAAGGAAGCCAAGGACCTGGTCGAAGCGGCTCCGAAGCCGGTCAAGGAAGGCGTTTCCAAGGCCGACGCTGACAAGTTCAAGGCCCAGCTGGAAGCAGCCGGCGCCAAGGTCGACCTGAAGTAAGCGTAAAAGCGGCGGGCGGCCTCGCGCCGTCCGCCACTCTCTTCGCCTGGAAGGGAGGACGCGTAGCGCGAGATGTAGGAGAACCTCTTTCCTGAGGGCCGAAAACCGGCCTTCAGGAAACGGGTTTTCTCCCGTTTTAGCCGGCCACCGCCAAGCAGTTGGTGCAGGTGGACGGAGAACAGACAGAGAGCCGCCGGCCAGGTGGCTCGGAATGCAAGGCGGGCCGCGGCGAGGCCCGTCCCGAGTTTAGAGCTAAGGAGCGACGATGGCCCAGACCCAGACTTTCAATGGCCGCAGACGCGTACGCAAGTTCTTCGGAAAGATCCCGGAAGTTGCGGAGATGCCGAACCTGATCGAGGTTCAGAAGGCATCCTATGACCAGTTCCTGATGGTGGACGAGCCCAAGGGCGGACGTCCGGACGAAGGGCTGCAGGCTGTTTTCAAGTCGGTCTTCCCGATCTCTGATTTTTCCGGCTCCTCCATGCTGGAGTTCGTGAAGTACGAGTTCGAAGGACCGAAATTCGACGTTGACGAATGCCGTCAGCGCGACCTGACCTATGCCGCGCCGCTCAAGGTGACGCTGCGCCTCATCGTGTTCGATATCGACGAGGATACCGGTGCCAAGTCGATCAAGGACATCAAGGAGCAGGACGTCTACATGGGCGACATGCCGCTCATGACCTTGAACGGCACCTTCATCGTCAACGGCACCGAGCGCGTCATCGTCTCGCAGATGCACCGTTCGCCGGGCGTCTTCTTCGACCATGACAAGGGCAAGTCGCACTCATCGGGCAAGCTTCTGTTTGCCGCGCGCGTCATCCCCTATCGCGGCTCGTGGCTCGACATCGAGTTCGATTCCAAGGACGTCGTGCACGCCCGCATCGACCGCCGCCGCAAGATTCCGGTGACGTCGCTGCTTATGGCGCTCGGCATGGACGGCGAAGAGATCCTGTCGACCTTCTACAACAAGATCTCCTATGTCCGTGCGGGCGACCACTGGCGCATCCCGTTCAACGTCGAGCGTTTCCGCGGCCTCAAGGCTGTCGGCGATCTGGTCGATGCCGATACGGGCGAGGTCGTGGTCGAGCAAGGCAAGAAGATCACCGCCCGTCAGGCGCGCGCGCTTGGCGAAAAGGGTCTCAAGGCGATCAAGGCGACCGACGAGGATCTGCTTGGCAACTATCTGGCCGAGGACATCGTCAACTACGCCACCGGTGAGATATTCCTCGAAGCCGGTGACGAGATCGACGAAAAGACGCTGAAGGTGTTGCTCGGCACTGGCGAGAGCGAGATCAAGGTTCTCGACATCGACCACGTCAATGTCGGCGCCTATATCCGCAACACGCTCAACGTCGACAAGAACGAGAGCCGCCAGGACGCGTTGTTCGACATCTATCGTGTCATGCGCCCCGGCGAGCCGCCGACGCTCGAGACCGCCGAAGCCATGTTCAACTCGCTGTTCTTCGACAGCGAGCGCTACGATCTGTCGGCTGTCGGCCGCGTCAAGATGAACATGCGCCTCGAGCTCAAGGCCGAGGACACCGTGCGCGTGCTGCGCAAGGACGACATCCTGGCCGTGGTCAAGACACTGGTAGAATTGCGCGACGGCAAGGGCGAGATCGACGACATCGACAATCTCGGCAACCGCCGCGTGCGTTCCGTCGGTGAGCTGATGGAAAACCAGTACCGCGTCGGCCTGCTGCGCATGGAGCGCGCGATCAAGGAGCGTATGTCCTCGATCGAGATCGACACGGTGATGCCGCAGGACCTGATCAACGCCAAGCCGGCGGCCGCCGCCGTGCGCGAGTTCTTCGGCTCCTCGCAGCTGTCGCAGTTCATGGACCAGACCAACCCGCTGTCGGAGATCACCCACAAGCGTCGTCTCTCGGCGCTTGGACCGGGCGGCCTGACGCGCGAGCGCGCCGGCTTCGAAGTGCGCGACGTGCACCCGACGCATTACGGCCGCATCTGCCCGATCGAGACGCCGGAAGGCCCGAATATCGGTCTGATCAACTCGCTGGCGACCTTCGCGCGCGTCAACAAGTACGGCTTCATCGAAAGCCCGTACCGCAAGATCGTCGACGGCAAGCTGACCAATGACGTCGTCTATCTCTCGGCGATGGAAGAGGCCAAGCACCATGTCGCGCAGGCCAACGCCGAGCTCGACAAGAACGGCGGTTTCGTCGACGAGTTCGTCATTTGCCGCAGCGCCGGCGAAGTGATGATGGCGCCGCGCGAAAACGTCGACCTGATGGACGTGTCGCCCAAGCAGATGGTGTCTGTCGCCGCGGCGCTCATCCCGTTCCTCGAGAACGACGACGCCAACCGCGCTCTGATGGGCTCGAACATGCAGCGTCAGGCCGTGCCGCTGGTGCGCGCCGAGGCGCCGTTCGTCGGCACCGGCATGGAGCCGATCGTCGCCCGTGACTCGGGCGCCGCCATCGGCGCGCGTCGTGGCGGCATCGTCGACCAGGTGGACGCGACGCGTATCGTTATCCGCGCCACCGAGGATCTCGATCCGGGCAAGTCCGGCGTCGATATCTACCGGCTGATGAAGTTCCAGCGTTCGAACCAGAACACCTGCATCAACCAGCGTCCGCTGGTGCGCATGGGTGACCGGGTCAACAAGGGCGACATCATCGCCGACGGTCCGTCGACCGAGCTCGGTGATCTGGCGCTCGGCCGCAACGTGCTGGTCGCGTTCATGCCGTGGAACGGCTACAATTACGAGGACTCGATCCTCTTGTCCGAGCGCATCGTCGCCGACGACGTCTTCACCTCGATCCACATCGAGGAGTTCGAGGTCATGGCGCGCGATACCAAGCTCGGTCCGGAGGAAATCACGCGCGACATTCCCAACGTCTCGGAAGAAGCGCTGAAGAACCTCGACGAAGCCGGCATCGTCTATATCGGTGCGGAAGTGCAGCCGGGCGACATCCTGGTCGGCAAGATCACGCCGAAGGGTGAAAGCCCGATGACGCCGGAAGAGAAGCTTCTGCGCGCCATCTTCGGTGAAAAGGCTTCCGACGTGCGCGACACCTCGATGCGCATGCCTCCGGGTACCTTCGGCACCGTCGTCGAGGTGCGCGTGTTCAATCGCCACGGTGTGGAGAAGGACGAGCGCGCCATGGCGATCGAGCGCGAGGAGATCGAACGCCTCGCCAAGGACCGTGACGACGAACAGGCCATTCTGGACCGTAACGTCTATGCGCGCCTTTCCGACGTGCTCGTCGGCAAGGAAGCGATCGCTGGACCGAAAGGCTTCAAGAAGGGCTCGACGCTGTCCAAGGATACGCTCGACGAGTATCCGCGTTCGCAGTGGTGGCAGTTTGCCGTGGAGAACGAAAAGCTCCAGAGCGAACTGGAAGCCCTGCGTGGCCAGTACGACGACTCCAAGAAGGCGCTCGAGCAGCGCTTCATGGACAAGGTCGAGAAGGTGCAGCGCGGCGACGAAATGCCTCCGGGCGTCATGAAGATGGTCAAGGTCTTCGTGGCGGTGAAGCGCAAGATGCAGCCCGGCGACAAGATGGCTGGCCGTCACGGCAACAAGGGTGTCGTGTCGCGGATCGTTCCGGTCGAGGACATGCCTTTCCTCGAGGACGGCACGCATGCCGATATCGTGCTCAACCCGCTGGGTGTGCCGAGCCGCATGAATGTCGGCCAGATCCTGGAAACGCATCTGGGCTGGGCGTGCGCCGGCATGGGCAGGAAGATCGGCGAGCTGATCGACACGTATAAGGCTGCCGGCGACATCAAGCCGCTGCGCAAGACGTTGGAAAGCTTCATGCCGGCCAACGACCGCAACGAGCCGGTCCGCGAGTATGACGACGAGAGCATCGTTCGCCTCAGCGAGCAGATGCGCCGCGGCGTCTCCATCGCGACCCCGGTGTTCGACGGTGCGCACGAGGCTGACATCAACATCATGCTGGAGCAGGCGGGCCTGCACACATCAGGTCAGTCGCAGCTCTATGACGGGCGTACCGGCGAGCCGTTCGATCGCAAGGTGACGATGGGCTATATCTACATGCTCAAGCTTCACCACCTGGTGGACGACAAGATCCACGCGCGTTCGATCGGTCCGTATTCGCTCGTCACCCAGCAGCCGCTGGGCGGCAAGGCGCAGTTCGGTGGCCAGCGCTTTGGCGAAATGGAGGTCTGGGCGCTGGAAGCCTACGGCGCCGCCTACACGCTGCAGGAAATGCTGACGGTGAAGTCGGACGACGTCGCCGGCCGCACCAAGGTCTACGAGGCGATCGTGCGTGGCGACGACACGTTCGAGGCCGGCATTCCCGAGAGCTTCAACGTGCTCGTCAAGGAAATGCGGTCTCTCGGCCTCAATGTCGAGCTGGAGAACACCAAGCTCGACGACAACCCTGTCCGGCTGCCCGACGCGGCCGAATAAGGCAAAGGCGCGTCGCGGCAACCCGCGACGCGCTTACCAAATTCTACGGCCGGTGGGCCGACCACTCAGCGGGCATTCGGCCCGCGGTAGATGCAAGGGGTTTTCGAGGACCCCGAAAAGGAGAACGGCATGAACCAAGAGGTCATGAATCTCTTCAATCCGCAGGCGCCTGCGCAGGTGTTCGATTCCATCCGGATTTCGCTTGCCAGCCCTGAGAAGATTCTGTCCTGGTCGTTCGGCGAGATCAAGAAGCCGGAGACCATCAACTACCGCACCTTCAAGCCGGAGCGTGACGGTCTGTTCTGCGCGCGCATTTTTGGCCCGATCAAGGACTATGAGTGCCTGTGCGGCAAGTACAAGCGCATGAAGTACAAGGGCGTCATCTGCGAAAAGTGCGGCGTCGAAGTGACGCTGTCGCGCGTTCGGCGCGAGCGCATGGGCCATATCGAGCTCGCGGCCCCCGTCGCCCATATCTGGTTCCTGAAGTCGCTGCCCTCGCGCATCGGCACGCTGCTCGATATGACGCTGAAGGACATTGAGCGCGTCCTCTATTTCGAGAACTACATCGTCACCGAGCCTGGCCTCACCGCGCTGAAGGAGCACCAGCTGCTCAGCGAGGAAGAGTACATGATCGCCGTCGACGAGTATGGCGAGGATTCCTTCACCGCCATGATCGGCGCCGAGGCCATTCATGACCTTCTGGCCGGCATGGACCTGGAAAAGATCGCCGGCGACCTGCGTTCGGAACTGGCTTCGACCACGTCCGAGCTGAAGCAGAAGAAGTATCTGAAGCGGCTCAAGGTCGTCGAGAACTTCATGGAATCCGGCAACCGTCCGGAATGGATGATCATGAAGGTCGTTCCGGTGATCCCGCCGGATCTGCGCCCGCTGGTCCCCCTGGACGGCGGTCGCTTCGCGACGTCCGACCTGAACGATCTCTATCGCCGCGTCATCAACCGCAACAACCGCCTGAAGCGGCTGATCGAGCTGCGCGCGCCCGGCATCATCGTGCGCAATGAAAAGCGCATGCTGCAGGAAGCCGTCGATGCGCTGTTCGACAACGGCCGTCGCGGCCGCGTCATCACCGGCGCCAACAAGCGTCCGCTGAAGTCGCTGTCCGACATGCTCAAGGGCAAGCAGGGCCGGTTCCGTCAGAACCTGCTCGGCAAGCGCGTCGACTATTCGGGCCGTTCGGTCATCGTCACCGGTCCGGAGCTCAAGCTGCACCAGTGCGGCCTGCCGAAGAAGATGGCGCTCGAACTGTTCAAGCCCTTCATCTACGCCCGCCTCGACGCCAAGGGTTACTCCTCGACCGTCAAGCAGGCGAAGAAGCTGGTCGAGAAGGAGCGTCCGGAAGTCTGGGATATCCTCGACGAGGTCATCCGCGAGCATCCGGTGCTGTTGAACCGCGCGCCGACGCTGCACCGCCTCGGCATCCAGGCGTTCGAGCCGATCCTGATCGAAGGCAAGGCGATCCAGCTTCACCCGCTGGTCTGCACGGCCTTCAACGCCGACTTCGACGGCGACCAGATGGCCGTTCACGTGCCGCTGTCGTTGGAAGCGCAGCTTGAAGCCCGCGTGCTGATGATGTCGACCAACAACATCCTGCACCCGGCTTCCGGCGCGCCGATCATCGTGCCGTCGCAGGACATGGTCCTGGGTCTCTACTATCTCTCGATCGTCAACCAGAACGAGCCGGGCGAGGGCATGGTGTTTGCCGACATGGGCGAACTCCAGCACGCGCTCGAGACCAAGGCCGTGACCTTGCACGCCAAGATCAAGGGCCGCTTCCGCACGGTCGACGCCGAAGGCAAGGTCGTGTCGAAGATCCATGACACCACGCCTGGCCGCATGATCATCGGCGAGCTTCTGCCGAAGAACGTCAACGTGCCTTACGAGACCGCCAACCAGGAGATGACCAAGAAGAACATCTCCAAGATGATCGACACCGTCTACCGCCATTGCGGTCAGAAGGAGACGGTCATTTTCTGCGATCGCATCATGGCGCTCGGCTTTGCTCATGCGTGCCGTGCCGGCATTTCGTTCGGCAAGGACGACATGCTGATCCCGGACACCAAGATCAAGCTGGTGTCGGACACCGAGGCTTTGGCCAAGGAGTACGAGCAGCAGTACAACGACGGCCTGATCACGCAGGGCGAGAAGTACAACAAGGTCGTCGACGCCTGGGCCAAGTGCTCGGAAAAGGTCGCCGACGAGATGATGGCCCGCATCAAGGCGGTCGAGTTCGAGGACAATGGCCGTCAGAAGCCGATGAACTCGATCTACATGATGTCGCACTCCGGTGCGCGCGGATCGCCCACCCAGATGCGCCAGCTCGCCGGCATGCGCGGCCTGATGGCCAAGCCCTCGGGTGAAATCATCGAGACGCCGATCATCTCGAACTTCAAGGAAGGCCTGACCGTGCTCGAGTACTTCAACTCGACCCACGGCGCCCGCAAGGGTCTGGCCGATACCGCCTTGAAGACGGCGAACTCGGGCTACCTCACCCGTCGTCTGGTCGACGTGGCGCAGGACTGCATCGTCAACTCCGTGGATTGCGGCACCGACAAGGGCCTCACCATGCAGCCGATCGTCGATGCCGGTCAGGTCGTTGCTTCGGTCGGCCAGCGTGTGCTGGGCCGTACTTCGCTCGACGACATCAACCATCCGGTGACCGGCGATCTGCTGGTCAAGGCCGGGACGCTGATGGACGAGCGTGACGTGGAAAAGATCGAAAAGGCCGGCGTGCAGTCGGTCCGCATTCGTTCGGCACTGACCTGCGAGGTCAGGATCGGCGTCTGCGCGGTCTGCTATGGACGCGATCTGGCCCGCGGCACCCCGGTCAACCAGGGCGAAGCCGTCGGCGTCATCGCGGCGCAGTCGATCGGCGAGCCGGGCACGCAGCTCACCATGCGTACCTTCCACATGGGCGGTACGGCGCAGGTGGTGGATAGTTCGTTCCTTGAAGCCTCCTACGAGGGCAAGGTCGAGATCCGCAACCGTAACGTGGTGCGCAACTCCGACGGCCAGCAGATGGTCATGGGCCGCAACATGGCGGTGCTGATCCTCGACGAGGCCGGCAAGGAGCGTGCAACGCACCGCGTCACCTATGGTTCGCGCATCTTCGTGGACGATGGCGACAAGGTGAAGCGCGGCCAGCGTATCGCCGAGTGGGATCCCTATACCCGCCCGATCCTCACCGAAATCGAGGGCAAGGTGTCGTACGAGGATCTGGTCGATGGCATTTCCGTCCAGGAAACGGCCGACGAGTCGACCGGCATCACCAAGCGTGAGGTCATCGACTGGCGTTCGACGCCGCGCGGCAACGACCTCAAGCCGGCGATCGCCATCCAGGACGCCAAGGGCAAGGTCGGCAAGCTGTCGAAGGGCGGCGACGCCCGCTTCCTGCTCTCGGTCGAGGCCATTCTCTCGGTCGAGCCGGGTTCGCAGGTTCGTCCCGGCGACGTGCTGGCGCGTATCCCGATGGAAAGCGCCAAGACCAAGGACATCACCGGCGGTCTGCCGCGTGTTGCCGAACTGTTCGAGGCACGTCGTCCGAAGGATCACGCCATCATCGCCGAGATCGACGGCACGATCCGCTTCGGCCGCGACTACAAGAACAAGCGTCGCATCATCATCGAGCCGCATGACTCGACGCTGGAGCCGGTCGAATACCTGATCCCGAAGGGCAAGCCGTTCCATCTCCAGGACGGCGACGTCATCGAGAAGGGCGACTACATCCTCGACGGCAATCCGGCGCCGCACGACATCCTGGCGATCAAGGGCGTGGAGGCGCTTGCGTCCTACCTCGTCAACGAGATCCAGGAAGTCTACCGCCTGCAGGGCGTGTCGATCAACGACAAGCACATCGAGGTGATTGTTCGCCAGATGCTGCAGAAGGTCGAGATCACCACGCAGGGCGACTCGACCTACATTCCGGGCGACCACGTCGACGTGATCGAACTGGAAGAGGTCAACGAGCGCCTGATCGAGGACGGCAAGAAGCCGGCCGAAGGCCAGCCGGTGCTCTTGGGCATCACCAAGGCGTCGCTGCAGACGCCGTCCTTCATCTCGGCCGCCTCCTTCCAGGAGACGACCAGGGTGCTGACGGAAGCCGCGGTGGCCGGCAAGACCGACATGCTGCAGGGCTTGAAGGAAAACGTCATCGTCGGCCGGTTGATCCCGGCCGGTACCGGCGGCACGATGAGCCAGATCCGGCGCATCGCGACCTCGCGTGACGAACTGATCATCGATGAGCGCCGCAAGGCCTCCGGTGTGGAAGTCGCCGAGCCGATGCTGGCCGACATGACAACCGCCGCGCAGTAAGCGCGGCGGGGAGCAATTCCAGGAAAAGTGTGCAACGGTTTTCCGCCCGGAATTGCTTCATGGAAAATAGAGCGGTTTATCGTTTCCTTGAAACGACAAACCGCTTGGAGATCTCAGGCAACAGAAGCCGTCGGGGCAACCCGGCGGCTTTTTCGTTTCAACGATCGGAGGAAGGCATATGAGCACGAAGACCTGGACGGCTGTCGACGATTACATCGTGTCCTCGCTCTTCAAGGCGGACCCCGTTCTCGACGCGGTTCTGGCGGCCAACCGCGACCACGGCCTGCCGGCGATCGACGTCTCGGCGGCTCAGGGAAAACTGCTCTCACTGCTGGTGCGCATCGGCGGTGCGAAAAAGGTGCTCGAGATTGGTACGCTGGGCGGCTATTCGACCATCTGGATGGCGCGGGGTTTGCCAGCCGACGGCAAGGTCGTGACGCTCGAACTCGATCCGCACCACGCCAAGGTCGCACGCTCGAATTTCGAGCGGGCAGGGGTAGCGGACAAGGTTGAGCTCAGAGTCGGTCCCGCGGTTCAATCTGTCGACGCGTTGGCGAGTGAGAATGCCGGTCCGTTCGACCTGATCTTCATCGACGCAGACAAGCCCAACAACCCAAACTATCTCGCCTGGGCCTTGCGGCTGGCGCGTCCAGGAACAGTGATCGTGTGCGACAACGTCATCCGCGACGGCGCCGTTCTGGAGGACGATGGCCTCGACGCCAATGTCGAAGGCGCACGCGCGGCGTTTTCCTTCATCGGCGGCGACAAGCGACTGGACGGCACAGCCATCCAGACCGTAGGCGCCAAAGGCTATGACGGCTTTGCGATTGCGATCGTCAGTGACATCACACCATGATTGTCTGAATTATGCTGATATCATACCAGCTCGGTCGTGCGCCCCTGTCACCGGCTGTTCGTTTGACGACCGGCTTCCCCCAATCCGTCGCTGCTTCGCAGCGCCACCTTTCCCCCCTCCGGAGGGAAAGGAAGCCGCGTTGAACAAGCGTTGGCGAGCAATAGGTTCGCGCCCTTCCTCTACCCCGTCGATCGGGGGAGAGGTGGCTCGGCGTAGCCGAGACGGAGTGGGGGTCGACTTGGCACGAGCTTGCATTCCAGCCGGTCCGCGATCCGTACATGCACAAATCAGTCGAAAAACGCCTCGACCACATTGCGCTTGCCGAGCATGAAGGCGTCGGCGACGTGCTGCAGCGGCGCCAGGTCGACGTCGGATACGCCGGCGCGCACGATTTCGGCGAAGCGCCGGTAGAGCATCGGATATTCCGCTTCCGGCTCCTCGTGGACGACACGGCCATCGACGGCGAGCTTCGAGCCGCCGCCCGAGAGCACCATTTTCCCGGCATCCGTATCGGCGAGGATGTCCCAGCTCTGCGGTCCGGTCTGCAGCCAGTCGAGGTCCATCGTCACATCGGATCCGCTCGCCGCGCGGAAGGCGACCTGGGCCGCGATCGGCGCGTCGCGATTTTCGGGAAAGTCGAGCACGGCCGAGGTGATGTACATGGCCGGCAGGATGTAGGTCGCGATCGACAGCGCGTTGATGCCGGGATCGAAGACGCCGAAGCCGCCGGGCTGCCAGATCCAGTCCTGGTTCGGATGCCAGCGGCGCACATCTTCCTTCCAGACGATCGCCGCCGATTTGATTCTGGTCGAAGCCAGGAATGCCCGCGCAGCTTCCACCGCCGGCGCGTAACGCGAATGCCAGCTTGCGAACAGGGAAACGCCTTGTCTTGTCGCCAGCGCCTTCAGGTCCTCGACCTCGCTGACCGTGGCGCCCGGTGGCTTTTCCAGGAAGACGTGCTTCCCGGCCTCCAGCGCCTTGCGCGCGGCGTCATAGCGGAACTGCGGCGGCATGCACAGCGACACCGCGTCGAGTTCGGGCACGGCGCCAAGCATCGTCTCTATGTCGGGGAAATTCGCAATGTCGTCGACCTTGCCGTGCCGGCTGGCCGCCGCGATAAGCTGGTAGCCCTGGTTCTTGGCCAGGGCGGGAAGATGTTGGTCGCGCACGATCTTGCCGACGCCGACAATGCCGATTCTTATGGGCGAGGTGGATGGGGACATGAGGCTCCGCCGGGTTTGGACGACTGCGCGTCTCTTAGCAGATCGGCCATGCCGGGCAAGCGTCGGCCATGCCAGCCAGTCTCGACGAATCGGCATCATGGCGAAAGGCAGGCGAGAGGCGCATCAACCGCGGTCAGATCGGCACGTCGAAGGTCACGATCGAGACTTCGCCTTCGAGTGCGCCCTGGAAGGCCGAAAGATGCGGCTCATCGTCGGGCTCGCCCTCCATGTCGCCGATCTGGTCGAGCTCGGCCTCGGCGTAGCCTTCCGCGGCGAGCGATTCGAGCGCCCGGCGCACCGCCGAATCGTCGTCGGGCGCCACCAGCATGACATGGACGCCTTCCGGCTTGCCGCCTTTCCTTTTCCACACCCGGCCGGTGATGATGGTGACCGGGCGTTCCTCATTGTCGTTCACGGGCCGATTCCTTCGCGGCGAGGGATTGTCACTGTTCATGCGGCCTTTTCGCATGAAGCAAGGGCTCGCAACAGCCGCAAGCCAATCAATTTGCCAGAGGCTTGGCACTTTCTTCCCCGACCTTGCAAAACGGCGAAAGAAAATTACATGCGGTTTTCGCATGGCTGCCAAGACCCGGCTTCAATGCAATATTTGCCGCTGCGGGGTTGACGGTTCGCGGGCTTACGAGTAGAAGCCGCCCAGTCAGAACCGATGTGAGGCTCTCCCTTCCGAAGCGACACGCTTTGGAGTTTGCCTCAAACAGGGTTCGTTTTACGAGCGAAAAGACATTTCCGGCGTGCATGAAGCGGCTTCCGCTTCCTCTGCGATTTGTTCGGGCAGGACCGCGAGGCGCGGTTTGTGGCCCGAATTTGCGTATGGAAATGACGCTTTGAGCGAGCCTTGACCGGCACGAGACACGGAATTGAGAGACAAGAGGGTTTAATGCCTACCGTCAACCAGCTGATCCGCAAGCCGCGCATTGCGCCGGTGAAGCGCAACAAGGTCCCGGCCATGCAGCAGAACCCGCAGAAGCGGGGCGTCTGCACGCGCGTCTACACGACGACGCCGAAGAAGCCGAACTCGGCGCTGCGCAAGGTGGCCAAGATCCGCCTGACCAATGGTTTTGAAGTGATCGGTTACATCCCCGGCGAAGGTCACAACCTTCAGGAACACTCCGTGGTCATGATCCGCGGCGGCCGCGTCAAGGATCTTCCGGGCGTGCGCTACCACATCATCCGCGGCGTGCTCGACACGCAGGGCGTGAAGAACCGCAAGCAGCGCCGTTCGAAGTACGGTGCCAAGCGTCCGAAGTAAGGGGCGTCCGAAGTAAGATTTTCCGGCCTTGGCGCTGCTTGAACGCGCCGGGCTACGAGATTGAGAGACAAAAGCCATGTCGCGTCGTCACAGTGCAGAAAAGCGTGAGATCAACCCGGATCCCAAGTTCGGCGATCTGATCGTCACCAAGTTCATGAACGCCGTCATGTATGACGGCAAGAAGTCGGTTGCCGAGACCATCGTCTACGGTGCGCTCGACCAGGTCCAGTCGAAGACCAAGCAGGAGCCGGTCACCGTCTTCCATCAGGCGCTCGACAATGTCGCGCCGCATGTGGAAGTGCGTTCGCGTCGCGTCGGCGGCGCCACCTACCAGGTTCCGGTCGACGTTCGTCCCGAGCGCCGCCAGGCATTGGCGATCCGCTGGCTGATCGCGGCTGCCCGCAACCGCAACGAGACCACCATGGTCGACCGCCTCTCCGGCGAGCTGATGGACGCGGCCAACAACCGCGGCACCGCCGTGAAGAAGCGTGAAGACACCCACAAGATGGCTGAAGCCAACCGCGCTTTCGCACACTACCGCTGGTAAAGCGCGAACAGGACTGAGAGGCAGCTACGATGGCCCGCGAATACAAAATCGAAGACTACCGCAATTTCGGTATCATGGCGCATATTGACGCCGGCAAGACGACGACCACCGAGCGCGTCCTCTATTACACGGGCAAGTCGCACAAGATCGGCGAAGTGCACGACGGCGCTGCCACCATGGACTGGATGGAGCAGGAGCAGGAACGCGGCATCACCATCACGTCCGCCGCGACCACGACCTTCTGGAAGGGCCGTGACGGCAAGATGCACCGCTTCAACATCATCGACACCCCCGGACACGTCGACTTCACGATCGAAGTCGAGCGTTCGCTGCGCGTGCTCGACGGCGCCATCGCGCTGCTCGACGCCAACGCCGGTGTCGAGCCGCAGACGGAAACCGTCTGGCGCCAGGCCGACAAGTATCGCGTGCCGCGCATGATCTTCTGCAACAAGATGGACAAGATCGGCGCCGACTTCTACCGCTCGGTCGAGATGATCGGCTCGCGCCTCGGCGCGCAGGCTGTCGTCATGCAGCTGCCGATCGGCGCCGAGACCGACTTCAAGGGTGTCGTCGACCTCGTCGAGATGAACGCGCTTGTTTGGCGCGACGAAACCCTGGGCGCTGCCTGGGACGTCGTCGAGATCCCGGCCGACCTCAAGGCGCGTGCCGAGGAATATCGCGAGAAGATGATCGAAGCCGCCGTCGAAATGGACGAGACGGCGCTCGAGAACTATCTCGAAGGCAAGATGCCGTCGAATGACGAGATCCGCTCGCTGATCCGCAAGGGCACGATCGCGGTCAAGTTCTACCCGATGTTCTGCGGCTCGGCCTTCAAGAACAAGGGCGTGCAGCCGCTGCTCGACGCCGTCGTCGAATATCTGCCGTCGCCGGCCGACGTTCCTGCCATCAAGGGCGTCGATGCCAAGACCGATGCCGAGATCGAGCGTCATGCGGACGACAACGAGCCGCTGTCGATGCTTGCCTTCAAGATCATGAACGACCCCTTCGTCGGTTCGCTGACCTTTGCCCGCATCTATTCGGGCAAACTCACCAAGGGCGTCTCGGTCGACAACACCGTGAAGGGCAAGAAGGAGCGCATCGGCCGCATGCTGCAGATGCATGCGAATTCGCGCGCCGACGTCGAAGAAGCTTTCGCCGGCGACATCGTCGCCCTGGCGGGCCTCAAGGACACGACCACCGGCGACACGCTGTGCGATCCGCTGCACCCGGTCATTCTCGAGCGCATGGAATTCCCCGATCCGGTCATCCAGATCGCCATTGAGCCGAAGACCAAGAACGACCAGGAAAAGATGGGCCTCGCCCTTCACCGCCTGGCTGCCGAGGATCCGTCCTTCCGCGTCAAGACCGACGAGGAAAGCGGCCAGACCATCATCTCGGGCATGGGCGAACTGCACCTCGACATCATCGTCGACCGCATGCGTCGCGAGTTCAAGGTCGAAGCCAATGTCGGCGCGCCGCAGGTGGCCTATCGCGAGACGATCACCCGCAAGCATGAGCAGGACTACACGCACAAGAAGCAGACCGGCGGTACCGGCCAGTTCGCCCGCGTCAAGGTCGTGTTCGAGCCGAATTCCGAGAGCGAAGAGTTCGTTTTCGAGTCCAAGATCGTCGGCGGCGCGGTGCCTAAGGAATACATTCCGGGCGTCGAAAAGGGCATCCAGAGCGTCATGGGCGCCGGTCCGTTCGCGGGCTTCCCGATGATCGGCGTCAGGGCGACGCTCATCGACGGCGCCTACCACGACGTCGACTCCTCGGTCCTGGCCTTCGAAATCGCCTCCCGTGCCTGCTTCCGTGAAGCTGCTCCCAAGCTTGGCGTGCAGTTGCTCGAGCCGATCATGAAGGTCGAGGTGGTGACGCCGGAAGATTACGTCGGCAGCGTTATCGGCGACCTGAACGGCCGTCGCGGCCAGATCCAGGGCCAGGAAGCGCGCGGCGTGGCCGTCGTCATCAACGCGATGGTGCCGCTCGCCAACATGTTCAAGTACGTCGACAACCTGCGCTCGATGAGCCAGGGCCGCGCGGCCTACACGATGCAGTTCGATCACTACGAGCCGGTCCCGACCGCGGTCGCCCAGGAAGTCCAGAAGAAATACGCGTAACTCGAACAGAGCTGCCGCGGTAACGCAATTCAAAGCCCGCACGGGCGAGCAGGAAATGGAGACATCACATGGCCAAAGGTAAATTCGAGCGCACTAAGCCTCATGTGAACATCGGCACGATCGGCCACGTCGATCACGGCAAGACGTCGCTGACGGCTGCGATCACCAAGTATTTCGGCGAATACAAGCGCTATGACCAGATCGACGCGGCGCCCGAAGAGAAGGCGCGCGGCATCACGATCTCGACGGCTCACGTCGAATACGAGACCGCCAACCGCCACTACGCCCACGTCGACTGCCCCGGCCACGCCGACTATGTGAAGAACATGATCACCGGTGCCGCGCAGATGGACGGCGCGATCCTGGTCGTGTCGGCCGCCGACGGCCCGATGCCGCAGACCCGCGAGCACATCCTGCTTGCCCGTCAGGTCGGCGTGCCGTCGATCGTGGTGTTCCTCAACAAGGTTGACCAGGTCGATGACGCTGAGCTGCTCGAACTGGTCGAGCTCGAGGTTCGCGAGCTTCTGTCGAAGAACGAGTTCCCCGGCGACGACATTCCGATCGTCAAGGGTTCGGCTCTGGCAGCACTCGAGGATTCGGACAAGACGATCGGCGAGGACGCGATCCGCGAGCTGATGGCTCAGGTCGACGCCTACATCCCGACGCCGGTTCGTCCGCTGGACAAGCCGTTCCTGATGCCGATCGAGGACGTGTTCTCGATCTCGGGCCGCGGCACGGTCGTCACCGGCCGCGTCGAGCGCGGCGTGGTCAAGGTCGGCGAGGAGCTGGAGATCATCGGCATCCGTCCGACGACCAAGACGACCTGCACGGGCGTGGAAATGTTCCGCAAGCTGCTCGATCAGGGCCAGGCTGGCGACAACATCGGCGCGCTGCTGCGCGGCGTTGATCGTGAAGGTGTCGAGCGCGGCCAGGTTCTGGCCAAGCCGGGCACGGTGAAGCCGCACAAGAAGTTCGTGGCCGAAGCCTACATCCTGACCAAGGACGAAGGTGGCCGTCACACGCCGTTCTTCACCAACTACCGTCCGCAGTTCTACTTCCGCACGACCGACGTGACCGGCATCGTGTCGCTGCCGGAAGGCACCGAGATGGTGATGCCTGGCGACAACATCACGGTCGATGTCGAGCTGATCGTGCCGATCGCCATGGAAGAGAAGCTGCGCTTCGCCATCCGTGAAGGCGGCCGCACCGTCGGTGCCGGCATCGTCGTCACCATCAAAGAGTAATTTGGACTTAAACCGATCTGTCGCGGGCGCGGAAGTTGCCCGCGCCGCGCCAGAACAAGGAAGTGACGCATGAACGGACAGAATATCCGCATCCGCCTGAAGGCGTTTGATCACCGCGTGCTTGACGCCTCGACGAAGGAAATCGTGTCGACGGCCAAGCGCACCGGGGCAAACGTCCGCGGCCCCATTCCGCTGCCGACGCGGATCGAAAAGTTCACGGTCAACCGGTCGCCTCACGTCGACAAGAAGAGCCGCGAGCAGTTCGAGATGCGCACGCACAAGCGTCTGCTCGACATCGTCGATCCGACCCCGCAGACCGTCGATGCTTTGATGAAGCTCGATCTGGCCGCCGGTGTCGACGTCGAGATCAAGCTCTAAGGGAATGAGAGCGCGGTAAGGGGCGGTGCCCCTGGCCCGGAACTCTAAAGGAATTGAACCGATGCGTTCAGGTGTGATTGCAAAGAAGGTGGGAATGACCCGCATCTACAACGATGCCGGGGAACACGTTCCCGTCACCGTTCTCCAGATGGAGAACTGCCAGGTCGTGGCACAGCGCACGCAGGAGAAGAATGGCTATACCGCCGTTCAGCTCGGCGTTGGCCTGGCCAAGGTGAAGAACACGTCGAAGGCGATGCGCGGCCATTTCGCGACTGCTTCCGTCGAGCCGAAGGCGAAGCTCGCCGAGTTCCGCGTCTCCGCCGACAATCTGATCGATGTCGGCGCCGAGATCACCGTCGACCACTTTGTCGCCGGCCAGAAGGTCGATGTGACCGGCACGACGATCGGCAAGGGTTTCCAGGGCGTCATCAAGCGCCACCACATGGGTGGTGGCCGCGCGACGCACGGTAACTCGGTCTCGCACCGTACGCACGGTTCGACCGGCCAGCGTCAGGATCCGGGCAAGGTGTTCAAGGGCAAGCATATGGCTGGTCACATGGGCGATGTCAGGGTCACCACGCAGAATGTCGAGATCGTCTCGACCGACGCCGATCGCGGCCTGATCCTCATCCGCGGTGCGGTTCCCGGATCGAAGGGCGCCTGGATCCTGGTCCGCGACGCGGCCAAGGTGGCGCTGCCGGCCAACGCGCCGAAGCCCGCCGCGATCCGCGCTGTCGCGGCAGCTGCGAAGAACGAGGCTCCGGCCACAGAGGGAGCGGAATAATGGATCTCAAGATCACAACGCTCGGCGGTAAAGACGCCGGCAAGGTGGAACTTTCCGAAGGAATTTTCGGCCTTGATCCGCGCGAGGACATCCTGCAGCGCGTCGTACGCTGGCAGCTTGCCAAGAAGCAGCAGGGCACGCACAAGGCCAAGGGCCGCGCCGAAATCGCGCGCACCGGCGCCAAGATGTACAAGCAGAAGGGTACGGGCCGCGCCCGTCACCATTCGGCACGCGCTCCGCAGTTCCGCGGCGGCGGCAAGGCCCACGGCCCGGTCGTTCGCAGCCACGAGCACGACTTGCCGAAGAAGGTGCGCGCGCTGGGCTTGAAGCATGCTCTCTCGGCCAAGGCCAAGAGCGCGTCGATCATCATCATCGACGAACTGAAGCTGACCGAGGCCAAGACCAAGGCGCTGATCGCGAATTTCGCGACGCTGGGCCTGACCAACGCCCTGGTGGTTGGCGGTGCCGAGCTTGACAAGAATTTCAAGCTGGCAGCCACCAACATCCCCAACATCGACGTGCTGCCCATCCAGGGCATCAACGTCTACGACATTCTGCGCCGCGGCACGCTGGTCCTTTCGAAGGCCGCCGTCGAGGCTCTCGAGGAGCGCTTTAAATGACCGACCTTCGTCACTACGACGTGATCGTCTCGCCGGCGATCACCGAAAAGTCGACCATGGCCTCCGAGCAGAACCAGGTCGTCTTCAACGTCGCCAAGAAGGCGTCGAAGCCGGAAATCAAGGCCGCCGTCGAAGCGCTGTTCGGCGTCAAGGTGATGGCCGTGAACACGCTTGTCCGCAAGGGCAAGATCAAGCGCTTCCGCGGCACGATCGGCCGCCAGAGCGACGTCAAGAAGGCGATCGTGACGCTGGCCGACGGCCAGTCGATCGACGTCGCGACGGGTCTCTGAGCTAGGCCGCGAGGACAGGACAATGGCACTTAAAAAATTCAACCCGGTAACGCCGAGCACCCGTCAGCTGGTCATCGTCGACCGCTCGGGCCTCTACAAGGGCAAGCCCGTCAAGGGCCTGACCGAAGGCCTGACCAAGTCGGGCGGCCGCAACAATCACGGCCGCATCACGGCCCGCTTCATCGGCGGCGGTCACAAGCGTTCGTACCGCATCATCGACTTCAAGCGCCGCAAGTTCGACGTCGTCGGCACGGTCGAGCGCATTGAATACGATCCGAACCGCACCGCCTTCATCGCGCTCATCAAGTATGACGATGGCGAGCTGTCCTACATCATCGCCCCGCAGCGTCTTGCCGCCGGCGACAAGATCGTGGCTGGCGAAGCGGTCGACGTGAAGCCGGGCAATGCGATGCCGCTGGCCTCGATGCCGGTCGGCACGATCGTCCACAACATCGAGCTGAAGCCGGGCAAGGGCGCTCAGGTCGCCCGTTCGGCTGGCGGCTACGCCCAGCTCGTCGGCCGCGACCAGGGCATGGCGATCCTGCGCCTCAATTCGGGCGAGCAGCGTGTCGTTCACGGCTCCTGCATGGCCACCGTCGGCGCCGTGTCGAACCCCGACCACGGCAACATCAACGACGGCAAGGCCGGCCGCACGGTTTGGCGTGGCAAGCGCCCGCACAATCGCGGCGTGACCATGAACCCGGTCGACCACCCGCATGGCGGTGGTGAAGGCCGCACCTCCGGTGGCCGTCATCCGGTCAGCCCGTGGGGCAAGCCGACCAAGGGCAAGAAGACGCGGTCCAACAAGGCGACCGACAAGTTCATCCTGCGCTCGCGCCATCAGCGCAAGAGCTAAGAAGAGGTAACGCCAAGTGACTCGTTCTATTTGGAAAGGCCCCTTCATCGACGGCTACCTTCTCAAGAAGGTGGACAAGGTTCGTGAAGGCGGTCGCAATGAGGTGATCAAGATGTGGAGCCGTCGCTCCACCATCCTGCCGCAGTTCGTCGGCCTCACCTTCGGTGTCTACAACGGCCAGAAGCATGTTCCCGTCTCGGTGAACGAGGACATGGTCGGTCATAAGTTCGGTGAATTCGCTCCGACGCGGACCTATTACGGTCACGGCGCGGATAAGAAGGCGAAGAGGAAATAATCATGGGCAAGGCCAAAGCTCCGCGCAGGCTTGCTGACAACGAAGCGCGCGCCGTTCTGCGCACGATCCGTATCAGCCCGCAGAAGCTGAACCTGGTTGCCGCGCTGATCCGCGGCAAGAAGGTCGCGACAGCGCTTTCCGATCTCGAATTCTCGGCCAAGCGGATTTCCGGCACGGTCAAGAAGACGCTGGAATCGGCGATTGCCAACGCGGAAAACAACCACGACCTCGATGTCGATGCGCTGGTGGTGGCGGAAGCCTATGTCGGCAAGTCGATCGTCATGAAGCGGTTCCACGCTCGTGGCCGTGGTCGCGCCAGCCGCATCGAGAAGCCGTTCTCGCACCTCACGATCGTCGTTCGTGAAGTCGAAGAAAAAGGGGAGGCCGCATAATGGGCCAGAAAGTCAATCCGATCGGTCTTCGCCTCGGCATCAACCGCACCTGGGATTCGCGCTGGTTCGCGAACACCGGCGAGTACGGCAAGCTGCTGCATGAGGACATCAAGATCCGCAAGTATCTCGAGAAGGAGCTGAAGCAGGCCGCCATCTCGAAGGTCGTGATCGAGCGCCCGCACAAGAAGTGCCGCGTCACCATCCATGCCGCGCGCCCGGGTCTGATCATCGGCAAGAAGGGCGCCGACATCGAGAAGCTTCGCAAGAAGCTGATGGAGATGACGAAGTCCGAGACGCACCTCAACATCGTCGAAGTGCGCAAGCCCGAAATCGACGCGACCCTGGTCGCCCAGTCGATCGCCCAGCAGCTCGAGCGCCGCATCGCGTTCCGCCGCGCCATGAAGCGCGCCGTGCAGTCGGCGATGCGCCTGGGTGCCGAAGGCATCCGCATCAACTGCTCGGGCCGTCTTGGCGGCGCCGAAATCGCGCGCATGGAATGGTACCGCGAAGGCCGCGTGCCGCTGCACACGCTGCGCGCCGATGTCGACTACGGCACGGCCGAGGCGAACACGGCGTACGGTATCTGCGGCGTCAAGGTCTGGGTATTCAAGGGCGAGATCCTCGAGCACGACCCGATGGCTTCGGAACGTCGCGCCACCGAGGGTGATGCCGCGCATGGCGGTGGTGGTGATCGCGAACGCGGTCGTCGTCGCGAAAACGCCTGAGACATTTAGGAATTTGGAGTTAGAACGATGCTGCAGCCAAAGCGCACAAAGTTCCGTAAGCAGTTCAAGGGCCGTATCCATGGTGTCGCAAAGGGCGGCACCAACCTGGATTTCGGTGGTTTCGGGCTGAAGGCGCTTGAGCCGAACCGCGTCACCGCGCGTGAGATCGAGGCGGCCCGCCGCGCGATCACCCGCGAGATGAAGCGCGCCGGCCGCGTCTGGATCCGTATTTTCCCGGATCTGCCGGTCACCTCGAAGCCAACCGAAGTCCGCATGGGTAAGGGCAAGGGCGCGGTCGATTACTGGGCGGCCCGCGTCAAGCCGGGCCGCATCATGTTCGAGATCGACGGCGTCAATGAAGAAACCGCCCGTGAGGCTCTGCGTCTCGGCGCGGCCAAGCTCTCGGTCAGGACGCGCTTCGTACAGCGCATCGCAGAATAAGGACGGGCTGATCATGAAAGCCGAAGACATCCGGACCAAGACCCAAGACCAGCTGACCGACGATCTGGCCAGCCTGAAGAAGGAGCAGTTCAACCTGCGCTTCCAGAAGGCCACCGGTCAGCTCGAAAAGACCGCGCGCGTGAAGCAGGTCCGCAAGGACATCGCGCGCATCAAGACCATCGCCGCGGAAAAAGCCGCGGCCAAGAAGGGTTAAGACCATGCCAAAGCGCATTCTGCAGGGCACCGTCGTCAGCGACAAGAATGAGAAGACGGTCGTCGTCAAGGTCGAACGGCGCTTCACGCATCCCGTGATGAAGAAGACCGTGCGCATGACCAAGAAGTACAAGGCGCACGACGAGAACAACGCCCACAAGGTCGGCGATCAGGTGTTCATCCAGGAATCGAAGCCGATTTCCAAGGATAAGCGCTGGATCGTCGTGGCCTCGGACCAGGCGTAAACAAACGAATTTTGGACAGACCGGGGAGGGGCTTCGAGCCCGTCCCGTTAGAAAAGAAGAAGGCGGCCAGTCATGATTCAGATGCAAACAAACCTCGACGTGGCGGATAATTCCGGCGCGCGTCGTGTCATGTGCATCAAGGTGCTGGGCGGCTCGAAGCGGAAATACGCTTCCGTGGGCGACATCATCGTGGTGTCGATCAAGGAAGCCATTCCGCGCGGCCGCGTTAAGAAGGGCGATGTGATGAAGGCGGTCGTGGTTCGCACGGCCAAGGACATCCGCCGCCCGGACGGCAGCGTGATCCGTTTCGACAAGAACGCGGCCGTTCTTGTCGACAACAAGAAAGAGCCGATCGGCACGCGTATCTTCGGACCGGTTCCGCGCGAACTCCGCGCCAAGAACCACATGAAGATCATCTCGCTCGCGCCAGAAGTGCTGTAAGGAGCCGGACCAATGCAAAAGATTAGAAAAGGCGACAAGGTCGTCGTGCTGGCCGGCAAGGACAAGGGCCGTTCGGGCGAAGTCCTCTCGGTTCAGCCGAAGGATGACACCGCGCTGGTGCGCGGCGTCAACATGATCCGTCGTCACCAGAAGCAGTCCCAGTCCCAAGAGGGCGGGATCATCACCAAGGAAGCGCCGATCCAGCTGTCGAACATCGCGCTGGCCGATCCGAAGGATGGCAAGCCGACCCGCGTCGGTTTCATCTTCCAGAAGGACGGCAAGAAGGTGCGCGTCGCCAAGCGCTCGGGAGAAGTCATCAATGGCTAAGGCTGAAAACAAGCAGGCGGCTGCCACCAACGTGCCGCGTCTCAAGAAGGTCTACAACGAGACCATCCGCAAGGCGCTGCAGGAGCAGTTCGGCTACGACAACGACATGCAGGTTCCGCGCCTCGACAAGATCGTGCTGAACATGGGCGTCGGCGAAGCAACCGCCGATTCCAAGAAGCCGTCGGTCGCCGCCGAGGACCTGGCGATGATCGCCGGCCAGAAGGCCGTCGTCACCCGCGCCCGCAACTCGATCGCTGGCTTCAAGGTCCGCGAGAACATGCCGATCGGCGCCAAGGTCACGCTGCGCAAGGAACGCATGTACGAGTTCCTCGACCGCCTCGTGAACATCGCACTGCCGCGCGTCCGCGACTTCCGCGGACTGAACCCTAAGAGCTTTGACGGCCGTGGCAATTACGCCATGGGCATCAAGGAACACATCGTGTTCCCGGAGATCAACTACGACAAGGTTGATCAGGTCTGGGGCATGGACGTCATCGTTTGTACGACGGCGAAGACGGACGACGAAGCCAGGGCATTGCTCAAGGCTTTCAACTTCCCCTTCCGCCAGTAACGGCAGCGAGAAAAGGAAAAATCTGAAATGGCAAAGACCAGCTCAGTCGAGAAGAACAACAGGCGCCGCAAGCTTGCCGACCAGTACGGTCCCAAGCGCGCTGCCCTGAAGGCGATCATCATGGATCAGTCCAAGCCGATGGAGGAGCGCTTCCGCGCTCAGCTCAAGCTTGCTGCCCTGCCGCGCAACTCGGCCAAGATCCGCATCCGCAACCGCTGCGAAGTCACCGGCCGTCCGCGTGCCTACTATCGCAAGCTCAAAGTATCGCGCATCGCGCTTCGTGATCTCGGCAACAACGGCCAGATCCCGGGCCTGGTCAAGTCGAGCTGGTAAGGAGGACATAACATGTCATTGAGCGATCCTCTCGGCGATATGCTGACCCGCATCCGCAACGCCTATGGCCGCAAGAAGTCGAGTGTCTCGACCCCGGCCTCGCGTCTGCGCACCCGCGTCCTCGACGTGCTGAAGGCTGAAGGCTATATCCGCGATTACAGCCAGACCGACTTCGACAACGGCAAGTCCGAGATCGAAATCGAGCTGAAGTATTTCGACGGTGCTCCGGTCGTGCGCGAAATCGCCCGCGTTTCGAAGCCCGGCCGCCGCGTTTACGTTTCGGCCAAGTCGATCCCGCACGTCGCCAACGGCCTCGGCATCGCCATCCTTTCGACACCGAAGGGCGTGATGGCCGACCATGAAGCACGCGAACAGAACGTCGGCGGCGAGATCCTCTGCCAGATCTTCTGATCTGGCAGCTCACCGCAAATTGGAATCCGGTCTTCGGATCGTTCCGAAGACAGAGACCTGAAACAAGAGAAGTGACGAGGACAACCTGATGTCTCGTATTGGAAAGAAACCCGTTTCGCTGCCGCAGGGCGTGACCGCGACCGTCAACGGCCAGACCGTGACGGCGAAGGGCCCCAAGGGCGAGCTGAAGTTCGTCGTGAACGACGAAGTGCTGGTCAAGATGGAAGGCAGCGAGATCGCTGTCCAGCCGCGCGACCAGACCAAGACCGCCCGCTCCAAATGGGGCATGTCGCGCACGCAGATCGTCAACATCCTGCAGGGCGTCAAGGACGGCTTCGAGAAGAAGCTCGAGATCACCGGCGTCGGCTATCGCGCCGCCTTGCAGGGCAAGAACCTGCAGTTGGCCCTTGGCTTCAGCCATGATGTCGTCTACGAGACGCCGGCCGGCATCACGATCACTGTCCCGAAGCCGACGGAAATCACCGTTGCCGGCATCGACAAGCAGCAGGTCGGCCAGGTTGCCGCGGAGATCCGCGAATACCGTGGTCCCGAGCCTTACAAGGGCAAGGGCGTCCGCTACGCTGGCGAGAAGATCGTCCGCAAGGAAGGCAAGAAGAAGTAATCGGCTCGGTCCTGGGAAGTTACGGACTTTTCGGACAGGACCAAGCCACGGAAATGTAACGCCGCGGGGAGCGGTCGCGGGAGGCGCTTCGCCTACCGCATATGGCGGCCCCCGACTCTGAAGGCAAGGAAGACACCATGGGTACCAAGGAAGCCATCCAGCGCCGCGCGCAGCGCGTCCGCCGCCAGCTCAAGAAGGTCGCCGGCGAGCGCCCGCGTCTTTCGGTGCACCGCACGTCGAAGAACATCTACGTCCAGGTGATCGACGACGCCAAGGGCCACACCATCGCAGCCGCCTCGACGCTCGAGAAGGACCTCAAGGGTTCGCTCAAGACCGGCGCCGACACCGCCGCCGCCGCCGCGATCGGCAAGCTGATCGCCGAGCGCGCCACCAAGGCCGGCGTCAAGGAAGTCGTTTTCGACCGTGGCCCGTACATCTATCACGGCCGCGTCAAGGCGCTGGCCGAGGCTGCCCGCGAAGGCGGTCTGAGCTTCTGATTTTTCGCCGCTGATGACCCAAAGCGGCATCGGCAATCAGCAACCCGTGCTTCCGGAAAAGAACAAGGAACAGGATATGGCACAGGAACGTAGGGAAGGCGGCCGCGGCCGCGAGCGTGAAGAGCGCGATGACGGCATGGTGGACAAGCTCGTCCACATCAATCGCGTCGCCAAGGTCGTCAAGGGTGGCCGCCGCTTCGGCTTTGCCGCGCTCGTCGTCGTCGGCGACCAGAAGGGCCGTGTCGGCTTTGGTCACGGCAAGGCGCGCGAAGTGCCGGAAGCCATCCGCAAGGCAACCGAGTCCGCCAAGCGCGACATGATCTTCGTGCCGCTGCGCTCGGGCCGCACGCTGCACCACGACGTTGAGGGACGCTGGGGTGCGGGCCGCGTGCTGCTGCGCGCCGCCAAGCAGGGTACCGGCATCATCGCCGGCGGCCCGATGCGCGCCGTCTTCGAGACGCTCGGCATGCATGACGTGGTCGCCAAGTCGATGGGGTCGTCCAACCCCTACAACATGGTTCGCGCCACCTTCGACGCGCTGAAGAGCCAGATGCATCCCAAGGATGTGGCTGCCGCGCGCGGCATCAAGTATTCGACCCTTCAGGCCCGCCGCGGCACCGCCGTCGCGGCTGAAGAATAGTCGATCTGACCAGGGATTTTGACCATGGCCAAGAAAGCAACCAAGACCATCACCGTTGAGCAGATCGGTTCGCCGATCCGCCGCCCGAAGGAACAGCGCGCCACGCTGGTCGGCCTCGGCCTCAACAAGATGCACAAGCAGCGCACGCTGGAAGATACGCCCTCCGTGCGCGGCATGATCGCCGCCGTCCAGCATCTCGTCCGCGTCGTGGACGAGGGCTGAGCCAAAGCGCAGGAGAACCCAGATGAAACTCAATGATCTGCGTGACAAGGACGGCGCGACGCATTCCAAGAAGCGTCTCGGCCGTGGCATCGGCTCCGGCTCGGGCAAGACCGCCGGTCGCGGCGTCAAGGGCCAGAAGGCGCGCTCCGGCGTTGCCGTCAACGGCTTCGAGGGCGGCCAGATGCCGCTCTACCGGCGCCTGCCGAAGCGTGGCTTCAACAACATCTTCGCCAAGAGCTTCGTCGTCGTCTCGCTGGCCCGTATCCAGCAAGCGGTCGATGCCAAGAAGCTCGATGCCAAGGCAACCGTGACGGCCGAGGCGCTTGTCGCCGCCGGTGTCATCCGTCGCGTCAAGGATGGCGTGCGCGTGCTGTCGGATGGCGAACTCAAGGCCGAGCTCGCCTTCGACGTCGCCGGCGCTTCCAAGGCCGCGATCGAGAAGATCGAGAAGGCCGGCGGTTCGGTGAAGCTGCCTGAAGTAGCCGCCGCCGAGTAACGGCGATTTGAAGCGCGATCGGGCAAGGATGATTTCGTTTTTGCCCTCGAAACGTGCTTCGATCTGATCAATTGGGCGGCCGCGTCAACGCGGCCGCTTGCATGTTTACAGCCCGGAGCTTATCTCGTGAGCTTCGGTGAAACGCGCCGCCTGACCTCACGGGCCATCAAGCGTTACCAAGCGGAGAATCAGGCATGGCTTCGGCTGCTGAACAACTAGCCTCGAATCTGAATTTCTCGGCCTTCGCCAAGGCGGAGGACCTGAAGAAACGCATCTGGTTCACCATCGGCGCCTTGCTCGTCTATCGTCTGGGCACCTACATCCCGCTTCCCGGCATCAATCCCGACGCTTTCGCCCAGGCCTTCTCCTCGCAGAGCAAGGGCGTGCTCGGCATGTTCAACATGTTCGCCGGCGGCGCCGTGCAGCGCATGGCCATCTTCGCGCTCGGCATCATGCCCTACATCTCCGCCTCCATCATCATGCAGCTGATGACCTCGGTCATCCCCTCGCTGGAAGCGCTGAAGAAGGAAGGCGAACAGGGCCGCAAGGTCATCAACCAGTACACGCGCTACGGCACCGTGCTTCTGGCGCTGGTGCAGGCCTATGGCATTTCGGTGGGCCTGGAGAACGGCAACGGCATCGTCAGCGATCCCGGCATGTTCTTCCGGATCTCGACCGTTGTCACCCTGGTCGGCGGCACCATGTTCCTGATGTGGCTCGGTGAGCAGATCACCGCGCGCGGCATCGGCAACGGCATTTCGCTGATCATCTTCTCCGGCATCGTCGCCGGCCTGCCGCATGCTATCTCCGGCACGCTGGAACTCGGCCGCACCGGTGCGCTGTCGACCGGCTTGATCCTGGCGATCATCGTTCTGGCCATCGTCGTTATCGCGCTCATCGTCTTCTTCGAGCGCGCCCAGCGCCGCCTGCTGATCCAGTATCCGAAGCGCCAGGTCGGCAACCGCATGTTCCAGGGCGACACCTCGCATTTGCCGCTCAAGCTCAACACGTCGGGCGTCATCCCGCCGATCTTCGCGTCGTCGCTGCTCCTGCTGCCGGCCACCATCGCCGGCTTCTCGCAGACGACCAACATGCCGGCCTGGGCCAGCACCATCCTGGCCTCGCTTGGCCACGGCCAGCCGCTCTACATGGCATTCTACGCGGCGATGATCGTGTTCTTCGCCTTCTTCTACACAGCGATTGTCTTCAACCCGAAGGACACCGCCGACCAGCTCAAGAAGCATTCGGGCTTCATCCCGGGCTATCGCCCGGGCGAGCGCACCGCCGATTATATCGATTACGTTCTCACCCGCATCACCGTCGTCGGCGCCATCTATCTGGTGCTGGTGTGCCTGCTGCCGGAGTTCCTGATCTCGGCGACTGGCGTACCATTCTACCTTGGTGGCACATCGCTTCTGATCGTGGTCAGTGTCACGCTCGATACGGTTGCGCAGATTCAGGGTCACCTGATCGCGCACCAGTATGAAGGCCTGATCAAGAAGTCGAAGCTGCGCGGGGGGAAGAAAGCCAGATGAGGTTGATTTTGCTTGGGCCGCCAGGGGCGGGCAAGGGGACACAAGCACAAAGACTGGTAGAAAAACACGGCATACCCCAGCTCTCGACGGGTGATATGTTGCGTGCCGCCGTCCAGGCCGGCACCGAGGTCGGCAAACGTGCCAAGGCGGTGATGGATGCCGGTGAACTGGTGTCCGATGCCATCGTCAACGCCATCGTCGCCGAACGGATCGATCAGACGGACTGCGCCAAGGGGTTCATCCTCGACGGCTACCCACGCACGCTGGTGCAGGCCGATGCGGTTGAATCGATGCTTTCGGAGCGCGGCATTGGTCTCGACACGGTCATCGAACTCGTCGTCGACGACCGGGCCCTGGTCGGCCGTATCGTCAAGCGCGCCGAGGATGCCAAAGCCGCCGGCCAGCCGGTGCGCAAGGATGACAATCCCGCCGTGTTCGAAGAGCGCCTGCGGGAGTACTACAAGAAGACCGCGCCGCTGACCGGCTACTACTACGCCAAGGGCAGGCTCAAGACTGTCGACGGCATGGCCAGCATCGACGCGGTAACCGCCGAGATCGAGACCGTGCTCGCGGCAGCCGCAAAGGCGCGGTAAGGGAATCTAAAGATTAAGCTTGACGGAGGCGGTTCGCTGCGGTATGGCGGCCCGTCTCCTATCAGATGCGCACTTTGCTTGTCCGCAAGGGCAAGGCAGTCGCTTTGAACTGGAAACTCCCGCAAGGGCCGGCCTCCACCGGACGCGGGGTAATTTGAACAGCGCCAGGATCTGCCTTGTTGAAGGTTGTCCGGTCCACATGGAGAAGAGAAGAACATGGCTCGTATAGCCGGCGTCAACATTCCGACCAACAAGCGCGTCGTCATCGCGCTTCAGTACATTCACGGCATTGGCAAGAAGTTCGCCCAGGAGATCGTCGACAAGGTCGGCATCCCCGCCGAGCGCCGCGTCAACCAGCTGACCGACGCGGAAGTGCTGCAGATCCGCGAGACCATCGATCGCGATTACCAGGTCGAAGGTGACCTGCGTCGTGAAGTGTCGATGAACATCAAGCGTCTCATGGACCTTGGCTGCTACCGCGGCCTGCGTCACCGCCGCTCGCTGCCGGTTCGCGGTCAGCGCACCCATACCAATGCACGTACCCGCAAGGGCCCGGCCAAGTCGATCGCCGGCAAGAAGAAGTAAGAGAGTGAGTAGCTGGTAGTGGGTAGTGAATTGCGGCGTTGATGCCTGCACTGTCACTACTCACTAATTCACTGCTCACTTTTCCAGGTGGAGCCGCTGGCATTACGGCGGTGTAGAGATCAACTGAAAGGACTACCATGGCCAAGGAAGCCGCACGTGTTCGCCGCCGCGAACGCAAGAACATTTCGTCGGGCGTTGCCCACGTCAATTCGACCTTCAACAACACGATGATCACCATCACCGACGCGCAGGGCAATTCGATCGCCTGGTCGTCGGCCGGTGCCCAGGGCTTCAAGGGTTCGCGCAAGTCGACCCCGTTCGCCGCCCAGATGGCCGCCGAGGACGTCGCCAAGAAGGCCCAGGAACACGGCATGCGCATGCTCGAAGTCGAGGTCTGCGGACCCGGCTCCGGTCGTGAATCGGCGCTGCGCGCCCTGCAGGCGGCCGGCTTCACCATCACCTCGATCCGTGATGTGACGCCGATCCCGCACAATGGCTGCCGCCCGCGCAAGAAGCGCCGCGTCTAATACTATCGAACGCCGCGTGAACGCCCCAAAGGCGTTCCTCCACGGTATTCCAGGTCGCCCGCCACGATTGGATGGTGGCGGGTCAACGGAAGGAAAGCATCATGATCCAGAAAAATTGGCAGGAACTGATCAAGCCGAACAAGATCGAGTTCTCGTCGAAGAAGAAGACGCTGACCACGCTGGTCGCCGAGCCGCTCGAGCGTGGTTTCGGCCTGACGCTCGGCAACGCGCTGCGCCGCGTGCTTCTGTCTTCGCTGCGCGGTGCGGCGGTCACCGCCGTTCAGATCGACGGCGTTCTGCATGAATTCTCGTCCATCGCCGGTGTGCGCGAGGACGTGACCGACATCGTCCTCAACATCAAGGAAATCGCCATCCGCATGGAAGGCGATGGCCCCAAGCGCATGGTCGTTCGCAAGCAGGGCCCGGGTGCGGTTCTGGCCGGCGACATCCAGACGGTTGGCGACGTCGAGATCCTCAACCCCGACCACGTCATCTGCACGCTGGACGAAGGCGCTGAAATCCGCATGGAATTCACCGTCGACACCGGCAAGGGCTACGTGCCGGCCGAGCGCAACCGCGCCGAGGACGCGCCGATTGGCCTGATCCCGGTCGACAGCCTCTATTCGCCGGTCAAGAAGGTCTCCTACAAGGTCGAGAACACCCGCGAGGGCCAGGTTCTCGACTATGACAAGCTGACCATGACCATCGAGACCGACGGTTCGATCTCGGGCGAGGACGCGGTGGCTTTCGCCGCTCGCATCCTGCAGGACCAGCTTGGCCTGTTCGTCAACTTCGACGAGCCGCAGAAGGAAGTCGCCGCCGAAGCCGTCACCGAGCTCGCCTTCAACCCGGCGCTGCTCAAGAAGGTCGACGAACTCGAGCTTTCGGTGCGTTCGGCCAACTGCCTGAAGAACGACAACATCGTCTATATCGGCGATCTGATCCAGAAGACCGAAGCCGAGATGCTGCGCACCCCGAACTTCGGCCGCAAGTCGCTGAACGAGATCAAGGAAGTGCTGGCGGCCATGGGCCTCCATCTCGGCATGGAAGTGCCGGACTGGCCGCCGGAAAACATCGAAGACCTCGCCAAGCGTTACGAAGACCAATATTGAGCATGAATTCCAAGGATCGGCGGCGTGGGCCGCCCGATCCGACGGTCATGCGGAAAACCATCAGGGGCCGCGGCCTCTTGAACAACTGAAGAAGGAAAAGAGCCATGCGCCACGGTTTCAAAGGCCGCCGCTTCGCCCGCAGCATCAGCCATCGCAAGTCGATGTTCGCCAACCTCGCCGTGTCGCTGCTCGAGCACGAGCAGATCGTCACCACCTTGCCGAAGGCGAAGGACCTGCGTCCGATCGTCGAGAAGCTGGTGACGCTCGGCAAGCGCGGCGACCTGCACGCCCGCCGTCAGGTGATCGCCCAGATCGGCAATGAAGGCGTCGTCAAGCGCCTGTTCGACACCATCGCCCCGCGCTACGCCAACCGCAATGGCGGCTATCTGCGCATCATGAAGGCGGGCTTCCGTCACGGCGACAATGCCGCGATGGCGGTCATCGAATTCGTTGACCGCGACACCGAGGCCAAGGGCGCCGGCGACCGCGCCCGGCTTGAAGCCGAAGGCAGCAACGAAGACGCCGCGGCCGCATAAGCCACGATTTTTTCGGAAGAGTTCAAGGGGCCCGCGGGCCCCTTTTTCTTGTCCAGACATCGCGTATGGCCATATTGCCAGCATTTCCTGGCCCGGCTGGCTGCTTTCAGGCGAAAATATTCAGACTTCAGCGGCTTAGCCTTTCATTTTGCACATTCGTCGGGACAATGCGCCCGAACTCGCTTGGAGGATTCGCAATGCGCGCCAAAAGACTGTCCCTTGTTCTGCTCTGCGCCTTCATGGTGTTTGCAGCCGCACCGGCAGCCCGGCAGGCGCTGGCCGAGGACGCCGCCAAGCCCGCCGATCCAGGGCTCTCCGACGTGCTGACAGACCTGCTGCATGGCGTCGAAGGCGAGAACGCTACTTCAGGTCCAGACAAGCGCGTGCCCTTCGGCCGCGAGGAGGTCCAGCTTTCCTTCGCGCCGCTGGTCAAGCAAACGGCGCCCGCCGTGGTCAACGTCTATGCCTCCCAGACAGCCAAGGTCACATCGCCTTTCGATGGCGATCCGTTCTTCGAGGAATTCTTCGGCCGCGCGCAGCCGCGTGCGCAGTCATCGCTGGGCTCGGGCGTGCTGGTTGACCCAAGCGGTGTCATCGTCACCAATTTCCACGTCATCAAGAATGCCGACGAGGTCAAGGTGGCGACCGCCGACGGGCGCGAATTCACCAGCAAGGTGATGCTGAAGGACGAGACACTCGACCTTGCGGTGCTCAAGATCGAATCCGACAAGCCGTTCCCGGTCATCGCCATCGGCGATTCCGACGCGCTGGAGGTCGGCGACCTGGTGCTGGCCATCGGCAATCCGTTCGGCGTCGGCCAGACCACCACCAGCGGCATCGTTTCGGCCCTTGCGCGCAGCCATATCGGCGTTTCGGATTCGGGCTATTTCATCCAGACGGACGCCGCCATCAATCCAGGCAATTCCGGTGGCGCGCTGATCAACATGGGCGGCCAGCTTGTCGGCATCAACACCGCCATCTACAGCCGCAGCGGCGGTTCGATCGGCATTGGTTTCGCCATCCCCGCCAACATGGTGCGGGCGTTCGCCGATGCGGCCAAGGCCGGCCTCGATTTCTTCGAGCGGCCCTATATCGGCGCCGAGTTCGAAGCGGTGACGCCGCAGATCGCCGAATCGCTCGGCATGGAAAAGCCGACCGGGGCGCTGGTGTCGTCGGTCGAAGCGACAGGTCCCGCCGGTAAAGCCGGACTGAAGCCCGGCGATGTCGTGCTGCAGGTCAATGGCAAGGGGGTCGAAAGCATCGAAGCGCTCGACTATCGGATGGCGACGCTGTCGATCGGCACCAAGGCGAATTTCGCGATCCTGACAAAGGGACAGCAGGCGGCGATGGACATCGCCCTGGAACGTGCGCCGGAAGGTGCGAAAGCCTCGGAAGTGACGCTGCATGGCCGCAGCCCGTTCTCGGGCGCCAAGGTGTCGGAACTGTCGCCGCGGCTGGCCCAGAAGCTCGGCCTGCGCACCGATCTCAAGGGCGTGACGGTGATCGACATCAACCGTGATTCGCCGGCCGCCGATTTCGGCTTCCAGCCGGGCGACATCGTGCGCGAGGTCAACGGCACCAGCATCGACACCGCCGCGACGCTGGCGCAGGTTGCCCAGCAGGATACGCGCTGGTGGCGCTTTACCGTCGAACGCGGCGGGCAGATACTGCGCCAGGTGTTGCGTTACTGAGTTCAATCCAGAGGGACCGTGCTCCAACCGGATGACATCCCCAAGCTGAAGACATAGATGGCCGATCTGTTCAGCGTTGACGAACCGGAGAAGGTGCCGCCCGGGCGGCCGCTGGCCGACAGGTTGCGGCCGAAAAATCTTGGCGAGGTCGTCGGCCAGGAGCATCTGACGGGACCAGATGGCGCGCTGACCCGGCTGATCGGTTCCGGTTCGCTGGGATCGATGATCTTCTGGGGGCCGCCAGGCACCGGCAAGACCACGGTGGCAAGGTTGCTTGCCGGCGAAACCAGCCTTGCTTTCGAGCAGATATCGGCGGTGTTCTCAGGCGTCGCCGACCTCAAGAAAGTGTTCGAAGCAGCAAAGCTGCGCCGCGCCAACGGCCGCCAGACGCTGCTCTTCGTCGATGAGATCCATCGTTTCAACCGTGCCCAGCAGGATTCTTTCCTCCCCGTCATGGAGGATGGAACGGTCGTCCTGGTCGGCGCCACGACCGAAAACCCATCCTTCGAACTCAACGCGGCCTTGTTGTCGCGCGCGCGGGTCATGGTTTTTCATTCGCTCGGCGAAGACAGTATCGCCAAGCTGATGACGCGCGCGGAGGAGACCGAGGGCAGGGCGCTTCCGCTCGACGACGAAGCGCGCACGATGCTCATTCGCATGAGCGATGGCGACGGACGCGCCTCCCTGACGCTGGCCGAGGAAGTCTGGCGCGCGGCCAAACCTGGCGAGATATTCGATCCCGAAGGGCTGCAACGCATCGTCCAGCGCCGCGCGCCGATCTACGACAAGGGCCAGGACGGCCACTACAATCTGATCTCGGCGCTGCACAAGTCGGTGCGCGGCTCGGATCCCGATGCCGCGCTCTACTATCTCGCGCGCATGTTCGACGCCGGCGAGGATCCGCTCTATCTCGGCCGCCGGCTGGTGCGCATGGCGATGGAGGACATCGGCCTTGCCGATCCGCAGGCGCTGGTCGTCGCCAACGCCGCCAAGGACGCGTACGATTATCTGGGATCCCCGGAGGGCGAACTCGCCTTCGCCGAGGCCACCGTCTACCTCGCCACGGCACCCAAATCCAACGCCGTCTATACCGCCTTCAAGGCAGCCACGCGGGCCGCGAAGGAACATGGCTCGCTGCTGCCTCCGAAGCACATCCTCAATGCGCCGACCAAGCTGATGAAGGAAGAGGATTACGGCGCCGGCTATCGCTACGATCATGACGAGCCGGACGCCTTTTCGGGGCAGGACTATTTTCCGGAGAAGATGGGCCGCCAGACCTTTTATGATCCGCCTGAGCGCGGTTTCGAACGCGATATCAGGAAGCGGCTCGACTATTGGGCAAAGCTGCGCAAAGAGCGGGAATAGTCGGCTTGCGGAGCCCGGTGGCCTTGGCGGTGCGAAACGAGGCCTCGCCCTGGGGCATTTCCACTTCGGTTCTCCTGCACGCACTGCTCGCCGCCACGGTCATGTTGATACCAGTGCCGAAACCTCCGATCCGGCCCGAGGAGGAGCGCGTCTCGGTAGATATCCTGACGCAACAGCAGTTCGAGGCTTCGACAAGACAGCCTTCACCGCCCGCCGAAGCGGCGCCCAGCGCGCCCATGCCCGAGGCGCCGGCTCCGACGCCAAGCGCTCCCCAGTCTCCCGCCGCGCCCGCCATGATTCGTCCGACGCGGATGTTGTCGGCCAAGACGCTCGCCGATCCGCGTAGCAGGCAAGCCCGCGCCGATCTCGAGACCTTCGCGTCCGACGAGCGCATGGTGCAGCTATGCAATCTGGAAGCCATGGATCAGATCCGCCAATGGCGCGCGGATTTCCAGCCGGAGCGCGTGGTGCCCTACGCAACCGCCGAGGAAAAAATCACAGGCACGACGATCGCCGCTGCTGGCGCGGCTTTTCGCAGCCGTAAAAACTGGTACAGTCTGAAGTTCAAATGCCAGCTCGCGCAGAACGGCGAAAGCGTCATTGGCTTTGAATTCCTGGTCGGTGATCCCGTGGCCAGGGACAAATGGGACGAGCTTGGCTTGCCGGCAGTGCATTGACTGCCCGGCGGGCTCCACCAGGCAGCCAGCCCGGCCAGACACCATGGCCGTTGTGCGGTGACCCAAAAAACCTTATCAAGGCGCACGGTCGGGCGGTGGCCGTTGCCATGATTTGGGCACCTCATTCGCAACAGGATCGCGCTTCGCGCGTGGAAAAATGACAAAAACCCTTCGCAAATCCCTTCGCAAATTCGCCATTGCCATCCCGCTTCTCGCCCTTGGCTTCTATTTCATTCCGATCCTGACGACGATCTTCATCGTCTGTGGCCTGATCGACGTGCTGCGCAACCAAAGGAAGGATCTGGCGCTGTTCAGCGGCTATTTCCTTGGCAATGGGCTCTTTACCTGGTTGCTCTCACCCTTCAACCTGCTGGTCGATCTCCTGTGCTACAGGAACCCCGGCGTGTGGAAGCTGGAGCAGTTTCCCGCCGACTATCAGCGTGAGGTCAACGAGGTCCTGGATGTCTTCAAGGCGCGCAAGGACGAGATCATCGCCGATATCGACGCCAATTTCGGCACCGGCCGCCGCGGCATGTATGTCTATCAATGGTACGGCAAGCACCGGATCGACAACGTCGCTGAATTCAACAAGGATTTCAAATACATCAAGACCATTGCCGTTTCGGTTTTCAGGGGCAAGGAATCGACCTCCTGGCATTTCGGGCCGCTACGGCTCAGCCTGCGCATTCTCTACAATCTGCTGCCCGTAAAGGCGGAGGTTTTCGTCGAGTGCAACAACGCCAGGAACTACTGGCATGACAATCCGCTCTACATTTTCGACGACACGCTGCTGCACCGCTCGGTCAACGAGTATGATGGCCGCCGCTACTGCGTGTTCATGGACATTATCAGGCCGTCGCCATTCCCGGGCCTGATCGCAGGCATGCTTGCGGTTGTTTCGGTGAGCGTCGAGCGCATCAACTCGATGTTCTACAAGAACTGGAAGATGATTGGCTCCTCCAAGCCAAAGAAGGTCGAAACCACCTGAGGTAAAAGCTGTCATGCTGCCGGCGCCGCCGGCGGCATTCTGGCGCGCTTTGCCTGGCGCGTCATTTCCCTCGCGCGTCGCCACCATGCCTGCGACGGCTTTCCGGTCGCGTCGTCAATCCTTGTGGTGACAATGCATTAAAGTATGCACCCTATGATGATTATGCGAATTTGAAGGTTCTATTCCGAGCGGCGAATATTATTCGCGGTATCGCTAATGTTCGCGCTTGATCGGTTGAGTCTATTTTCCTCGGTGGCTTGGGTGGAAAGTTTCAGAAATTTTAGATTTTGGTTCGCGCTTTACGTTTGTAGCGCGTTGCTGTGCGTAGCCATTACCGCGGCATATATAAATCTGGAAGATCCCGTTTATTATTGGGATTTCGACGCCTATTTCAAGGCATTCAACCAGCAAGGCGAATTTCTGGTCCAGGAGCCGGTCCAATGGCTGCGTCAGTTGAGGGCGTCCATCAAGGCGGATGATTACAGTGTGGCGGCTCTGGCGCCGCTGATGCCGTTTCACATATTCTTTGGCGGCTCGAGGCTTTCATACGTCGCGGCGATAGTCGTGGTCTATTTGGTCCCCACCGCGCTCTTTGTGGGAAGACTGAGCTATCTGGAGGCGATAGCCGAAACGCGCTCGTCGCAAAGCTGGCTCGCCGTGTTGATTGCGGCCCTTCTGTACACGCCGTTCTGGGCCGCGACACTTCGTGGGATGCCCGATGTCGGTGGTTCCTTGGCGCTTGTCGCGGCGACCTATTTTTTCTGGAAATCAAAATTCCTCACCCGCGAGCCCGTGGTCAGTGGCATACGCGTCGGGGCATATGTCTGGTTGGCATTCATGCTGCGCCGCTGGTACGCATATTCCGCCGTCGCGCTCGCGATTTCCGCGGTCTTCTTTTGTTTGTTGCGGATCGCAAAAGACCGAGACTTCGCCGCGCTCCGGAATGCGGTCCTGGGGGGCATGTGTGCGCTTGCCGCTATCGCCGGAGCCGCATGGATTTTCCAGGCGCCCCTCATACTCAAGATCCTGGGGACCAACTACGGTGACCTCTACGCCGGATACAAGACCGACTTGCTCTCGCAACTTGGCCAGGTAGGAGCCAGGATCAGTTTTGCGAACTGGTTACTCGTAGCGTTGGGCCTTTATTTTTCAATAGTACGCCGCAACCACTTTGCCTTGTTTTGCGCCGCCGCCTCTGCACTGACTTTTTTCCTTTTTACCCGAACGCAGGATCCAGATCGCCATCACTCAATACCGATGTTTCTTTGGCTTTTTCCCGCATATGCCCAAGCAATCGTTGCAATCGTTTCGATGCCGGCATTGAGGTCGCGATGGTCGGTTGCCGCCATTGCCGTCTTGGCTGGATGTGCATTTTTGGGCACTTTCTTTCCAGTTGGGCGTCAGGCGCTGGCTCCGATCAGTTACGTCTTTGCCAGGGAAGCTACACTTCCTCTGCACCTGGACAATCAGCCGGAGTATCGTCGCCTTATCGGCGACCTTCTCGGCAGGATGGGCCCTGAGGATCGCTTTTCCGTATTTGCGTCCGATTTGGTCATGAACGACTGGATGTTGGTCGGCATGGATGGCCATCTGTCCGCTCACATCGAGTGGACTTGCCAAGTTGACAGCCGCGACAGATTCGGACCGAGAGCGTTGAAATCCAGATATGCCGTCGTGACCGATCCGCCTGTGGTGCATCTGCAGGCGGGAGCGCAGCTCTGCATAACGATCCCCGACCAGCAGATACTCGCAGGCACGGGTGTCGGCGCCGCATACAGGCGCATTGGCGCATATCGGTTGTCCGGAGGCTTCAACGGTTACCTTTATGAGCAGGTTCGCCCGGTCAGCGCGGCTGAAGTCGATACTCTCTACGGTGAGTTCAGGAAAAAATATCCGGACTGGGCGACGCCTGACTGGTGACGGCCGCGCGGCTGTCCGCTCCTGGCAAGCCGCGGCGTCGCGGTTAGGACCATCGTCCTACAGCGCTATGGCGGCGTGGAAGCACACCGATCTCATCATTGAGGTGGTGCCGGGCATTGACGTGGTGCCAGGCAGGGGCGGCATGTTCTCGCTCGACAATGGCCGCGAAAGGCGGTTCCTGACGCGGTCGACCGTCCGTCCCCTCTCCGGGGCGGCGTCACCGGCTTCAAGGGATTGACGCCGGCGCCTTCGCAGGGGCAGTAACGGCTATGTTCAATCTGCTTCTTGTCGTTGTCGGTGGCGGGCTTGGTGCCGGCATCCGCTATTTGACCAATATGGGCGCGCTGCGCCTCGTCGGCCCCAACTATCCCTGGGGCACGATGGCGATCAACATCATCGGCTCCTTTGCCATGGGGCTGTTCATCGCCACCCTGGCGCGCCGCGGCGGATCGAACGAGCTCAGACTCTTCGTCGCCACCGGCATCTTCGGCGGCTTCACCACTTTCTCGGCCTTTTCGCTCGACTTCGCGACACTGTGGGAGCGGGGCGCCACGCTGCCGGCGTTTGGCTATGCGCTTGCAAGCGTCATTGGCGCGATCATTGCCCTGTTTCTGGGACTTTGGCTCGCAAGAAGCCTGCCATAAAGCACACCATGGCATGCTTTATGGTTTTGGGCGGCGAGCATTAGTGCTATTGCCGCGCCAAACGCAGCGGGCCAAGAGCCCTGCTCGGGAAACGGATAAGCGAAAAAGACATGGCAGGCGTTGAACAGATCACGGTGGAGGCCGGCGAGGCGGGCATGCGGCTCGATCGCTGGTTCAAGACCCATTTTCCAGGACTTGGCTTCGGCCACCTGCAGAAACTGCTGCGCTCCGGCCAGATCCGTGTCGATGGCGGTCGGGTCAAGGCCGACACCCGTGTCGAGCCTGGCCAGATGGTGCGCGTTCCGCCGCTCGAGGTGGACAAGAAGGGTGAGAGCGCGCTCACCGGCCACTCGATCCGCAACCAGGGCGACGCCGATGTACTCGCCAAGATGCTGATCCACGAGGACCCGAAGGTCTTCGTCTTCAACAAGCCGGCCGGCCTCGCCGTTCAGGGCGGTTCCGGCGTCACGCGCAATGTCGATGACATGCTGGAAGCCTGGCGCAACCAGAAGGGCGAGAAGCCGCGGCTGGTGCATCGCCTCGACCGTGACACGTCGGGCGTGCTGGTCGTCGCCCGCACCCGGCTGGCCGCCATGAAGCTGTCGGAAGCATTTCGCGCTCGTGAAACCAAGAAGACGTACTGGGCACTGGTCAAGGGCGTGCCGCCCAAGCGCGAGGACAAGATATCGACCTGGCTGATCAAGGAGCCGACGCCCGACGGCGACCGCGTGCGCATTGCCGCGCATGGCGAAAAGGGTGCCGACCACGCGGTCTCTTACTACCGTATCATCGAGCAGGCGGCGCAGACCATGACATGGCTGGAGATGGAGCCCTATACGGGCCGCACCCACCAGCTTCGCGTCCATGCCGCCTATATTGGCTGCCCGATCATCGGCGACCCGAAATACTTCGAGGCCGACACCAACTGGGATTTTCCCGGCGGCATTCAAAACCGCCTGCATCTGCACGCGCGCCGCATCATCATCCCGCATCCCGACAAGGGCGTCATCGACGTCACCGCGCCGATGCCGCCGCATATGCGCCAGAGCTGGAACCTGATCGGCTTCGACGACGCCAGCGCGGAGGATTGACCGTGAGCGGCGCCGCCGACGCGCTTGATCGGCGCGACACAATCGATATGGCCGCCGCCGCCATCATGGTCGGTCTGACCTTTTCCTGGGGGCTGAACTACGTTGCCGCCAAGATTTCCTACGCCGGCTACGACCCCGTTTTCCTGTCGATCGCGCGCTCGATCATCGGTGGGCTCTGTGTTTTTCTCTGGTGCCGCTGGCGCGGCGTAGCGCTGTTCGCGCACGACGGCACATTGCTTGCCGGCATCGCGGTCGGCGTGCTGTTCGGCATCGAATTCCTCTGTCTTTATGTCGGCCTGGAGCACACGACGGTTGCCCGCAACACGCTGCTCGTCAACTCGATGCCGTTCTGGATGCTGATTGGCGGTCACTTTCTGCTCGGCGAGCAGATCACCATGCGCAAGTTCCTTGGCCTGCTATTGGCCTTCGCGGGGCTTGCCGCCGTCTTTTCCGATAAACTCGGCGGGGGTGGTGACATGTTGTTCGGCGACCTGCTGAGCCTGGGCTCCGGATTCTTCTGGGCCCTGACAAATATCCTCATCAAGCGCTCGAAACTGGTCGAGGCAAGTGCGGAGAAGCTGCTGCTCTACCAACTCGCCGGCGCGGCGATCGTTGGCGTGCTGGTGCTGCCTCTCGCCGGGCCGCCGGTCCGGGATCCCTCCTTGCTGCCGACACTGGCGCTGCTTTTCCAGGCGATCTACATCGTCGCTTTCACCTACGTACTGTGGTTCTGGTTGCTACGCCGCTATCCCGCCTCCGGCTTGTCCAGTTTCACCTTCCTGTCGCCGGTTTTCGGTGTTTTGTCCGGGGCGATCATCTTGAACGAGCCGCTGACCATTCGCATTTTCCTGGCACTTGGCTTGATTGCGGCCGGCCTGATCATCGTCAACCGGCCGGCGCGCAAGCTGACGCCGGTTTGAAAGAGATTTTTATGCGCGATATCCTCAACGACCTCGAAGCGGGCAAATATCTCTCCGACCCGGATCCGGTGCGTCGCGCCCAGATTCAGATGAAGACGCCGCTTCCCAGGCGCTTCTACAAGGAGGTGTCGGTCGCGCCGGTGGAAGGTGGCTTTGCCGTCCATCTCGACGGCAAGCCTGTGCGCACCCCGGGCAAGGCACTGCTGGCGCTGCCGACCGAGGCGGCCGCGGCGCTGGTCGCCGATGAGTTCGCGCAGCAGGGCGAGACGATCAATCCGGTGACGATGCCGGTGATGCGGCTGGCCAACACCGCCATTGACGGCGTCGCAACCGACCCGCAGGCCGTGCTGGAAGACGTACTGCGCTTTGCCTCGTCAGATATGCTCTGCTATCGCGCCGACGCCCCGCAAGGGCTGGTCGAGCGGCAGAACGAGCAGTGGGATCCCGTCATCGACTGGGCCCGTGCTTCGCTTGGGGCTCGCTTCAACCTTGCCGAGGGTATCATCCATGTCGAGCAGCCGCGCGAGACCATTGCCGTGCTGGGCAGCCATTTGGCGCAGCGCGCCGAGCCGCTGCGCCTGGCCGCCATTCATGTCATGACATCGCTGACCGGCTCCGCACTGCTGGCGCTCGCCGTCGATTTCGGCGCGCTCGACGGCGAGGAGGCCTGGGCCGCCGGCCATGTCGACGAGGATTGGCAGATCGCGCAGTGGGGACAGGACGCCGAAGCCGTCGCGCGCCGCGCCGCCCGCAAACGCGACATGATGGCCGCCGTCAGTCTGCTTGAAGCGCTGCGGGCCTGAGCGCGACGCCCGCCTTCGCACTGCACCTAATACGAAAGTCATAATCCCATCGTCGCGGTGCCTTTCCCCGGCGCTTTCTGCCATTTTTCCTGTGTTGGCTGCGTTTTGTGAGTCCGCGTTCGGAGGAGAACGCGGACGTTGGCGCACAGCATCGAGGACTGGGTCTCACGGGAGGATAACTCAATGGCAATGGCATCGACCGCCGGCGGAACGAGCCGCGGCATGACGCGGGAAGAGAAGAAAGTCATCTTCGCTTCCTCGCTGGGCGCGGTTTTCGAATGGTACGATTTCTATCTCTATGGCGCGCTGGCGGCCGCGATCGGCACGACATTCTTCAACTCGTTTCCCGAAAGTACCCGCTACATCTTCACGCTGCTGGTTTTCGCCGCCGGTTTCATCGTGCGTCCCTTCGGCGCGCTGGTGTTCGGCCGCATCGGCGATCTCGTCGGCCGCAAATACACGTTTCTAATGACCATCATGATCATGGGCCTTTCGACCTTTCTGGTCGGCCTGCTTCCCGGTTCCGAGACCTGGGGTATCGCGGCGCCCATCCTGCTGATCGCGCTGCGCATGCTGCAGGGCCTGGCGCTTGGTGGTGAATATGGCGGTGCCGCGACCTATGTCGCCGAACATGCGCCCGACGATCGGCGCGGCTTCTACACGTCATGGATCCAGACGACCGCGACGCTCGGCCTTTTCCTGTCGCTGATCGTCATCCTGATCGTGCAGAACTCCTTGAGCAAGGAGGCGTTCGCGGCCTGGGGCTGGCGCATTCCCTTCATCGTTTCAGCCGTATTGCTCGCGATTTCGGTCTGGATCCGTCTGTCGCTCTCGGAATCGCCGACCTTCCTGCGCATGAAGGAGGAGGGCAAGAGTTCCAAGGCGCCGCTGTCTGAAGCCTTCGGCCAGTGGAAAAATGCCAAGATCGCGATCCTCGCGCTGTTCGGCCTGACCGCCGGCCAGGCCGTCGTCTGGTACAACGGCCAGTTCTACGCGCTGTTCTTCCTGGCCAATGTGCTCAAGGTCGATGCGCAGTCGGTCAACATCATGATCGCCATTGCGCTCGCGCTCGGCACGGGCTTCTTCGTCTTTTTCGGCTGGTTGTCCGACAAGATCGGCCGCAAGCCGATCATCATGGCTGGCCTTGCGCTGGCGGTCGTCACCACCTTCCCGCTGTTCAAGGCACTGACCTGGGCCGCCAACCCGGCTCTCGCCACCGCGCAACAGAACACGCGCGCCACGGTGACAGCAGCCCCTGGAGACTGCAACTTCCAGTTCAATCCGACCGGAACACGCGTACCCGTGACGTCCTGCGATATCGCAACCGACTTCCTTTCCAAGAACTCGGTGCCTTACGATATCGTTTCGACAGCGGCGGCCGGCACGGCGGCAACCGTCAAGATCGGCAACGAGACCGTGACGTCCTATGACGCGGCGGCCGCTGGCGACAAGAAGGCTGCAAGCGACACCGTCTTCAAGAAGTCGGTTAACATGGCTCTTCAGGACGGCGGTTATCCGCTGAAGCGCGCTGCCGCCAAGGTCGCCGACCAGAAGCTCGACGCCTTCGTCGCCGCCAATCCGGAACTGAAGCTCGATACCGCGGCCATCCGTGGCGGCGAGAAGGCAACGGTTCCGGTCGAGCAGGCGATCAAGGACAAGGTGCTGACCAAGGATGAGGCGGCCGGCGCCCCTGAGGTGACCGTCTACTCCATTCCGGCAGCGGGTGCGTTCGCGATGTTTGCCGATCCCGCACAAGTCAACTGGGCGCAGGTCATCGGCATCCTGTTCATCCTGGTCCTCTACGTGACCATGGTCTACGGACCGATCGCGGCGATCCTGGTCGAGATGTTTCCGACCCGCATCCGCTACAGCGGCATGTCGCTGCCCTATCACATCGGCAATGGCTGGTTCGGCGGACTGCTGCCCGCGATCGTGTTCGCGTTCAGCGCGTACAAGGGCGATATCTACTATGGACTCTGGTACCCGGTGGTCATCGCCGCGATGACGCTGATCATCGGCATGATCTTCGTCAAGGATACGCTTGGGACCGATCTGCGGACCAAGGAGTAGTCGATCGCCGATATGAATAAAAAGCCCGGCGCGAGCGATCGCGCCGGGCTTTTTCATGCAAACTCGATGCTGAAGGCGTCAGCTCTTCCGCTGCGAATTCTCTTCCTCGACGGCGGCTTCGTGGTACCAGCCATCGGAATCGGCGTGCTCGCCGCGAAGCGCGGCAAGCTCTGCCGCGAATTTGGCCTTGGCGCCTAAATTTAAGGCAGGCCTGCGCGCTGCCAGCGGGAACATCAGGATTGTTGCCGACGGACGGGAAGGGGCGACTTCCATGGGCGCTCTCCTTTCTTCTTCGGGAGCTTGTCGATTCAGTCTCGCCACAACATAGGTCTTGCGATTCCTTTAGGCAATATGCCTACGAAAAGATCATTATCTGCCTAATATATATGCAAAATTGATGTTTGACTGATCTTGACCCATTGATGAGGTGGCTCAACAAATCCGCCCTCATCTCCCTGTCATTTTGCCGCACCGGCCGACACCGGAGTGGCATACGAATTGCATTTTATTAATTGGCAGCGCCGGCTGCCGACGGCGGACCCGTGTCGACGCCGTCTGGTGTTCGGTGAACAAGCAACGAGAGGCTAGAATGACGAAATACAAGCTCGAGTATATCTGGCTCGATGGATACACCCCGGTCCCCAATCTGCGCGGCAAGACGCAGGTCAAGGAGTTCGCCGAATTCCCGACGCTCGAGGAGTTACCGCTTTGGGGCTTCGATGGCTCCTCCACGATGCAGGCCGAGGGCCACAGCTCCGACTGCGTGCTGAAGCCGGTCGCGGTTTATCCGGATCCGACCCGCACCAACGGCGTGCTGGTCATGTGCGAAGTCATGATGCCTGACGGCGTGACGCCGCACGCATCGAACAAGCGCGCCACTATTCTTGACGACGAGGGTGCCTGGTTCGGCTTCGAGCAGGAGTATTTCTTCTACAAGGACGGCCGCCCGCTCGGCTTCCCGGAGAGCGGTTATCCCGCCCCGCAGGGTCCGTACTACACCGGCGTCGGCTACAAGAACGTTGGCGATGTCGCACGCCAGATCGTCGAGGATCATCTCGACCTCTGCCTTGCCGCCGGGATCAACCATGAAGGCATCAACGCCGAAGTGGCCAAGGGCCAGTGGGAATTCCAGATCTTTGGCAAAGGCTCCAAGAAAGCCGCCGACCAGATGTGGATTGCTCGCTACCTGCTTCTGCGTCTCACCGAAAAATATCGCATCGACATCGAATTCCACTGCAAGCCGCTCGGCGATACCGACTGGAACGGCTCGGGCATGCACGCCAATTTCTCGACCGCCTATATGCGCGAAGTCGGCGGCAAGGCGTATTTCGAATCGCTGATGGCGCAGTTCGACAAGAACCTGATGGACCACATCGCCGTCTACGGTCCCGACAACGACAAGCGTCTGACCGGCAAGCATGAGACCGCGCCGTGGAACAAGTTCAGCTACGGCATCGCGGACCGTGGCGCTTCGATCCGCGTGCCGCACTCCTTCGTCAAGAACGACTACAAGGGCTATCTGGAAGACCGTCGTCCGAACTCGCAAGGCGACCCCTACCAGATCGCTTCGCAGATCCTGAAGACGATATCGCAAGTTTCGACAGCGGCTGTTTCGGCCGCCGCCTGACCTATATCTCGGGTGGATCGCAAGGTCCTTGCAGTACAGAAAAAAGCCTTGGCGCTCCGCGTCGGGGCTTTTTTCGTTATATTGCGAGTGGTGGCATCTCTCTCGCCCGGCGAAGCAAAAGTGGTGCGTCGGTGGCGACGATGCCGATGCAAGAGCCGGCCCTCGTCGCCGATAGGCGCCACTCGCTGCCGGGCTGACCGATACCCTCGCGCTCACTCATGCGGACAGACTCGCTTCGGAGATGCCACTTTGACAGCGAGTGGGCGGAAAAGGCACCGAAGGTCTGTCAAAGCCGATCGAACGGCAGCGACTTGAATACACCCAAAAAAAGTCAGACTGAAAAGGTCGAGCCAGCTTCAGCAAATGAAGGGGCTTTTGGCCGGCATACCGCGGCCGTTATCAATGGATTGCGTTTCTGGATATGGTGAAAAAGCCCGGAAAACTGCCTGTTTCCGGCTCATCCGTACACCAACAAACCCTTCTATAAGCCACTGTTCATACAAGGAAATCGCCGATTCCTGCGATTCCTCCGGTGCGTTGACATACCATGTCGCGGCATGCGTATTCGTGGCCATGGGGTTACGCCAAGCAATGCTGTTCGAACGGGGCGGGGGTTTCGTGAACGACGGCATTGGCGGGGGCGCCGGACGAGCGGGCATTGCAGCCTGAGGCAGTGTGCCGCTCGCTCCTGGCGACCGATGCGCTTTGGAGCAATCCGCCAACGGCCCGCAATAATCTGTCGCGACCCTGAATTTCGGCTTCCGCCTTGCCGCGTGCCGGCCACGGCCAAGCAATCCTTGAAAAGCAATGATGTCGCGACGCTCCTCGGGAGCGTCGAGGACAGCAAAAAAGCCCTTGAAGGGGTAGTCCCTCAAGGGCTCTGTAACGCTATCCCAGTGGCTCTTACACCGAATAGTACATGTCGTATTCGACCGGATGCGGGGTCATTTCGAAGCGCATCACTTCCGCCATTTTCAGTTCGATATAGCTGTCGATCTGGTCGTCGTCGAAGACGCCGCCGGCCTTCAGGAAGCCGCGATCCTTGTCGAGGCTTTGCAGAGCTTCACGCAGCGAGCCACAGACGGTCGGGATCTTCTTCAGTTCCTTCGGCGGCAGGTCGTAGAGATCCTTGTCCATCGGCTGTCCCGGATGGATCTTGTTCTTGATGCCGTCGAGGCCGGCCATCAGCAACGCGGAAAAGGCCAGGTAGGGGTTCGCGCCCGGATCGGGGAAGCGGACCTCGACGCGCTTGGCCTTCGGCGAACTGCCGAAGGGGATGCGGCAGGAGGCCGAGCGGTTACGTGCCGAATAGGCGAGCAGCACCGGCGCTTCATAGCCGGGCACCAGGCGCTTGTAGGAGTTGGTCAACGGATTGGTGAAGGCGTTGATAGCCTTGGCGTGCTTGATGACGCCGCCGATGAAGAACAGGCAGTTCTCCGACAGGCCGGCATATTCATTGCCGGCGAAGGTCGGCTTGCCACCCTTCCAGATCGACATGTGGACATGCATGCCCGAACCGTTGTCGCCGAAGATCGGCTTCGGCATGAAGGTTGCCGTCTTGCCATAGGCGTTGGCGACCTGGTGCACGACATATTTGTAGATCAGCATCTTGTCGGCGTTGCGGACCAGCGCGTCGAACTTGATGCCGAGTTCGTGCTGGGCGGCGGCCACCTCGTGATGGTGCTTTTCGACGCGCACGCCCATTTCAGCCAGCACGGTCAACATTTCGGAACGCATGTCCTGCGCCGAATCGATTGGCGGCACCGGGAAATAGCCGCCCTTGACGCGGGGGCGATGGCCAAGGTTGCCGGTCTCGTAGTCGGTGTCGTCATTCGACGGCAGTTCGGTCGAATCGAGCTTGAAGCCGGTGTTGTAGGGATCGGCCTTGTACTTGACGTCGTCGAACACGAAGAACTCGGCTTCCGGCCCGACATAGATGGTGTCGCCGATGCCTTCCGCCTTCATGTAGGCCTCGGCCTTCTTGGCCGTGCCGCGCGGATCGCGGTTGTAGGATTCACCCGAGACCGGATCGAGGATGTCGCACAGGATGACCATCGTCGACTGCGCGAAGAACGGGTCCATGTGGACCGTGTCGGGATCGGGCATCAACACCATGTCGGACTCGTTGATTGCCTTCCAGCCGGCGATCGAGGAGCCGTCGAACATGACGCCATCGGCGAACATGTCTTCCTCGACCTCGACGACATCCATCGTGACGTGCTGCAGTTTGCCCTTCGGGTCGGTGAAGCGCAGGTCGACGAATTTCACGTCGTTGTCCTTGATCTGCTTCATGATGTCTTTGGCTGTCGTCATGTCATTTATCCCTGTGTGCTGACGTTTTTTGATGATGACGTTTCTTAGAGGATGGCCGTCAAACCGCGTCCATTCCGGTTTCACCGGTCCGGATGCGCACGACTTCCTCGATGTTGGAGACGAAGATCTTGCCGTCGCCGATGCGGCCGGTCTGGGCCGCCTTGCGGATGGCCTCGATCGCGCCTTCCACGGCATCGTCGCCGAGCACGACCTCGATCTTCACCTTGGGCAGGAAGTCGACGACATACTCGGCGCCGCGGTAGAGCTCGGTGTGGCCCTTCTGGCGGCCGAAGCCTTTGGCCTCGGTCACGGTAATGCCTTGCAGTCCGGCCTCCTGAAGCGCTTCCTTCACTTCGTCCAGCTTGAATGGCTTGATGATCGCTTCGATCTTTTTCATGTAAAAAGTGGCCTCCACTGCCAAAAAAACGGGTTGTGAGCCCCCGCTTGCGCCTCCATCAAGCACGAACTGTGCCAGATAGGGGATTTGAAGCGGTCTCATATGATTTCGAAGCCAAGCCGCGCTGGCATGCAATTTCGCGTCATTCGCTGCACCGGAAGCGCCATGGACTGCAGAAGCCCGCGCAGTTCCTCACTTGCATCCGCACGAAAATTACGCAATCAGCCCATTTTTTGTGCGGTTTCGCGCCTCGAATGCTCGCCCGGCAATGTAGCGCAGCTGGCAAGACCTCCCTCTTTGTTTGCTTCGGCTCGAAAACTGGACAATGCTTGATCGAATGCGGATCGGCAATCCATGAGCGACGAACTTCTCACTTCCGCCGAGATGGGCGAGGCGGACCGGCTGACGATTGCCGCCGGTCCAACCGACGGCATTGGATTGATGCGCAGAGCAGGCGAAGCGGTCGCGGCCGAGGTTTTCGTCCGCTATCCCCAAGCGGCCCATGTCCATGTCCTTTGCGGGCCTGGCAACAATGGCGGCGACGGCTATGTCGTCGCCCGCATCCTGGCAGGCGGCGGCGTTGCGACGACGATCTGGGCATCAGGTGCGCCGAGGGCGCAAAGCGATGCGGCGCTCGCCGCGGCGGAATGTTCGATCAAGCCTCGGCCGCTGGTCGGCTTTGAAGCCGAGCCGGGCTCGATCGTGGTCGATGCGCTTTACGGGGCAGGGCTGTCCAAGCCGCTATCCGGCGAAGCCGCCAGGGCGGCCGATCTGGCCGCCGGACTGCATTTGCCGGTTGTCGCGGTCGACCTGCCTTCCGGCATTTCCGGCGACAGCGGCAAGGTGCTAGGCACATCGTTTTCGGCGGACCTCACCGTGACCTTCGCGCGCAAGAAACCAGGCCATCTGCTCCTGCCGGGCCGGGAGCGATGCGGCGAGATCGTGCTTGCCGACATTGGCATCGGCGATGACGTGATTGCAAGGCTCCAGCCTCGGACATTCGAGAACGGACCGGCACTCTGGTTGCGCGGTTTGCCGGTGCCGGCCGTCGACGCGCACAAATACAAGCGCGGCCATGTCGGCGTCTTTTCCGGCGGCCCCAGTGCCACCGGTGCGGCGCGGCTGTCGGCGCTTGCCGCCGCCCGAAGCGGGGCAGGGGCGGTGACGGTTCTGTCGCCGGGGAACGCCATGCAGGTCAACGCCACGCACCTGACCTCGATCATGCTGCGCAGGACCGACGAGATGGCCGACATCGAGGCATTTGTCGGGGAGCGCCGGCCGTCGGCCTTTGTTCTCGGGCCCGGCTTTGGCGTCGGTGAAAAAACCCAGGCGTTCGCGCTTGCTCTGCTCGCGTCGGGCAAGCCAGCGGCCGCCGCCGCCGGAATTGACGGCCTAGTCTTCGACGCCGATGCGATCACTTCGTTTCGCGAGGCGCCGGCCATGTTGTTCGAAGCCGCCCGATGGCCGAACGCGCCCGCGCTGGTGATGACACCGCATGAAGGCGAGTTCGCCAGGCTGTTTCCTGGCATCGCCGACGACAATGCCTCCTCGAAGCTGGACAAGGCACGCGCGGCTGCAGCGGCCGCCAATGCCGTCATCGTCTACAAGGGCGCCGACACGGTGATCGCCGCTCCGGATGGCAGGGCGGCGATCAATTCAAACGGCGCGGCTTGGCTCGCCACGGCCGGATCAGGTGACGTGTTGTCCGGTATCACGGCCGGACTGATTGCCCAGGGCATGCCGGCTTTCGAAGCTGCCTGCGCGGCGGTCTGGATCCATGCCGAGGCCGGAAGTCGATTCGGGCCGGGACTGATCGCCGAGGATTTGCCGTTGGCGCTGGTGCCGGTGCTGCGCGAACTGGTTACTGCTCGCGGCAGCCGTTGATAAACGCGGTCTGTTGATTGCCGGTGATTACAGCGGAATGTTGTCGTGCTTCTTCCAGGGGTTCTGCATGTCCTTGTTGCGCAGCATGCGAAGCGCCCGGGCGATACGGCGGCGGGTCGAGTGCGGCATGATCACCTCGTCGACATAGCCGCGCTCGGCGGCCACGAAAGGCGACAGGAAGCGATCCTCGTAGGTCTTTGTATGGGCTGCGATCTTTTCAGCATCGCCGATATCCTTGCGGTAGATGATCTCGACCGCCCCCCTGGCGCCCATCACTGCGATCTGCGCCGTCGGCCAGGCATAGTTCATGTCGCCGCGCAGATGTTTTGACGCCATCACGTCATAGGCGCCGCCATAGGCTTTTCGGGTGATGACGGTGATCTTCGGCACGGTCGCCTCGGCATAAGCGAAGAGCAGCTTGGCGCCGTGTTTGATCAATCCGCCATATTCCTGCGCCGTGCCGGGCAGGAAGCCGGGAACATCGACGAAGGTAACGAGCGGGATCGAAAAACAGTCGCAGAAACGCACGAAGCGCGCCGCCTTGCGGCTGGCGTCGGAATCGAGCACGCCCGCAAGCACCATTGGCTGGTTGGCGACAAAGCCGACCGTGCGGCCTTCTACCCTCCCGAAGCCGGTGACGATGTTCTTGGCAAAACTCTGCTGGATCTCGAAAAAGTCGCCCTCGTCGGCGACCTTCAGGATCAATTCCCTGATGTCGTAGGGCTTGTTGGCGTTGTCGGGAATCAGCCGGTCGAGCGACATGTCATGGTCGGTGACCGACTGGTAGCATTCGATCTCGGGAATCTCCGATGTGTTGGAAGCCGGCAGCAGGTCGACCAGCCGGCGCATCTGCAAGAGTGCTTCGACGTCATTGTCATAGGCGCCGTCGGCGATCGAGGATTTCGTCGTGTGGACGGAAGCGCCGCCGAGGCTCTCTGCGGTCACCGTCTCGTTGGTGACGGTCTTTACCACGTCCGGCCCGGTGACGAACATGTAGGAGGTGTCGCGCACCATGAAGATGAAATCGGTCATGGCGGGCGAATAGACGTCACCGCCGGCACAAGGGCCCATGATGACGGAGATCTGCGGGATGACGCCGGAGGCGAGCACGTTGCGCTGGAAGATCTCGGCATAGCCGCCGAGTGCCGCCACGCCTTCCTGGATGCGCGCCCCGCCGGCATCGTAGAGGCCGATGATCGGCGCACGGTTGCGCAGCGCCATCTCCTGCACCTTGATGACCTTTTCGGCATGGGCTTCCGACAATGAGCCGCCGAAGACGGTAAAATCCTTGGCGAAGAGATAGACCGGACGGCCATTGACCGTGCCCCAGCCGGTGACGACGCCATCGCCGGCGATCTTGGTCTTCTCCATGCCGAAATCGGTCGAGCGGTGCTCGACATACATGTCGAACTCCTCGAACGAGCCCTCGTCGAGAAACACCTCGATGCGTTCGCGCGCGGTGAGCTTGCCCTTTTTGTGCTGCGCATCGATGCGGGCCTGGCCGCCGCCCATGCGGGCAATGTCGCGCCGCCGCTCGAGTTCCTTCAGCACGTCCTTCATCGCTCGGTCCCCAAAGTCGGAAGCTTTGTTTGTGGTAATGATGCCAGCCATGGAGCGCAAGCGTCGGCTTTTGGCTGGTTTTTGCTGCAGCGCAACATGACGCCCCTTGCATTCTGGGGCGAACTCAGCCATATGCAGCCCATAGGCGCTTGGGCCGGGAGATTCCGGCCTTCTCGACGAAATGAGACTGGTTGCGTCTGTTTTCCCTCTTTCCGGCAAGTCGGCAAAGGTGGCGAAAAAGCCCCGTGGCATGACGCCTGCGGGCACGACAGCGCAGCCGAGTGGACGTTACCGTCCGCCCGCCTTGTCGTTTCATATCAAATTTTTCGACGGCAGGTTGCGCCCTGCCGCCATCGACGTTTGCGGCCAGAGGCCGCGTGAAAGAAGATTACTTTGACCAACGAAAACACATTGCCCGGCAACGATACCGCGGAACTCTCCGGTTTCGCGGCGCTGGGAATTACGGGTGCGCTGCTCAAGGCCACCCACAATGCAGGCTTCACGGAACCGAAGCCGATCCAGATGCAGGCGATCCCGCCGCAGCTAGAAGGCCGTGACATTTTCGGCATCGCGCAGACCGGCTCCGGCAAGACCGCTGCCTTCGCGCTGCCGATCCTGTCGAAGATCATCGCGCTCGGCACCAAGCGCCGCGCCAAGACGACCCGCGCGCTCATCCTGGCGCCGACCCGCGAACTCGCGGTGCAGATCGAGGACACCATCAAGATCCTCGCCAAGGGCGCGCATGTCTCGACGGCACTGGTGCTGGGCGGCGTCTCGCGCTTCAGCCAGGTGAAGAAGGTTGCTCCAGGCGTCGATATCCTCATCGCCACGCCCGGCCGCTTGACCGACCTGGTGCGCGAGGGCGACCTCATCCTGTCCGACACCAAATGGCTGGTGCTGGACGAGGGCGACCGCATGCTCGATATGGGCTTCATCAACGACGTCAAGCGCATCGCCAAGGCGACCGCGCCCGACCGCCAGACGGCGCTGTTCTCGGCCACCATGCCTGACGAGATCGCCGAGCTCGCCAAGGGCCTGTTGAAGAACCCGGTCCGCGTCGAGGTCTCGCCGCAAAGCACCGCGGCCGTCGAAATCGTTCAGGGCGTCGTCTTTGCCCGCACCAAGCAGAAGCGCCAGGTGCTGTCGACGATGCTCGCCGACGCTGCGATGAAGTCCGTCATCATCTTTTCGCGCACCAAGCATGGTGCCGACCGGGTGACCAAGGACCTTGAGCGCGACGGTTTCAAGGCCGCCGTCATTCATGGCAACAAGTCGCAGAATGCCCGTCAGAAGGCGCTGAACGATTTCCGTGATGGATCGGTGCGCATTCTGGTCGCGACCGACATCGCCGCACGCGGTATCGACGTCCCCGGCATCAGCCATGTCGTGAACTTCGACCTGCCGGACGAAGCCGAAAGCTATGTTCACCGCATCGGCCGCACCGGCCGCAACGGCAAGGATGGCATCGCGATAACGCTTTGCGATCCTTCGGAAAACAGCAAGCTTCGTCAGGTCGAGCGCATCATCCGCACCAAGCTGCCAATCGTTGCCGACCATCTCGGCAGTCCCGATCCGGCGCGCAATCCGGCTGAAAAGAACGAGCGCTTCGAACCCGCCAATGACCGCAACGACCGCAACGACCGCAATGGCCGTCGCGACGGCAGGCGGCCGGGCGGCGAGAAGAAGCAGAACAACGGCTTCGGCAAGAAGCGCTTCGGCGACAAGCCAGCCTTTGCCGGTGAGCGCAAGCCCGAAGGTGCGAAGCCTTTCAAGGGCAACAACAAGCGCCGCTTCGGCGGCAAGCGCCCGGCGGCGCGGGCTGCCTGACCATTATGGCAGTCGGCCAATCCCTGGCGGTTGGCTGGTTCCCTGAGCAATAGAGAAAGGGCGGCTGAGGCATTGCTTCAGCCGCCCGTTTTATTTCAGAACCTCACTTCGCCACGGCTTCGACCCAGACGGCAATCCGTTGCGCCAGGAAGGCCGTGGTCGATGGCGACAGCGCGTCGCCGGCAAGGACATGATTGTCGGGATCGCCAGTGCTTTCGATGGGTACCAGCTCATGCGCACCACCCCAGCGCGCGGCGATTTCGCGGGTGCGGTCGGGTCGCACCACTCTGTCCAAATCCGAGAAAATAAACAAAGCCGGGATGGTCGCCTTCTCCACCGGCGCGCCATAGGCAAGCTCGGTCAGGGCCTGCATCGGCATCGTGGCGGCGATCGGATATCTGGTGGTCCAGAATTTCTCATGCAGCGCATTGCGCGGCGCGAAGCTGCGTTCCTTGCCGGCGACGAGTTCGGCGATCTGCTTGCCCCAGGGCATGGTCAGGATCTCGGCGCCGGATGCTTTTACTCCGAAATTGGGCGAGATGAATGCGATGGCCGCCACACCCTCGGATGCTCCGGACTGCGTTGCCGCCCAGACCGCCAGTGAGCCGCCGGTCGACGTCGAGATGACGATCACCTTGTCACCGATTGCCCGGCCGATGGCGAGCGCCTCCTCATAGTCGTTGATCCAGGCATTGACGCTGCCTTGCCTCATGGCTTCGCCGTCCTGTCCGTGACCGGTGAGGCGGGTGTAGAACAGGTTGGCGTCGAGCTGGTCGGCCACATCGTCGGGCAAGGGGCGGAGTTCGCCCTTCGATGCTGAAAAGCCGTGGATGTAGACGATCGACAGCGGCGTCTTGGCGTGCACCATCGGGTTGGCCCAGACGATTTCCTTCTCCAGCCCGTCGCGGATGCCCGGTATGGCGGCTTCCGCCTTGGCCACATAGGCCTGCGGGTCGTCGCCGATGGCGGAAGGATCGAAACGGATCGTGGTGTCGACGGGAACGCGTGGACCAAGCAGGAAGGCCAGGGCAAGGATGGCGATCAGGCCCAGCACAGCAAGCACGATCCGTCGCCCCATCGCAGACTCCACGCAACAACATTCAAACTATGGTGGTCGCCGTGAACAGGCAACGGCCGCTCGGGTGGCCAAGCCACCAATCCTGTGGGCATCTACTCGCTGGGCGTTTTGCGATCGTAATGCAGTGGCCGTGCCTTCCAGCTGGTCGTCAGGCTGATTACCCATCGGGATACAGGCCTTGGCAGCAGGCCAAGAAGTTTCAGCGGCCAGCTCGTCCGGTACGGGAAGGTCACTTCGAAGCCGCCGGATTTGATGCCTCGCACCAGGCGGCGGGTCGCGCGGCCGACCGGCATCAGACCCGGCATGGGCAGCATGTTCTTTTCGGTCAATGGCGTGTCGACAAACCCGGGGTTAATCACCTGAACGCGGATGTTCATCTTGTCGAAATCATATTTCAGCGACTCGGCCAGGATGTTGATGGCCGCCTTGGTGCCGCCATAGGCGGCCGTGGTTGGCCAGCCGAAATAGGCGGTCACCGAGCCGACCAGAACGACATGGCCGCGTGCACGCACCCGCATGTGCTCGACGAGAGGCACCAGCCCATTGATGATGCCGAAATAGTTGACCTCGAAGGTCCGGCGGAAGTCGCTGACGACGAGTGACTCTCCGGGTGTCGAGATGTAATTTCCGGCATTGAAGATGGCGAGCACGATCGGCCCGAGGTCCTTCTCGATCGCCGCCACCGTTCTTGCCATGCGCGGCTCGTCGGTGACGTCGCAGGGAAAAGCCACGACCTTGCCCGGCATCTGCGCGGTCTCGACGATGAGCGTGTCGATCGGATCGTCGTCCAGCGCGGTCACCGCCACCGCATAGCCCTGTGACGCCAGATCCCTGGCCAGCGAACGGCCAATGCCGCTGCTGCCGCCCGTGACCCAGGCGACGCCGTGTTTCGGATCGGCCCGATAGAGTGTCATGCTGCGCCCTGTCGACTTGTTGGTGCTTTGCTCTACCGGCGAAGAAATCGAATGAAAAGAGTGCTTTTCCACCACAGGTGCAAATGAACTGTGTGATATCGAGCCAGGTCGCGACAAGGTCGGCACTCGCAAGGTCGGAAATGCGACTGGACCAGACGAATTCTTGCCTTGAAACCGCAGCGTTGGGTTTCTAGGGTTTCGGCGCACGTACACAAGGAATCCTGAATGCCCCGTTCTGTGATCGACGCGATCGGCAACACGCCTCTGATCCGCCTCAACAAAGCTTCCGAAGCAACCGGCTGCGAGATCCTGGGCAAGGCCGAGTTCATGAATCCGGGACAGTCGGTCAAGGATCGCGCCGGACTGTTCATCATCCGCGACGCCGAACAACGCGGCCTGCTGAAGCCGGGCGGTGTCATTGTCGAGGGAACGGCCGGCAACACCGGCATCGGGCTGACGCTCGTCGCCAAGGCGCTCGGATACCGCACCGTCATCGTCATTCCGGATACGCAAAGCCAGGAAAAGAAGGACGTGATCCGGCTGCTCGGCGCCGAGCTGATCGAAGTGCCGGCCGTGCCCTACAAGAACCCCAACAATTACGTGAAGCTATCGGGGCGGCTGGCCGAGCAGATGGCCGGATCCGAGGCGAATGGCGCCATCTGGGCCAATCAGTTCGACAATGTCGCCAACCGCGATGGCCATATCCGCACCACGGCGCAGGAAATATGGACCCAGACCGGCGGCAAGGTCGACGGCTTTGTTTCGGCGGTGGGTTCGGGCGGAACGCTGGCCGGTGTCGCGTTCGGGTTGAAAGCCAAGAGCAAGGATGTGAAAATCGCGCTGGCCGATCCGCTGGGCGCCGCGCTCTACAGCTTCTACACCAGCGGTGAACTGAAATCCGATGGCAACTCGATCACCGAAGGCATCGGCCAGGGCCGCATCACCGCCAATCTCGACGGGTTCACGCCGGAGTTCTCCTACCAAATCCCGGACGAGGAAGCGCTGCCGATCATCTTCGATCTCATCCAGGAAGAGGGGCTCTGCGTCGGCGGCTCGACTGGCATCAACATTGCCGGCGCGATGCGGTTGGCCAGGGAATTGGGCCCGGGCCACACCATCGTGACCATCCTTTGCGACTACGGCACGCGCTACCAGTCTAAATTGTTCAATCCGGAATTCCTGCGGGAGAAAAACCTGCCTGTGCCAAGCTGGATGGAGCTCAAAAGCAAGATCTCGGTGCCGTTCGAAAAGGTCGCGTGATGGCGCACAGGACCGAAGCGCTGTTTCGCGACGACGCCTATCTCAAGACGGCTGACGCAACGGTCGTCGCCATCAACGAGCGCGGCGGCATCATCCTCGACCGGACAATCTTTTATGCCACTTCTGGCGGCCAGCCGGGCGACACCGGCCATCTCGAACGCGCCGACGGCAGCCGCATCGCAATTGCCGCCACGATCACCGGTGAGACCAAGGACGAGATCGTCCATGTGCCGGCGGCGGAGCAGGCGATGCCGGTGGTCGGCGAAACGGTGAAGCTCACCATCGACTGGGAGCGCCGGCACCTGCTGATGCGCATGCACGCGGCTTGCCACCTGCTTACCGTCGTCTGTCCGTTCCCGATCACCGGTGCGTCGGTCTCCGAGGACGACAGCCGCGTCGATTTCGACATTCCGGACGCCAGCTTCACCAGGGAAGAGGTGACTGCCGGCATGATGGACCTGGTGCGGGCGGATCATCCCATCTTCACCAGGCTGATAAGCGACGAGGAATTGGCCGCCAATCCTGGCCTGGTCAAATCCAAGAATGTTCGACCGCCGGTCGGCACGGGGAAGATCCGCCTGGTCTGCATCGGCGAGAATGGCGCGGTGGACAGCCAGCCCTGCGGCGGCACGCATGTGAAGAGCACTGGCGAAATCGGCGAAATTCACATCGGCAAGATCGAGAAGAAGGGCCGGGAGAACAGGCGCTTTCGCATTCGCTTCGGTCCGATGCCGGCGAACTGAACAGACACACACCGTCAGAAGGCGGCAGGAGGAAAAATGGCCGAAGACAGTCCTTTCACGGTCGATGCGGACTGGTTGCAGCAGCGCCTAAGCCAGCCGGGGCTGACGATCATTGACGCCTCCTGGTACCTGCCTGCGCAAAAGCGCGATGCGCGCGCCGAATATGATGCGGCCCATATCCCGGGCGCCCGGTTCCTGGATCAGGATGCCGTTTCGGATTCCGACGCCGCTCTGCCGCATACGCTCGCATCGCCGCGGCATTTCGCCCAATATGTCGGCGCGATGGGCGTTTCGGCCGATGACACCATCGTCGTCTATGATGGGCCGGGCTTTTTCTCGGCGCCCCGGGCATGGTGGATGTTCCGCGTCATGGGCGTCTTCCAGACCTATGTTCTGGACGGCGGTTTCGACGGCTGGAAGGCGGCCGGCCGCCCGGTCACGGCCGAGCCGACCAAGATCGCGCCGAGCGTGTTCCATGCCGATTTCGATGCCGCGCGCGTCGTCGGCCTGGCCGACATGCGCCGGATCGTCGATACCGGTGAAAGTCAGATTGCCGACGCGCGTGGGGCAGGGCGCTTTACCGGCACGGAGCCCGAGCCCCGCGCAGGCATCCGCTCCGGCCACATGCCAGGCGCCCGCAACGTGCCCTATTCGGCGCTTTCCGAAAACGGCAGGCTGCTGCCGAAGGACCGTTTGCGCAAGGTGATAGAGGATGCTGGTATCGACCTCTCCAGACCCGTGGTCACATCCTGTGGCTCCGGTGTCACGGCCGCGGTGGTCACGCTGGCGCTGGAGACGCTTGGCCACACTGAAAACAGGCTTTATGACGGTTCATGGACCGAATGGGGCGGGCTCTCCGATACCCCTGTCGTGACCGGCCCAGCGGCGGCCGGCCCAGCGCTGGCCGGCAAGGAATGACGACGATGGAAAATGGCGTGCTGCAGGACATTGAAGTCACAGTGACTTTTCTGGAGATGCATGCCCCGCCGGCCGTCTCGCCGCCGGTGCCCTACAATCGCCAGGTCGCACTGCTGAAGACCAGGGACATTCCCCTGCATTTCTACCGCTACCTGATGGACCGGGTGGGGCGCAAATGGCACTGGGTGAATGTTCTGAGGCTGAACGATGATGAGCTGTCCGCCGGAATCCACCGCGAGGATCGCGACATCAGGGTGCTCTATCTCGACGGTTCGCCGGCGGGCTTCTTCGATCTCAAGCCGCATCTGCCCGAGGAAGTCGAACTCGCCTATTTCGGCATGATGGAACACGCCACCGGGCAAGGCATCGGCCGCTGGTTCCTTGGCTCGGCGATTGCCGCGGCATGGTCGCATGGGCCGAAACGGGTGACGGTGCAGACCTGTACGCTCGACCACCCCGCAGCCCTGCCGCTCTATCAGAAGCTCGGTTTCAAGCCGGTGGCGCAGAAGAAGGAAGTCGTGCACCCGCTGCCATTCGCCGAGCGTTCGGCCAGCGTCATGCGGCCATAACTCCAGCCGCAAACCTGAACCTTCCGTTCATCGGCGCTTCAGCCTGGCTTTGGCATCTTGCCCGCATTGTCAAATGCGGCCGAGGCCGAAGGAGAAAAGACATGCTGACCCGACGTACTCTCGCCGCCGCGCTGATCGCGGCCATTGCCATGCCGAGCCTTGCCGCCGCCCAGGCGACGACGCCCTCGGCCGCGACGATCGAGCGGAAGCTCGAGGCGGCCCCTCGGGTCAAGCTGCGGCCGAACGAGCGCGTCACCATCCGCGAATTCAAGCGCCGGCCGGATCTGCGCCGCATGGCGCGCTCGATCGATATCCAGTCGATCAATTTCGCCTTTGGCTCAGCTGCCATTTCCACCTCGCAGTATGAGAAGATCGAGAACATCGCCGATGCGCTGCGGCGCATCCTGCGCCGCGATCCGGGTGTGCGTGTGCTCATCGAGGGGCATACCGATGCGGTCGGTTCCTTCCAGTCGAACCAGGGCCTGTCGGAACAGCGCGCTGCATCGCTGAAGCGTACGCTGGTGCGCGAATTCGGCGTCCCCGGCCATGCATTGGAAACCGTCGGCTATGGCGAGGAGTTCCTGCTCGTGCCGACGCAGAACGAAAACTGGCAGAATCGCAGGGTGACGTTGCGCCGTTTCGACGACTTCATCAGATGATTTTCGAAGTTATTAGCCGACTTCGTTCATCTGCTCGATGATCCCGACGATCCGTGCCGGTGCTGGACGGGGACCGATACGCGACACCGGATCGGTCACCGGACGGTTGGCGGGAATCGGGTGGGAAGCGCTGCCGCGAGCGCATAATTTCCGGTCGACAGCACCGGAGATCTTGCCATGACGATTCAGTTCACAGCTCTGCCGACCGACGATGTAAGAGCCCTGCAGCGTGGCGGACCCGATGCCTATGGCCACACGCCCGAGCGGAAAATCTCTGACGGTGACGGCGTGCCATGCCGTCATTGTCTGAGCAATATCGCTGCCGGCGATGTCTATCTCATCCTCGCCTATCGGCCATTTCCGAACCTTCAGCCCTATGCCGAAACAGGGCCGATCTTCCTGCACGCCGAGGGATGCGAGCGTGCCGTCGGCACAGGGGAGCCGCCGGAGATCCTCGAGAGCCCGGACTATATCGTGCGCGGCTATGGCAGCGATGATCGCATCGTCTATGGCAGCGGTGGCGTCATCCCGACCGAGGCAATCGCCGCGCGAGCCGAGACCTTGTTCAAGCGCGAAGACATTGCCTATGTGCATGTCCGCTCTGCGCGCAACAATTGCTACCAATGCCGGATCGAGCGCGTCTGACGAAGCTGTCGTACTCCCGTCGCATTGTTTCTGTAGAAAGCCAGTATCGATTGATTGGTCGACCGCGGATGAACCGGCGGCAAATCTCGATATCGAGGAAGCGGGGCTTTGGCTCCGCTTTTTTGTTGCCTGCGTTCAGCCCCAAGTCTTCTTCGCGCAAGAAAAAAACCCGCCGGCATGGCCGACGGGTTTCGATTGTTTGCCTGGAGGGCCTTAGTTGAACTTGTACTTCGCGCCGATACGCACCGTCTGGAACGACGGGGTGTCCTCGAGGAAGCCGCCCGAGCCGAAATCTTCCTTCTCATATTGCGAATATCGGTATTCGAGGCCGACGGTCATGTTGTTGGAAACGGCTGTTTCCAGACCGCCGCCTATCGAGAAGCCGCTGGAACCCCAGTCGTAGATATCGCCGCTCGGGCCTCCGGGTACAGAGGCATGCAGATTGAAGTGCTGCCAACTGTAGCCGCCGATCACATAGGCGAGAGTTGCGTCGTTGACCTTGGCTCCAACCCGAGCGAGCGCATCGAAGCCGTAGTCGGCGTCACCTTTGACCGTTGTGCCAAAAATGTCGAGCTTGGATCTGATGCCCGAGTAACGGCCGTCAAACTGGACACCTGCCACCCAGCTACCGAAATCGTGATCATAACCAACGCTAGCCTCGCCAAACACACCTTCGCCGCCGATGCCGTTCAACTCGAGGGCACCAAGGAGCGTCAGATCATGCACCATCGTGCCCGCTCCGAGTGCGCCGCCGACATAGAAGCCTGTCCAGTTGTAGGTTGGGCCTTCAAACGAGGCGCCGCCACCGTTCTGGGCACCGAAACGATAGTTGGCAGCGATGTGGAAGGTGTGCGTCGAAGGCTGCACGTTCAAGGACGCGCCTCCGAAATCGAGAACCGACTTGTCGCCGTAATCAGCGTAGCGATATTCGGTTTTCAAGGTCCAGTTGCCACGCAGCACGGTTTCCATGCCGACGCCGAGTACATAACCGCTACGGTTCTGCGTGAAATCAATGTCGGCAAAACCCGATCCATCAAGCTTGAAATGCTGCCAGCTATACCCGCCGAGCACGTAGCCGAGCGTGCTGGGATTTAAAAGATAGCCAGCGCGCAGGCCAACGTCAAAACCATATGAATTCGTGAGATCGATGTCGGCGCCCGGAGCGCTGATTGACGGACCGATATTGCCGATATTTGCGTCGATGAAGCCGCCGAGCAGGAAGCGTTCGTTGACCATATAGTCATAGCCGGCGGTCAGTTCGCCGAAGACGCCGTTACCACCGATGCCGTTGAAATCGACAATTGGAGCCACGCTGAACTTGTGCACGCTGGCGCCGAATCCGCCGCCGATGCCAACATAAACGCCGCTCCAGTTGAAACCGGAGGTCTCGACCGGCTGCACGACATCAGCCGCGTGCGCGGCCGACATAATTGCCACCGCCGACACTGCACCAAGAAGAATAGATTTCGCTGAAACGCGAATAAACATAGCCGTACCCCTAATCAATAAGCCCAAGGTGTTCCTAGCAGGGAGTCGGCCAAGACAGGTATGACAAAAATGCAACAATGGGAGGCAAAGTGCCCTTACGGCACACGCTTCGAGGCGGCCTCAAGAAAGCGGATCGGCGCGTCATTACCAAAGCAAAAAGCCCGCCGGAGCGAACCGGCGGGCAAGAGTGTAGGTTGACTTTTTCTGGGTGTATCAGGCCGCGAGCACTGCTTTCGGCTCGACCAGTTCGTAGCCGAGCGCCTCGGCGACCGCGCGGTTGGTGATCTTGCCCTTGTGGACATTGAGGCCGTTGCGCAAGTGGTGGTCGTCGATAAGAGCCTTCAGACCCTTGTCGGCGAGTTGCAGGCCATAATGCAGCGTCGCGTTGTTCAGCGCATGCGCCGAGGTGACCGGCACGGCACCCGGCATGTTGGCGACGCAATAGTGGATGACGCCGTCAACCTCGTAGGTCGGCTCGGCGTGGGTGGTGGCATGAGAGGTCTCGAAGCAGCCGCCCTGGTCGATGGCGACGTCGACCAGCACCGAGCCCTTCTTCATGCCCGACAGCATTTCGCGGCTGACCAGCTTCGGCGCGGCTGCGCCCGGGATCAGCACGGCGCCGACGACGATGTCGGCCGAGAAGCACTCTTCCTCGAGCGCCTCGACGGTGGAGTAACGGGTGTGGACCCGGCCGGCGAAGAGATCGTCGAGCTGGCGCAGGCGCGGGATGGAGCGGTCGATGATGGTGACGTCGGCGCCGAGGCCGGCCGCCATGCGGGCCGCGTGCAGGCCGACGACGCCGCCGCCGAGCACGGTGACCTTGCCCGGCAGCACGCCCGGCACGCCGCCGAGCAGCACGCCGCGGCCGCCATTGGCCTTCTGCAGCGCCGTGGCGCCGGCCTGGATCGACAGGCGGCCGGCGACTTCCGACATCGGCGCCAAGAGCGGCAGGCCGCCACGATCGTCGGTCACGGTTTCATAGGCGATCGCCGTGACGCCCGAAGCGAGCAGCCCCTTGGTCTGCTCCGGATCCGGAGCCAGATGAAGATAGGTGTAGAGGATCTGGCCTTCGCGCAGCTGCACCCACTCATTGGGCTGCGGCTCCTTGACCTTGACGATCATGTCCGATTTGGCGAACACGTCGGCGGCCGTCTTGGCGATGATGGCGCCGGCGGCGCGATAGGCGTTGTCATCGGCACCGATGCCGGCGCCCGCGCCGGCCTCGACCAGAACCTCATGGCCGTGGGCGACGTATTCGCGGACCGAGCCTGGCGTGAGGCCGACACGGTATTCGTGGTTCTTGATTTCCTTGGGGCAGCCGACGCGCATTGTCTTCTCCTGATCCAGGCCCTTTTGGGCTCACTCCCTGTATTGGCGCAGTGAACCATGAATCGGCGCGCAGGTGTTTGCGAATGCACTTGCGGGAGAGCGGCTCCTTCGATAATCGTTGCGCGAAATGCACTGATATTGGCAGGAATCACGAAGAATGCCGCTCGACAGGATTGATATCGCCATTCTGGAGACATTGCAGAAGGATGGCCGGATGCCGAACGCGGCTCTCGCCGAAAAGGTCGGCCTGTCGCAGTCGGCCTGCTCGCGCCGGCTCGACAATCTGGAGAAGTCCGGGACCATCCGCGGTTATCACGCCCGGCTTTCCAACGCGGCCCTTGGCCACCAGATGACCGCGATCGTCCACATATCGCTCTCCGGCCAGTTCGAGAAGACGCTGTCGGATTTCGAGGCGGCGATCAAGCGTTGCCCCAACGTGCTGTCGTGCCACCTGATGTCGGGCGAGTACGACTATATCCTCAGGATCGCGGCCAAGGATCTCGTCGACTACGAGCGTATCCACAAGGAATGGCTGTCGGCGATGCCGCATGTAACGAAGATCAATTCGTCATTCGCCTTGCGCGAAATCGTCGACCGGACCGCAATGGGCCTGAAGCCGGAAATGGCTTAACGCCAAAGGCACACCCGGACGTCTTTCCCGAGATAGCATGCGCCGTCGCGGCGAAGGTCTTCCCAGCGTTCATCGCCGTGAGTCGCGCGGATGTCCGAGTTGCCATAGCCGCTCCAAACATCACCGTCTTTGTAGACAGCTGCCCAGTAATCCTCGGACATTTCACCAGCCCCACTGTGCGTATCGGGATAGTCGATACCTGCAAAAACCTGCCGGGGTCCCTGGATATTGAAATCGCCGCCCTTCTCGATCTGATAGGAGCATTTTCCCGATATACGCGTCTGGCGGTCAACAACGAGCAGGCAACGGCCCCATTTATAGCCGCTCGGCAAGCGATGCCGTGATTGCGCAGGCGCGGGCGACAAGGACAACGCAATTGCAAGCCCAGCCGTTACAGTTCGTCCGATCATCTCATCACCCGTTGTCAAGCAGCCGATCCTAGGCCTCGGTGACGATCCGATCCATGGGGATGTCGTGCGGTTGCGGATAGATGGTGGCAATACGCTGCAATTCGTAGCCGACGCCGATGACCAATGGCTTGAAGGGCATGGCCGCCAGCGTCCGGTCGAAGAAGCCGCCACCATAGCCCAGGCGGTAGTTTGCCGGATCAATGCCGACAATGGGCGAGATGACGATATCGGGCAACACTGGATCGCCCTCGGCCGGAATTGGGATGTTCCACACACCTTTTTCCAACCGGTCGCCGGGTTTGTAGGCGCGAAAGATCAGCGGTTGGCCTTTATCGACCACAATCGGCAGCGCCGTGCGGCCGCCACGGCCGTTGATCGAAGCCATCCATGGCCGCAAATCCGGCTCACCGCGAAACGGCCAGTAAAGGCTGACCATGCGGCCCGCGATCTCGCCGATTTCGGCATCGAGCCCTTCGGCGATACGCCGGGACATCGCGGTTCGCGCGTCGGCCGAAACCGCGAGCCGCGCGGTGATCAGCCTTTCGCGCTCGGCCTTGCGCCAGCGCCGGACATCGGTCCAGTCGCTCGATGATGCCTGGAAGGCGGGATCGAGTTCATGCATGAAGCAGGGTGGCGAGGCATACCGCGCCGGACCCTGGTCGTCATGATCGTTGGGCATGCTTTCACCTCATCGCGTGTCCCATGACGCTATACCTCGCGACACGATACATCTTGTGCGTTGACGACATGGAACGACGAGTCTCGGGCAGTCCTGCCGTTGTTGCATTGCACAAAAATACCTACATTCAGGGCAGGCAATCTTGCCCATCAGGGGTGAACGCGATGAACGAAGCCAGACATCATGTCGTCGTCGTTGGCGCAGGGTTCGGCGGCCTCGAATTCACCCGCGCGCTGGCTGGCGCGCCGGTGCGCATCACCATGATCGACAAGCGCAACCATCATCTGTTCCAGCCGCTGCTCTATCAGGTGGCAACCACGGCGCTGGCGACCTCGGAGGTCGCCTGGCCGATCCGCCATCTCCTGCGCAAGCGCAAGGATGTGACCACGCTGCTAGCCAATGTCACAGGGATCGACCGGATCGGCAAACGCGTTCTGCTCGACGATGGCAGCGCCGTTGCTTACGATACGCTGGTGCTCGCCACCGGCGCGCGCCACGCTTATTTCGGCCATGACGAATGGGAGCCCTTCGCGCCGGGCCTGAAGACGCTGGAGGACGCCACCACCATTCGGCGCCGCATTCTGCTGGCCTTCGAGCAGGCGGAACGGGAACCCGACCCTGCCAGGCGCCAGGCGCTGCTGACCATTGCCATCGTCGGCGGCGGGCCGACCGGCGTCGAACTTGCCGGAACCATTGCCGAACTGGCGCATGACACGCTGCGCGGCGAATTCCGCAACATCGATACGCGCCAGACGCGCGTGGTGCTGATCGAGGCCGGCGACCGCATCCTGGCCAATTTTGCGCCGAAGCTCTCCGATTATGCCGGGAAGGCGCTGGAACGGCTTGGCGTTGTGGTCGAGCTTGGCCGGGCCGTTACGCGCTGCGATGCCGAAGGCGTGGTCTTTGGCGATACCGTTCTGCCGGCCCGCACGATCCTGTGGGCAGCCGGCGTTGCCGCTTCGCCAGCCGCCGAATGGCTGGGAGCGAAGGCGGACCGGGCCGGCAGGGTACTGGTCGAGCCCGATCTCAGCGTGCCTGGCAGCCCGGAGATATTTGTCATCGGCGACGCCGCACTTGTGCTGCGGCCCGACGGACGGCCGGTGCCCGGCGTGGCGCCTTCCGCCAAGCAGGAAGGCCGGCATGTCGCCGCGACCGTCAGGGCCAGGCTTGCCGGCGACACGAGCCCGCGGCCTTTCCACTACAAGCATGCCGGTGATCTGGCGACGATCGGCAAGCGCGCCGCCGCGATCGATTTCGGCTGGATCAAGCTGACCGGCTGGCTCGCCTGGTGGCTGTGGGGCATCGCGCATATCTATTTCCTGATCGGCTTTCGCAACCGGCTTGCCGTTTCGTTGAGCTGGCTATGGATCTATGTCACGGGCCAACGCAGCGCCCGGCTGATTACGCAAGGCGACGACGACAGGACCTGACTTTCTTCACCGTCCCATTCATCCGCGCGTCATCTGCTGCTGATGGATTGATGCCGGATACGCGCGACTTCTTGAGTGGACTTGAGCCAATTTCGGCGCGAAGTTCGCTTCGGGGCAGGGCGTGTCAGGTCGAAGAAGGAGAACACATGTCGCAACTGCTCCATCCCGTCTCTCGCCGTGGTCTTCTTGCGGGGGCCGCCGCCACAGGGGCGCTGATCATGCTTCATCCTTTCTCCGCCCGGGCGCAGGCCAACCAGGCGCATCTGAGGATCATGGAAACCACCGACATCCATGTGAACGTGCTGCCTTATGATTACTACGCCGACAAAGCGAACGACACGATGGGCCTGTCGCGCACTGCGTCGCTGATCGACGCCGTGCGCAAGGAGGCCGTCAATTCGATGCTGATCGACAATGGCGACCTGTTGCAGGGCAATCCGATGGGCGACTACATCGCCTATGAGAAGGGCCTGAAGGAAGGCGACCTCCATCCGATCATGAAAGGCATGAACCTGCTCGGTTACGAGTGTTCGACGCTTGGCAACCACGAATTCAACTACGGCCTGTCCTTCCTGGATAAGGTGCTGGCCGGCGCCAATTTCCCGTTCGTCTGCGCCAATCTGATCCGGGGGACCGAGCTTGCCGCCAACCCGCGCGACGACAAGCTCTACCTCAAGCCCTACATAATCCTGGACAAGAAGATCAAGGACGGAGCAGGCGCCGAGCAGCCGATCAAGATCGGCATCATCGGCTTCGTGCCGCCCCAGATCATGGTCTGGGATCTCAAGAACCTCGAAGGCAACGTCAAGACCCGCGACATCGTCGACGCGGCCAAGGCCTGGGTGCCGCAGATGAAGGAGGAGGGCGCCGATATCGTCATCGCGCTCTCGCATTCCGGCATCGACGTCAAGCAGGGTGAGATGATGGAGAACGCCTCGTTTTTCGTCGCCGGCGTCGAAGGCATCGACGCCGTGTTCACCGGCCACCAGCACCTCGTTTTCCCCGGCAAGAAGGATTTCCAGGCGCTCGAGGGCGTCGATACACAGAAGGGCACGCTGCAAGGCAAGCCAGCCGTCATGGGCGGTTTCTGGGGCTCGCATATGGGCCTGATCGACCTGATGCTGGAGCGTGACGGCTCCAGTTGGAAAGTGGTCTCCGCGACATCGGAGGCGCGGCCGATCTTCGAGCGTGTCGACAACAAGAACAAGCCGACCGTCGCCGACGACAAGCGCATCATTGCCGCTCTCGAGCAGGACCACGAGGCGACGCTCGCCTATGTTCGCCGCCCGGTCGGCAAGACCTCCGCGCCGCTCTATTCCTACTTCGCCCTCGTCGCGGACGATCCGTCGGTGCAGGTCGTCAACCAGGCGCAGACCTGGTACCTCGAGGACATATTGAAAAGCACACAGTGGAAGGACGTGCCGCTGCTGTCGGCCGCCGCCCCATTCAAGGCCGGTGGGCGCAACGGCGCCGACTACTATACCGACGTGCCCGCAGGCGACATCGCCATCAAGAACGTCGCCGATCTCTACCTTTACCCCAACACCGTGCGTGCCGTCGAAATCACCGGGGCGCAAGTCAAGGAATGGCTGGAAATGTCGGCCGGCATCTTCAAGAAGGTCGAGGCGGGGAAGGCCGACCAGCCACTGATCGACACCGAATTTCCGTCCTACAATTTCGACGTCATCGACGGCGTCACCTACAAGATAGATTTGTCGCAGCCCCCGAAATACGATGCCAAGGGCGGCATCGCCAACGCCGGATCGAACCGCATCGTCGATCTCAAATTCGATGACAAGCCGATTGATCCCTTGGCGAAATTCGTCGTCGCAACCAACAATTACCGTGCCGGCGGCGGCGGCAACTTTCCTGACATCAATGCCTCGAAGATCATTTACGACGCGCCCGATACCAACCGCGACGTCATCGTCCGCTACGTCGTCAGCCAAGGCACCATCAACCCGTCGGCGGACGGCAACTGGTCGTTCGCGCCGTTGCCGGGAACCAGCGTCGTCTTCGAGACAGGCGTCAAGGCAAAGGACTTCATTGCCGAGGTGAAGTCGCTGAGGATCGAGCCGGCCGGCGACGGCGAAGCGGGTTTCGCGAAGTACCGCATCCTGCTTTGAAGCATCGAGCAAGGAGACGAGCGGGCTGCCCCGTTCGTTTCCCCCGGCTCCTCAAGCCTTGTAGACCACCTGGCGCACATCGATGTAGCTGGCGCGGAACCCGGCCTCGCAATAGTGCAGGTAGAACTCCCAGAGCTTCTTGAAGCGATCGTCGAAGCCGAGCGGCACGATCTTCTCCCACGATCCCCAGAAACGCTGGCGCCATTCGGCAAGCGTGCGGGCATAGTCCTCCGGGAAAACGCGTTCGCGCAAATGCGCAAGGCCGTGTGCCGCGCCTAGCGATTTCAGGATCGACGGCGTCGGCAGCATGCCGCCCGGAAAGACGTAGCGCTGGATGAAATCCGGCCTGGCGCGATAGGTGTCGTAAGCGGCCTCGTTGATGGTGATGATCTGCAGGCCCGCGGTGCCGCCTGGCCTCAGGCAGGCTTTCATCTTGGAGAAGAACACCGGCCAGTATTTCTCGCCGACCGCCTCGAACATCTCGATCGAGGCGATGCGATCGTAAGTGCCCGCTTCGTCGCGGTAATCCTGCAACTTGATGTCGACCTTGTCCGCCAGTCCCGCCTTTTGGATGCGGGCCTTGGCAAAGTCGTGCTGCTCGCGGCTGATGGTCAATCCGGTAACGCGGCAGCCGATTTCGCGCGCCGCGAATTCGGCAAAGCCGCCCCAGCCGCAGCCGATCTCCAGCACATGATCCTTTCCGCCGATGCCCGTATCCCTGGCCAGCGCCCGGTATTTGGCGGCCTGCGCGCTCTCGAGATCATTGGCACCGTTGGCGTAAAGCGCGGAGGAATAGGTCATGCTCGGGTCGAGCCATTCCTTGTAGAAGGCATTGCCGAGATCGTAATGCGCCGAAATATTGCGCTTCGAACCGGAGCGCGTGTTTTCGTTGAACCAGTGGCGGATGCGCTGGACGGTGTTGATGAGCCAGCTTGCTCCGCCGGCGACCTTTTCGCCGAAGGCGGAGTTGACCACGAACAGTTCGAGAAAACTGGTCACATCGGGGCTCTCCCAATCGCCGTCCATGTAGGATTCGGCAACGCCGATCGTGCCGCCGGAAAAGGCGCGGCCCGGCAGGCGCCAGTTCTTGAGCACCAGTTCGGCGTCGGGACCCGGCGCTTTGCCGCCGATGAGAACGGCGCGGCCGTCCGGCATCCTGACCTTCAGCGAACCCCGCGGCAGGTTCATGGCCGCCGACAGCACCATCCGCGCCTTGGCCGGGAGGCCCTTGACGATCTCGGCGAAATTGAATTCGTCGAGCTTGACCGCGTCGCCCTGATGTTCCCCGTGTGCCATTCCGTGCCCCTGGATCTCCGTGATGTCGGCGCAACTGCCGGACCACGGTTCTCTTGGATCATCCGCCGGATTCGAACGCCATTGCCTGGTCCCGTTAGCTTGCGGGTTCGGCGGCAGGCGGCTCCAACAGAAACGCATACCTTTCAAGCGAAGTTTCAGCGCTCCTCAGCGAATGCCTGTCACGATCTTCCACGTCATCAGGGGAAACTTCAAGGGGCATGCCGAGAGCTGGACTGTGCCACGCTGTGCCGGGCATCGACCGCCTTGCGCCAGCTTGCTGCAACCCAAAATCGAAAACGCCTATGGCAGCCGCATCGCTTGTACGATAGCTTTAGCCATGCGTTATGTAATTGTCATTGCCGCCATCGCCTTCTTCCTGATCTGGGACGGTCTCTACAATCAGGGCCGGTATCTGGACGTCACGGTCAGGGAGATTTCTCATGTGGTGCGCTACGTCACCGGCAAGGTCTAGATCGAGGCGCGTCGCAAGGACGCGTGACGCCATGACCGGTTGACGCAAAGGGACCGCCGCCACAAAAGACCCCGACATTCAGATCGAGGAGGCGGGATTGATCCGGCATATCGTTTTCTTCAGCGCGCGGCACAGGCAAGACGTGGAAGCAGTGCGTACCGGGCTGCTGGCGCTTGGCGACATTCCTCATTCCAGCCTCTTCGAGGTCACGTTGAACACCAAGGTCGACCCGCTGTCGGATGAAATCGATGTCGTCGTCTACGCGGAATTCGCCGATGACGCGGCGCTGGCCGCCTATAAGGCGCACCCGCTCTATGCGCAGACCACCAGTAAGGTCAAACCATTGCGCGAGCTGCGCTATTCGGCTGACGTCGTGGCTGGGAGCTGACCCGGCGCCTGCTCCAGAAGGACCCTTCGCGCGGGCGCGTTTTCCCGATGGATCGTGCCACGCGAACAATGCGCCGCCGCCGGCGGCATGGCGATCCAGTCTTGAACCGATCTTCGGAATGATGCACATCGCGCCTGCATGACCCCAACCACATCAGGCATTCATCCGCTCGATCATCTGGTTCTGCCGACGCGGAGCCTCGATGCTGCGCGGACTCGGCTCACAGCGCTGGGCTTCGTCGTCGCTCCGACCGGCGTCCATCCCTTTGGCACGGAAAACTGCTGTGTTTTCTTCGCCGACGGCACCTATCTGGAGCCACTAGCGATCGGCAGCGAGCCGGCTGCGACAGAGGCGGTTGCGCAGGGCAACGTCTTCGTCGCACGCGATCGGCTCTATCGCGAAAGCCGTGGCGACGAGGGATTCTCCGCGGTGGTGCTTGGTACGGACAATGCCGATGGCGACCATGAACGCTATGTGGAAGCCGGCCTGTCGGCGGGAGACACGCTGAGCTTCTCGCGAGCCTTCACCGACACGACGGGCAAAAGCGATACGGCGTCGTTCAAGCTCGCCTTTGCCGGCGCTCAGGGCCAAACGGACGCATTTCTTTTTGCCTGCCAGCGCATCAACGCGCCAAAAGTGGACCGTGCCGCTTTGCAGGCTCATCCCAATGGGGTCCACGGGATCGCCGAGGTGATTGCGGTCAGCAGCTCTCCCGCCGAGCAGCACAGGCTGATTGCCGTGGCGGTCAACGACCCGTCTGGCGGACGAGGCGGCGCGTTTCCCTTGCCGAATGCAAATTTGCGTGTGCTCGATCCCGCGTCTTACGCCGCGCGCTTTGGAACACCGGCCGGGGCGCCGTCGGAATTGCACTTCGCCGCCGTGGTTTTTTCGATCCGCGACACTGGCGCCGCCGCAAGCCTGCTTGCGGCCAATGCCATCGAACACGATATGTCGGGCAATGACATCATCGTGCGGCCCGCAGCCGGCCAAGGCGCCGCTTTCATCTTTCGGGAGATCCAATGAGCAACCCCCTAGCGCCCAATTCGGCGGTAACCGTCGGCAATGTCGTCTTCGACAATGCGGCACCGCTGGCGCTGATCGCAGGCCCGTGCCAGTTCGAATCGCGCCAGCACGCCTTCGACATGGCCGGCGCGCTGAAGGAACTGACCGGTAGGCTTGGCATCGGCCTCGTCTACAAGACGAGTTACGACAAGGCCAACCGGACCTCGCTGTCGGCAACGCGTGGCGCCGGCATGGACGCCGCACTTCCGGTGTTCGACGAGTTGCGCAAGGAATTCTCGCTTCCCGTGCTGACCGATGTCCACACCGAGGAACAGTGCGCGATCGTCGCGCCGCATGTCGATGTGCTGCAGATTCCGGCCTTCCTGTCGCGCCAGACCGACATGCTGGTCGCCGCCGCAAGAACGGGGAAGGTGATCAACGTCAAGAAGGGCCAGTTCCTGGCGCCGTGGGACATGAAGAACGTGGTCGCCAAGATCACCGGCTCCGGCAACGCCAATGTCCTGACCACCGAGCGCGGTGCCTCCTTCGGCTACAACACGCTGGTGTCGGACATGCGGGCGCTGCCTGTCATGGCCGAGATCGGCGCGCCGGTGATCTTCGACGCCACGCATTCGGTCCAGCAGCCGGGCGGGCAGGGCGGCTCGTCCGGCGGCGAACGCCGGTTTGTCGCGACGCTGGCCCGCGCGGCCGTCGCGGTTGGGGTTGCCGGCGTCTTTATCGAGACCCACCAGGATCCCGACAATTCGACCTCTTCCGACGGTCCCAACATGCTGCCGCTGAAAGATATGCCGGCACTGCTGGAAACGCTGATGGCGTTGGACCGGGTGGCCAAAGGGCACTGATCCAGGGCTTTCAGCCGGCGCTTGTGGTTGCTGGGGGCCGGTTGTACGCTTGGCCGGCAAATGAGCGTTTTGGCAGGAGGAAGCCATGTCCGTTGCCCGCGTCACCGAAATCACCTCATCGTCGAAGAAGAGCTTTCAGGACGCTATCGAGAAGGGAATCGCCCGCGCCTCGAAAACCCTGAAGAACGTCGAAGGCGCCTGGATCCAGGATCAGAAGATCGTCGTCGAGGACGGCAAGATCGCGGCCTACCGCGTCAATATGAAGGTGACTTTCATCCTGGCGGAGTGATCGGGCAGCCGCCAAAAAGTCGGGAACTTTCGCCCGCGCCCCTCATTGTCGAAGCAGAGATCAACGACAACGAGGAGTATGACAATGACAACCCAGACAGGTCACACCGAAGCCATTGCCGCTTCGCGGGTCATCGGCACGTCGGTCTACAACACCGAGGGCACCAGCATCGGCAGCATCGAGGACATCATGCTCGACAAGACGTCGAACGGCATCATGTTCGCGGTGATCGGTTTTGGCGGCTTTCTCGGCATCGGCGAGAAATACCACGCCATTCCTTGGGCAAGTCTCGACTATGACGAGGACAAGGGCGGTTATGTCGTGCCCTTCTCGAAGGAACAGCTGAAGGCCGCGCCCGCCTATTCGATCAACGAACTGGCCGGCGCGGATGGCGAGAGCGCGCGCGACGCCTCCTATGAGTATTACAAGGTCACGCCCTACTGGCATTGACCGCGAACAAAAAGGGCCTCGTTTCGACGGGGCCCTTTTTGATTCAACGCAAGGATTATTCGCTGAGGTGCAGCGCCGGCAGCGACATCCCGGCTTTTGGCGGCTGCTGACCATCGCATGATGTCAGGAACGCGGCCGCGATCAGGAACAGACTGACAATACCGCTTAACTCGGACATGGCGAAACTCCTCCTGTTTCGCCCCGCGCATGCATAGCCATATCCGAAAATGCGTGTTCGACGGCATGACTTATGATGACAGAAATTTGCGCTTCGTGAATCGGGGACCCGGCAATATTCGGCCACGGCCCGATTGCCTTTTGCGTTGCTTTGGCTAAGACGGGCGCGACGTTTTCTCCAGATCAATCGAGGACATCGCAATGACCGCCATCATCGATATTGTCGGGCGTGAAATCCTGGACAGCCGTGGAAACCCGACCGTCGAGGTCGATGTCGTTCTCGAAGATGGTTCGATGGGCCGCGCTGCGGTGCCTTCGGGCGCCTCGACCGGCGCCCATGAAGCCGTGGAATTGCGCGACGGCGGCGCCCGCTACCTCGGCAAGGGCGTGCTCAAGGCCGTCGAAGCGGTCAATGGCGAACTGTTCGAGGCGATCGGCGGCATGGAAGCCGAAAACCAGATCCACATCGACCAGACCATGATCGAGCTCGATGGCACGCCCAATAAGAGCCGGCTCGGCGCCAACGCCATTCTGGGTGTTTCGCTGGCGGTTGCGAAGGCCGCGGCCGATGCCTCCGGCCTGCCGCTCTATCGCTATGTCGGCGGCGCCAAGGCGCACGTCCTGCCGGTGCCGATGATGAACATCATCAATGGCGGCGCGCATGCCGACAACCCGATCGACTTCCAGGAATTCATGATCCTCCCGGTCGGCGCGCCGACGCTGCGCGAAGGCGTGCGCTGGGGGTCGGAAATCTTCCACACGCTGCGCAAGAAGCTGAAGGATGCCGGCCACAACACCAATGTCGGCGACGAGGGCGGCTTCGCGCCGAACTTGAAGAGCGCGCCGGTGGCGCTCGATTTCATCATGGAATCGATCGAGAAGGCCGGCTTCAAGCCGGGCGAGGAGATCGCGCTTGGCCTCGATTGCGCCGCGACCGAATTCTTCAAGGACGGCAACTACGTCTACGAAGGCGAGAAGAAGACACGCGATCCCAAGGCGCAGGCCAAATACCTCGCCAAGCTCGCCGCCGATTATCCGATCATCTCGATCGAGGACGGCCTGGCCGAGGATGACTGGGAAGGCTGGAAGTACCTGACCGACCTTATCGGCAAGAAGACGCAGCTTGTCGGCGACGATCTTTTCGTCACCAACACGGCGCGCCTGCGCGACGGCATCCGCATGGGCGTCGCCAATTCGATCCTGGTCAAGGTCAACCAGATCGGCTCGCTGACCGAGACGCTCGACGCGGTCGAGACCGCGCACAAGGCAGCCTACACCGCCGTCATGTCGCACCGTTCGGGGGAGACCGAGGATTCGACCATCGCCGATCTCGCCGTCGCCACCAATTGCGGGCAGATCAAGACCGGCTCGCTGTCGCGCTCCGACCGCATGGCCAAGTACAACCAGCTGATCCGTATCGAGGAAGAACTCGGCAAGCAGGCGCGTTATGCCGGCAAGTCGGTGATCAAGGGCTGATCCGGCGGCATCTTGTTGACAGGGAAAGGGCGGGACATCCCGCCCTTTTGCTTTTCAAGCCGGCCCGCGCGGCCCCCGTAACCGTCCGTTAAGCACAATCAGGCGAAAAAGGCTTAGTGCCGTCTGAGTTCGCGGCCACGGGGAATCGGTCATGTGGACGCGTCAGCACAAGCAGAGAAACACCGGGCGGCTGATCATTCCCTCTTTGTGCGTGGTGTTCCTGGCCTATTTCGGCTTCCACGCCTATCACGGCGAATTCGGCATCAATTCCAAATACAAGCTGGAAGCCGAGACGGTCGCGCTGCAGGGGCAGCTCGATGCGATCAAGGCGCGCAGGATGGAGCTGGAGCGGCGCGTCAGGCTCATGCATGATGGCACGCTCGAGAAGGACATGCTCGACGAGCAGGCGCGCCGGGCGCTCAATCTGTCCCAAGCCGACGAGATCACCATCATGCTGCCGGTCTCGACGAAATAACCGATTTCCGGTTAATCACCAATATTTTCAATGATTTTAATTGCTTAGGTGCATGCCAGCTATGCAATTTCGACATGGCGGAACGCCTTTCGACGTGTTAGCCTCCCATAAATCGAAGGGGAGGGCGATCTCCCCGGAGCAAGTTGATCTTGCTCCAGTGTCCGCAAAGAGACGCCAACAGGGAGTGATGCATGGCCACCGCAGCCAGAAAAGCGCCTGCCAAATCGAAATCCGACGGTAAATCCGGCCTGTCAGCACCCAAGCCTGCTGACTTCACCAAGGACGAAGAGCTAGCCGCCTACCGGCACATGCTGCTCATCCGCCGGTTCGAGGAAAAGGCCGGCCAGCTCTATGGCATGGGCTTCATCGGCGGCTTCTGCCACCTCTACATTGGCCAGGAAGCCGTGGTTACCGGCATGAAGATGGCGCTGATAGACGGCGACCAAATGATCACGGCCTATCGCGATCACGGCCACATGCTGGCGATGGAGCTTTCGCCGCGCGGCGTCATGGCCGAACTGACCGGACGCCGAGGCGGCCTGTCGAAAGGCAAGGGCGGCTCCATGCACATGTTCTCCAAGGAGAAGCATTTCTATGGCGGTCACGGCATTGTCGGTGCGCAGGTGTCGCTCGGCACGGGCCTGGCCTTCGCCAACCGCTATCGTGAGAACAAGAACGTGTCGCTGACCTATTTCGGCGACGGCGCCGCCAACCAGGGCCAGGTCTATGAAAGCTTCAACATGGCCTCGCTGTGGAAGCTGCCGGTGATCTACATCATCGAGAACAACCGCTACGCCATGGGCACGTCGGTGTCGCGCTCCTCAGCCGAGACCGACTTCTCGCACCGAGGCGCTTCCTTCAAGATTCCCGGCATCCAGGTCGATGGCATGGATGTGCGCGCGGTCAAGGCCGCCGCCGATCTTGCGACCGAATGGTGCCGCGCCGGCAATGGCCCGCTGATTCTCGAGATGCAGACCTATCGCTATCGCGGCCATTCCATGTCCGATCCTGCAAAATACCGGTCGAAGGAAGAAGTGCAGAAGATGCGCTCCGAGCACGACCCGATCGAGCAGGTCAAGGCGCGGCTCATCGAGAAGAAGTGGGCTGATGAGGACGAACTCAAGTCCATCGACAAGGAGGTTCGCGACATCGTCGCCGACGCCGCCGAATTTGCCCAGAACGATGCCGAGCCGGATCCGTCCGAGCTCTGGACCGATATCGTATTATAAGGGAGGGCCAGGACATGCCGATCGAAATTCTCATGCCCGCTCTCTCGCCGACCATGGAAGAGGGCAATCTGTCCAAGTGGTTGAAGAACGAGGGCGACAAGGTCGTCGCCGGCGACGTGATCGCCGAGATCGAAACCGACAAGGCGACGATGGAAGTCGAAGCCGTCGACGAAGGCACGCTGGCCAAGATCGTGGTTCCCGCCGGCACCGAAGGCGTCAAGGTCAATGCCGTGATCGCCGTCCTTGCCGTTGAAGGCGAAGACACCGACAAGGCCGGCGAAGGCATCGGCGAAGAGCCTGCCAAGGCTCAGGCAAAGGCGCCTGCGCCAGTCGCGGCCAAGAGCGAGGCCGCCGCACCTGTCGCGGCGGCACCGAAGACCGAAATCGCCGCCGATCCGGACATTCCGGCTGGCACCGAAATGGTTTCGACCACCGTGCGTGAAGCGCTGCGCGATGCCATGGCCGAGGAAATGCGCCGTGACGGCGACGTCTTCGTCATGGGTGAGGAAGTCGCCGAATATCAGGGCGCCTACAAGATCACCCAAGGCCTGCTGCAGGAATTCGGTCCGCGGCGCGTCGTCGATACGCCGATCACCGAACATGGCTTTGCCGGCGTCGGCGTCGGCGCGGCGATGGCGGGCCTGAAGCCGATCGTCGAGTTCATGACCTTCAACTTCGCCATGCAGGCGATCGACCAGATCATCAATTCGGCCGCCAAGACCCTCTATATGTCGGGCGGCCAGATGGGCGCGCCGATCGTGTTCCGTGGGCCGAACGGCGCGGCAGCCCGCGTCGCCGCCCAGCACTCCCAATGCTATGCCGCCTGGTACAGCCACATTCCAGGCCTGAAAGTCGTGATGCCTTATACGGCCGCCGACGCCAAGGGCTTGCTCAAGGCGGCGATCCGAGATCCGAACCCGGTCATCTTCCTCGAGAACGAGATCCTCTACGGCCAGTCCTTCGACGTGCCGAAGCTGGACGATTTCGTGCTGCCGATCGGCAAGGCGCGCATCCACAAGCAGGGCAAGGACGTCACCATCGTCTCGTTCGGCATCGGCATGACCTATGCGGTGAAGGCTGAAGCCGAATTGCGTGGCCTGGGCATCGACGCCGAGATCATCGATCTCAGAACCGTTCGTCCGCTCGACCTCGACACCATCATTGCCTCGGTCAAGAAGACCAACCGGCTGGTCGTGGTCGAAGAAGGGTACCCGCAGAATTCGGTCGGCGACCATATCGCCAACCAGGTGTCACAGCGCGCCTTCGATTTCCTCGATGCGCCTGTGATCACCATCGCCGGCAAGGATGTGCCGATGCCTTATGCGGCGAACCTCGAAAAGCTGGCATTGCCGAATGTCGGCGAGGTCATCGAGGCGGTCAAAGCCGTCACGTATCGCTGAACCGGGCGGGAGGACAAAAATGCCAATCAACATCACCATGCCGGCGCTCTCGCCCACGATGGAAGAGGGCAATCTTTCCAAGTGGCTGGTCAAGGAAGGCGACAAGGTCTCGCCGGGCGACGTCATCGCCGAGATCGAGACCGACAAGGCGACGATGGAGGTCGAAGCCGTCGATGAAGGTACCGTGGCCAAGCTCGTCGTGCCGGCCGGAACGGAGGGCGTCAAGGTCAACGCGCTGATCGCTGTGCTTGCGACCGAGGGCGAAGATGCGGGTGCTGCCGCCAAAAGCGGTGGCGATGCCGCATCAAAGGCTGAAGCTTCAAAGACTGAAGCTCCAAAAGCGGATGCTCCGAAAGTTGAGGCACCCAAGGAATCGCCGAAGCCGGCGACGTCCGCTGCGCCGGCGCCTACGAAGGCTGAGCCTGCTCCGGCCGCCAACGGCCATGCCGGTGGCGAGCGCACCTTTGCGTCGCCGCTCGCGCGCCGCATTGCCAAGGACGCGGGCGTCGACGTGTCCGCTGTGACCGGCACCGGTCCGCATGGCCGCGTGGTCAAGGCCGATGTCGATGCCGCGATCGCCGGCGGCGGCGCCAAGGCAGCGCCTGCGGCCAAGGCTCCGGCTGGTGCGCCGGCCGCCGCACCGGCCGTAAAGGCGATGTCGGACGATCAGGTGCTGAAGCTGTTCGAGCAGGGCTCCTACGAGCTGGTCCCGCATGACAATATGCGCAAGACCATCGCGCGGCGCCTGGTCGAAGCCAAGACCACAATCCCGCATTTCTACTTGACCCTCGACTGTGAACTCGACGCGCTGCTGGCCCTGCGCTCGCAGCTCAATGCGGCGGCTCCGGTGAAGAAGACCGACAAGGGTGATGCGCCGGCCTACAAGCTGTCGGTCAACGACATGGTGATCAAGGCGATGGCGATGGCGCTGAAGGCAGTGCCGGATGCCAATGCATCCTGGACCGAGAGCGCCATGGTCAAGCACAAGCATGCCGATGTCGGGGTCGCCGTCTCGATCCCCGGCGGGCTGATCACGCCGATCATCCGCCATGCCGACGAAAAGACGCTGTCTGTCATCTCCAACGAGATGAAGGATCTGGCGAGCCGGGCGCGCAGCCGCAAGCTGAAGCCGGAGGAGTATCAGGGCGGCACGACGGCGGTCTCCAATCTCGGCATGTTCGGCATCAAGGATTTCGCCGCCGTCATCAACCCACCGCATGCGACGATCCTGGCGGTCGGGGCCGGCGAGGAGCGGGCGGTGGTCAAGAACGGCGAGATCAAGATTGCCACCGTGATGTCGGTGACGCTGTCGACCGACCATCGTGCCGTCGACGGCGCGCTTGGTGCGGAACTGCTGGTCGCCTTCAAGAAGCTGATCGAAAATCCGATGGGCATGCTGGTCTAGGAAAGGGAAAGGCTGTGCGAATATTCTTCACCAGCCTTTTCGCTTTTTTCATTTCCGGGTTGGCCGGCGGTCTGATCGCGCAATGGTTGGCTGTCGCGACCGGCGCCGAGGAAGAATACATCATCGTCTTCATGGTCTCGGTGCTGGTGACTTTTGTCGTCACCTTCATCTTCTTCGTGGCGCAATTGATGAACGATCCGGTCGCGGCGGTGTCGAGGGCCGGGAAGTGGACGCTGATTGTGTTTGTGGCGCTGATCGTCCTCTTGGTCGGGGTGATCCTCTACAGCGACAGCAGCGCCGCGGTGGTCAGGAAAGACATGCCGATGGTTGCCGGTCTCGGTCTGCCGGGTTTGGTGACGATCATCATCCATTGGTTGTTCGTGCGCTGGCGCGTGAAGCGCGGTGTGGCCGACATAAAGGCGGGTTGAACGGATGAAGACGGTTCTTTGTTACGGCGACTCGCTGACCTGGGGCTACAATGCCGAAGGTGGACGTCATGCGCTCGAGGATCGCTGGCCAAGTGTGCTGCAGGCCGGGCTCGGTGAAGGCGTTCAGGTGATCGCCGACGGCCTCAATGGCCGCACCACCGCCTTCGACGATCATCTGGCCGGAGCCGACCGCAACGGTGCGCGGTTGCTGCCGACGGTGCTGACGACGCATGCGCCGATCGACCTGATCGTCATCATGCTCGGCGCCAATGACATGAAGCCATGGATCCATGGCAATCCGGTCGCGGCCAAGCAAGGCATCCAGCGGCTGATCGATATCGTGCGTGGCCACGACTATCCGTTCGACTGGCCAGCACCCCAGATCCTGATTGTCTCGCCGCCCGTTGTAACCCGGACCGAGAATGCCGATTTCAAGGCGATGTTCGCCGGCGGCGACGACGCTTCGAAACAGCTTGCACCGCAATACGAGGCACTCGCCGAGGAAGTCGGCTGCGGCTTCTTCGACGCCGGCACCGTGGCGCAAACCACGCCGCTCGACGGTGTCCACCTCGACGCCGAAAACACGCGAAATATCGGCAAGGCGCTGGCACCGGCCGTACGCGTCATGTTGGAATTGTGATTGAAGGAGAAAACCGTGGCTGAGAACTACGACGTCATCATCATCGGCTCCGGCCCCGGCGGCTACGTTACGGCGGTGCGGTCCGCCCAGCTTGGCTTCAAGACGGCGATCGTCGAGCGCGAGCATCTGGGCGGCATCTGCCTGAACTGGGGCTGCATCCCGACCAAGGCGCTGCTGCGCTCGGCCGAAATCATGCATTATTCGGATCACTTGAAGGATTACGGGCTGAAGCTCGATGGCGGCAAGATCAGTGCCGATACCGCCGCTGTCGTCGACCGCTCGCGCAAAGTGTCGCTCAGGCTCAATGGCGGCGTCGCCTTCCTGATGAAGAAGAACAAGGTCGACGTGATCTGGGGCGAGGCCAAGCTCTCCAAGCCCGGCGAAATCGTCGTGACCAAGACGGCCAAGAAGCCGATGGAACCGCAGCCACCAGTGCCGAAAGGCGTCAAGGGCGAGGGCACGTACACCGCCAAGCACATCATCCTGGCGACGGGTGCGCGGCCGCGCGCGCTGCCCGGCATCGAGCCGGACGGCAAGCTGATCTGGACCTATTTCGAGGCCATGGTGCCCAAGGAGATGCCGAAGTCGCTTCTGGTGATGGGCTCCGGCGCCATCGGTATCGAATTCGCCTCCTTCTACCGCACGATGGGCGCCGACGTGACGGTCGTCGAACTGCTGCCGGCGGTGATGCCGGTAGAGGACGCCGAAGTCTCGAAATTCGCGCAAAAGCAGTTCGAGAAGCAAGGCATGAAGATCATTCTCGAAGCCAAGGTGACCAAGGTCGAAAAGGGCGCCAATTCGGTCACCGCCCATGTCGAGATGAAGGACGGCAAGGTCGAGAAGATCACCGCCGACCGCATGATCTCCGCCGTCGGCGTTCAGGGCAATATCGAGAACCTCGGCCTTGAAGCGCTCGGCGTGAAGACCGATCGCGGCTGCGTGGTCGTCGATGGTTACGGCAGGACCAACGTGCCAGGGATCTACGCCATCGGCGACGTCGCCGGACCGCCGATGCTTGCCCACAAGGCCGAGCATGAGGGCGTGGTGTGCGTCGAGAAGATCGCGAATTTTCCCGGCGTACATGCCATCGACAAGCTCAAGATCCCCGGCTGCACCTACTGCAACCCGCAGGTCGCCTCGGTCGGCCTGACGGAAGCGAAGGCCAAGGCGGAGGGCAAGGACATCCGCGTTGGCCGCTTCCAGTTCGCCGCCAACGGCAAGGCGATCGCGCTTGGCGAGGACCAGGGTTTCATCAAGACCATCTTCGACAAGAAGACCGGTCAGCTGCTGGGTGCGCACATGGTCGGCGCCGAAGTGACCGAATTGATCCAGGGCTTTGTGGTCGCGATGAACCTCGAAACGACCGAGGAAGAGTTGATGCACACCATCTTCCCGCATCCGACGCTGTCTGAGATGATGAAGGAAAGCGTGCTCGACGCCTATGGCCGCGCCTTGAACGCATGATAGATTTGCCGCAGGAGACTCAGCCGTGCAAGCTGTGGGATCTCGACGGCAAGGCAGCTCGTTTCCGGATGCATTTTTACGCGCACAAGGAGAAGGCATATGCACTTGAACGGCGTGGGCTGGATCGCAGCCATCATCATCGGCGGCCTGGCAGGCTGGTTTGCCGAAATGGTCATGAAGAGCAACACCGGCATCTTCATGAACATTATCATGGGCATCGTTGGCGCTGTCGTGTTGAACGCCATTTTGCAGGCACTCAATTTCGGGCCATTCGGCGTCGGCTGGACAGCCTATCTGATCACCGGCTTCATCGGCGCCTGCCTGCTGATCTGGGTCGGGCGCCTGGTGCGCCGCTAGCCGATATCTCTTCGGCTATGCGCAAATGGTTGTGGCGGCATGTGCCGCCGCAGCCTTTTTCTTTGTGTTGAAAAGTTCTAAATGACGTTGAAATGACGATCGCCGGTGGGCGGTCGCGAGAAAAGCCAGGGTTCAGATGGTCACTGTCCTCGACACGATCGCCAACGCGCCGCGGCTGCGGCATCCCGAGAAGGCCCACAAGCCCGACCAGGAGGTGTTGCGCAAGCCGGACTGGATCCGCGTCAAGGCGCCAGTATCGAAAGGCTATGCCGAGACACGCGAGATCGTGAAGTCGCACAAGCTGGTGACGGTTTGCGAAGAAGCCGGCTGCCCGAATATAGGCGAGTGCTGGGAAAAGAAGCACGCCACCTTCATGATCATGGGCGAGATCTGCACGCGCGCCTGCGCCTTCTGCAATGTCGCCACCGGCATTCCGACCGCGCTCGACCCCGATGAGCCAGCGCGCGTCGCGCATGCCGTCAAGCAGATGGGGCTCACCCACGTCGTCATCACCTCGGTCGACCGCGACGATCTCGCCGATGGTGGCGCGCAGCACTTTGCCGATGTCATCCGTGCGATCCGGGCGGCAACGCCTCTGACGACGATCGAAATTCTCACGCCGGATTTCCTGCGCAAGGACGGGGCGCTGGAAATCGTCGTGGCGGCCAGGCCCGACGTCTTCAACCACAATCTCGAAACCGTGCCGTCGAATTATCTGAAGGTCCGGCCCGGCGCCCGCTATTTCCACTCGATCCGCCTGCTGCAGCGGGTCAAGGAACTCGATCCGTCGATCTTCACCAAGTCCGGCATCATGGTGGGGCTGGGCGAGGAGCGGAATGAAATCCTGCAGCTGATGGACGATCTGCGCTCGGCCAATGTCGACTTCATGACCATCGGCCAGTACCTGCAGCCGTCGAAGAAGCACCATCCGGTGATCCGCTTCGTTACCCCGGAAGAATTCAAGTCCTTCGAGACGATCGGCAGGACCAAGGGTTTCCTGCTGGTGGCGTCGAGCCCGCTGACGCGCTCCTCGCATCACGCCGGCGATGATTTCGCCAGGCTGCGCGCGGCGCGCGAAGCGCAGCTCGCGAAATCGCTCTGATGCATCTTCGACGCGACGCGCTTTAGAGCCGGGCTCATGCCGAAATTCGAAGCCACCCGCCGCGTAGCCCACACGCCTCGGCAGATGTTCGCGCTGGTCGCCGATATCGAGACCTATCCGCAATTCCTGCCGCTTTGCGAGGCGCTGACGGTCCGCTCGCGCAAGGAGCGTGACGGACGCACCATCCTCGTCGCCGACATGAGCATCGGCTATAAGGCGATCCGTGAGACCTTCACCACGCAGGTGCTGCTGAAGCCCGACGAGAACGCCATCGATGTGAAATACATCGACGGCCCGTTCAAATATCTGAGCAATGTCTGGCGTTTCGAGCCAGACGGCGCCGGCTGCGCCGTGCGCTTCTTCATCGACTATGAATTCAAGAGCCGAATCCTGGGCGCGCTGATGGGCACGATGTTCGATCGTGCCTTCCGTATGTTCGCCGAGGCTTTCGAGAAGCGCGCTGACGTCATCTACGGCAAGACACCGGCGGCCTGACTCTCGCCAAGTGCCTGCAAGCCGAGCTCCAGCGCATGTTTGACCGTTTCCCGGCGGATGAAGTCGCGGCCATTGTCGGCAAACAGCTTTCGTTCGGCCGTCACGGGTCGGCCGTTGACGGCAACGCCAAACCAGACCAGCCCGACCGGCTTTTCCGCGGAACCGCCGCCCGGACCGGCAATGCCTGTGACCGCCATCGTCAGCGCGGCGCGCGAACGGGCAAGCGCGCCGGCTGCCATCTCGGTCGCCGTCTCGCGGGATACCGCGCCATGCGCGTCGAGCGTGGTGGCGCGAACGCCGAGCATGTCCATCTTGGCTTCATTGGAATAGGTGATGAAGCCGCGATCGACCACGGCGGAAGAGCCGGCGATGTCGGTCAGCGCGGCGATGATCATGCCTCCCGTGCAGCTTTCCGCCGTCGCCAGCATGATGCCGCGCTCGCGGCAGGCCTCGAACAGGGCGATTGCCAGTTCGCCGTTGGTCATTCCGGAACCTCGCCGGGAAACACCACGCTGGCGGTGGCGATTGCCGCTATACCTTCCTCACGGCCGACGAAGCCGAGCTTCTCGTTGGTCGTCGCCTTGACGGAGATGCGGTCGGCGGAAATGCCCAGCATCTGCGAAAGAACTGATGTCATCGCCTCGCGGTGCGGGCCGACGCGCGGTGCTTCGCAGATCAGCGTGATGTCGGCATTGGCGATGCGCCCGCCGCGCTCGCGCACCAGTCTTGCCGCATGTTCGACGAATATGCGCGAGGCAGCGCCTTTCCACCGCGGATCGGACGGCGGAAAGTGCGTGCCGATGTCGCCGGCCCCGCAGGTCGCCAACAATGCGTCGGTGAGGGCGTGCAGGCCGACATCGGCGTCGGAATGGCCCGACAGTTTCCTGTCATGCGGGATGGCGACGCCGCAGAGCGTGACGTGGTCGCCGGGCTCGAAGGCATGGACGTCATAGCCATTGCCGGTGCGGACGTCGGGGAAGTGCGCCCGTTCGCTGGAAAGCCGCTGGTGTGCCATGGCGATGTCTCGTGCCCAGGTGAGTTTGACATTGTCCGGTGAGCCCGGAACGAGCTTCACCGGCATCTGCATCCATTCGGCGATCGACGCGTCGTCGGTAAAGTCGGTCTTGCCGCTGCTGTAGGCTTCCTCATGCATCGTCATGATGGCGAGGAATGGAAAGCCTTGCGGCGTTTGCGCCGCGTGCAGCCCGCTCCTGGGGACTGTTTCGCCGACCATGCCGGTGGCCGATTCGCGTTTCAGCGTGTCGGCGACCGGCAGTGCGGGAAGCGCGCCCTCTCGCTCGCCGATAGCCGCGATGGTGCGGTCGATCAGATCCACGTCGACAAAGGGGCGTGCGGCATCGTGGATGAGAACCTTGTCCGGCGCGTAGCTTCTCAGCGCCTGCAGCCCTAGCCGAACCGAATCCTGCCGGGTTGCGCCCCCGGCGATTGCCGTCACCCGATCGGCGTCGGTGCCGACCGCTTGCCGGAAAAGCTCGCGGTCCTCGGCATGAATGGCCACGACGATCCGGCCGATGAGCGGGTGCGCCAGAAAAATGTCGATGACGCGAGCGATGACGGCGCGACCGCCAACTCGTTGATATTGCTTGGGACCATCGGCCTGTCCGGCGCGCGCGCCGCGGCCTGCCGCGACGATAACCACCGCGACTTTGCCACTCGGATCCGAAGCCTGATTTTCAGTTGCGCCCGTCATGCCGTCTGGTCCTAGTCGCGGCCAAGGACGAAGGCCAGCTTTTTCCCAATTGCGCCTTAATGTGGCGTCATTGCGCGTTGCACATTTCTCTCGATCTGGCTAGAGAATGTGCAACGAATGGACATGCTTGGTTTTTGTGCATGGTTAACTTGATCAGATTGGCCGCGCCACTCGATGTCGGCGGCGTGATAATCCGCAACGGCGTTTTCCTCGCGCCGATGTCGGGGATCACCGACGAGGCGTTCAGGCAGCGCGCGTATGCGCATGGCGCCGGCCTGGTCGTGTCCGAAATGGTGGCAAGCGGCGAACTCGCCAAGGGCAGGGCCGGCTGCGATCTGCGCATACGCCATTCCGGCCTGCCCGTCCATATGGTGCAGCTTGCCGGCCGTGAGGCTATCCACATGGCCGAAGGCGCTCGAATCGCCGCCGGTGAGGGCGCCGACATCATCGACATCAACATGGGCTGCCCGGCCAAGAAGGTCACCGGTGGCTATGCCGGCTCGGCGTTGATGCTCAACCTCGACCACGCGCTTTCGCTGATCAAGGCCGTGGTCGGCGCCGTCAAGGTGCCGGTGACGGTCAAAATGCGGCTGGGTTGGGACGAAGGCGCACTCAACGCTCCCGTCCTTGCGCGCCGGGCCGAGCAGGCGGGCGTCAGGATGGTCACTGTCCATGGCCGCACACGCTGCCAGTTCTACCAGGGCAAAGCGGACTGGCGCGCCATCGCTCGCGTCAAGGAGGCCGTATCCATCCCGGTCGTCGCCAACGGCGATGTCTGCTCGCCTGCCGAAGCCTCGCTCATTCTCGAACAGTCCGGCGCCGACGCGGTGATGGTCGGCCGCGCCCACTATGGCGCGCCATGGATCGCCGGCAGCATCGCGTCGGCCGCCGCCGGGACATTTTCGCCCGGCATTCCCGAGACCCGCCAAGCGCTCGCCGATTATGTCGTTGCCCATTACGAGGACATGCTGGCGCTTTACGGCGTCGAGAGCGGCCTGCGGCAGGCGCGCAAGCATCTCGGCTGGTATCTAGACCGACATGCCGAAGGTGCCGCCGGCGACACTAGAAAAGCGATCATGACCGGGTTCGAACCGGCCCGCGTCATTGCCTTGCTGCGCGATGTGTTCTCGCGCGATCCGCAAACCTTGAACCTGCGGAGCGCCGCATGACCGCCACTGCCGTCCAGGGCACCGAAATGGCGGATGCCGCCCAGATCGTGCTGAACACGATTCGCCGCCCGGTGATCATGATCAGCGAGGAAGGGTTCATCACCTTCGCCAACGCCGATGCCGAGGATTTCTTTCGCTCCAGCGCAACCATGCTGGCGCGCAACACCTTGTCCAAACTCATACCGTTCGGCAGCCCGTTGCTGACGCTGGTCGACCAGGTGCGCGAGCGCCGCGCGCCCGTCAACGAGTATCGGGTCGACGTCTCGTCACCGCGCCTCGGCATCGAGAAGGTCGTCGATCTCTATGTCGCGCCGGTGCCGGAATTTCCGGGTTCCGTCGTGGTCATGTTCCAGGAACGATCGATGGCCGACAAGATCGACCGCCAGATGACGCATCGCGGTGCGGCACGCTCGGTCACCGGCCTGGCGGCGATGCTGGCGCATGAGATCAAGAATCCGCTCTCCGGCATTAGGGGAGCGGCGCAACTGCTCGAACTGTCGGCGTCGGATGAGGATCGCGCGCTGACGCGGCTGATCACCGACGAGACGGACCGCATCGTGTCGCTGGTCGACCGTATGGAGGTGTTTTCGGACGAACGGCCGATCGACCGCTATCCCGTGAATATCCATGTCGTGCTCGATCATGTGAAAGCGATCGCAAAGAACGGTTTCGCAAAGAAAATCAAGATATTGGAGGATTATGATCCATCATTGCCTCCGGTATTCGCCAATCGCGACCAGCTGATCCAGGTGTTCCTCAATCTGGTCAAGAACGCCGCCGAGGCGATCGGCAGCGATCCCCAGGGCGAGATCGTGCTGTCCACCGCCTTCCGGCCCGGCATTCGCGTTTCGGTCCCGGGCACGCAGGACCGCGTATCTTTGCCGCTGGAGTTCTGCGTACGCGACAATGGTTCCGGCGTCTCGGAAGATATCCTGCCGATCCTGTTCGATCCTTTCATCACCACCAAGCCGAACGGCTCGGGGCTGGGGTTGGCGCTGGTCGCCAAGATCGTCGGTGAACATGGCGGCATCATCGAATGTGATTCGACGCCGCGCGCAACGACGTTCCGGGTCCTGATGCCGGCCTGGAAGGAAACGGCGCTGGGCGCCGATCAAGATGGCGAAGGAGATCGCAAATGACCGTTCGCGGCAATATTCTCGTCGCCGACGACGACGCGGCGATCCGCACCGTGCTCAATCAGGCCCTGTCACGCGTCGGTCACGAGGTGCGCGTCACCTCCAACGCCTCGACCCTGTGGCGCTGGGTGGCGGCCGGGGAGGGTGATCTCGTCATCACCGACGTCGTGATGCCGGACGAGAACGCCTTCGACATGTTGCCGCGCATCAAGAAGGCAAGGCCGGAACTGCCGGTCATCGTCATGAGCGCCCAGAACACGTTCATGACGGCGATCCGCGCTTCCGAAACCGGCGCCTACGAATATCTGCCGAAGCCGTTCGACCTGACGGAGCTCCTCAACATCGTCAACCGGGCACTTTCGGAGCCGCGGCGGCCAAAGATCGACACGCGGCCGGATGAGCAGCCCGAATCGATGCCGCTGGTCGGCCGTTCGGCCGCCATGCAGGACATCTACCGCATGCTGGCGCGCATGATGCAGACCGACCTGACTGTGATGATCTCGGGCGAATCGGGCACCGGCAAGGAACTGGTGGCGCGGGCGCTGCATGAATATGGACGCCGCCGAGGCGGTCCGTTCGTCGCCATCAACATGGCGGCGATCCCGCGCGATCTCATCGAATCGGAATTGTTCGGCCATGAGAAGGGCGCCTTCACCGGCGCGCAGAACCGCTCGACCGGTCGCTTCGAGCAGGCCGAGGGCGGCACGCTGTTCCTCGACGAGATCGGCGACATGCCGATGGAGGCGCAGACGCGCCTGCTGCGGGTCCTTCAGCAGAGCGAGTACACGACCGTCGGCGGCCGCACGCCGATCAAGACCGACGTGCGCATCGTTGCCGCCACCAACAAGGATCTGCGCACGCTGATCAACCAGGGCCTCTTTCGCGAGGACCTTTTCTACCGTCTCAACGTCGTGCCGCTCAGGTTGCCGGCGCTGCGCGAACGCTCCGAAGACGTGCCCGACCTGGTCCGGCATTTCTTCAAGCTTGGCGAGATGGAGGGGCTGCAGACCAAGCGCATCTCTTCGGGCGGCATCGAACTGATGAAGCGCTATCCCTGGCCGGGCAATGTGCGCGAGCTTGAAAACCTCGTTCGCAGGCTCGCCGCGCTCTATTCGCAGGACGAGATTTCAGCCGAAATCATCGAGGCTGAGCTCAAGACAGGCGAGCGCCCGGTGGTACCCGGTGCCGGCAACCTCATTCCCGACGATCTTTCCATCGGTCAGGCGGTGGAGCACTTCCTGCAGCGCTATTTCGCCTCCTTTGCCGGCGAATTGCCGCCCGCCGGCCTCTACGAGCGCATTCTGTCCGAAGTCGAATATCCGTTGGTACTGGCTTCGATGACGGCAACCCGCGGCAACCAGATCAAGGCCGCGGAGCTTTTGGGGCTCAACCGCAACACGCTGCGCAAGAAGATTCGCGAATTGGGCGTCAACGTCTACAAGTCATCGCGCCAGCCCTGAGCCCGCGTCAGGCACACCATCTTTTCAGGGGACCGAACGGGGAAAGATTCCCGTCCGTGTCACACTTGTTGCATAATCGCCACAATGCGTTGCATAGATCGGACGCAATCACTGGTTCTAGACGGCGATATGGCTTCGCAGGCACCAACACTGAACGAACCGCTTTTTAGCAAACCCGGCGCGCGCGACGGGCGCCGGCTGCTGGCGCTGCCCGGCGTGGTGGCGGTTGTCGGCGCGCTGATCATGGCTGCCATCTCGTTCGCCATCCTGGTGGGCGCCACTCCGATCGCGCCCGACGCCAAGGCGACCTGGTCGCTGATCGCACTCAACGCCGCCTTCGTGCTCTTCCTCATAGCCTTGATCGGCCGTGAGGTGCACCGCATCATCATGGCACGCCGGCATGGCAAGGCTGCCTCGCGGCTGCATGTGCGCATCGTTGCCATGTTCGCGCTCGTCGCCGCCATACCGGCCATCATGGTGGCGATCATCGCATCGATCACGCTCGACATCGGCCTTGATCGCTGGTTCGAGATTCGCACCAAGACGATCGTCAACTCATCCCTGTCGATTGCCGACGCCTATGTTCAGGAGAACGCGCGCAACCTGCAGGGCACGACATTGTCGATGGCCTATGACCTCGATGCGTCGCGGACGCTCTACGGCCTCGATCGCACCGGCTTTCTCGATCTGATGAACAAGGAGGCCGTGGGCCGCTCGCTTGCCCACGCCGCGCTGATCAAGGCCGACGGCTCCTTCGTCATGAGCGCAAAGACCGATGTCGATTTCGCCATGCCGGAGCCGCCCGAAGGCGCCGTGGCCAGTGCCGAAGACGGCAAGCCCGTGCTGATCGAACCGCGCACGCGCAACATTATGGGCGCTATCGTCAAGCTGCGCGAGATCGAAGGGCTCTATCTCTACACCATCCGCCTTGTCGATCCCGATGTGATCAAGGCGCGCCAGATCGTGCGGTCCAACACTGACGAATATCGTGGTCTGGAAGACAATCGCCGCACCTCGCAGGTGGCATTCGCGCTGCCCTACCTGTCGCTGACGCTGATTGTCATCCTGTCGGCGATCTGGACCGGCATTGCCGTCGCCGACCGTCTGGTGCGGCCGATCCGGCAGCTCATTGGTGCCGCCGACGAGGTTGCTACCGGAAACCTGGACGTTGCGGTGCAGGTGCGGCCGTCCGATGGCGATGTCGCCTCGCTTGGCGACACGTTCAACAAGATGCTGCTCGAGCTGAAATCGCAGCGAAACGAAATCCTGTCCGCCAAGGACCTGATCGACGAGCGCCGCCGTTTTTCCGAAGCGGTGCTTGCCGGCGTCACGGCCGGCGTCATCGGCGTCGATCCGTATGGCATCGTCACCATCGTCAACCGCTCGGCCGAGACCATGCTGGCCATTTCCGCCAGCGCGGCCCTTGGGCAGAATCTTTCCGCTGTCCTGCCGCATGTCGGCCGCGTTTTCGAGATTGGCCGCAAGTCCGGCAAACCGGTTTACCGCGAGCAGGTGACCTTCTATCGCGCCGGCGCCGAGCGGACCTTCAATGTGCAGGTCACGATCGAGGCAGGCGACGATGGCTCCGAGGAAAAATCCTATGTGGTGACGGTCGACGACATCACCGACCTGGTTCAGGCCCAGCGTTCGTCCGCATGGGCCGACGTGGCGCGGCGCATTGCCCACGAGATCAAGAACCCACTGACGCCGATCCAGCTTTCCGCCGAGCGCATCAAGCGCCGCTATGGCAAGGTGATCACCGAGGATCGCGAAGTTTTCGACCAGTGTACCGACACAATCATCCGGCAGGTGGAGGACATTGGCCGCATGGTCGACGAGTTCTCGGCTTTCGCGCGCATGCCAAAACCCGAGATGAAGGCCATCGACCTTCGCGAATCACTGCGCGAGGCTTCTTTCCTGGTCGAAGTCAGCCGCGCCGACATCACCTTCGAGCGGATATTCGGCAATGAACCACTCAAGGGCACGTTCGACAGCCGGCTGATGGCCCAGGCTTTCGGCAATGTGATCAAGAACGCCGCCGAGGCGATCGACGGTTTGGAACAGAAGGACGGCTCGCACGGCATAATCCGGATTCAAGCCGGCCGCCACAATGGCGCGATTCGCATCGACGTCATCGACAATGGCAAAGGTCTGCCGCGCGAGAATCGCCAACGGCTGCTGGAGCCCTATATGACCACACGCGAGAAGGGCACCGGACTTGGTCTCGCTATCGTCAAGAAGATCGTGGAGGACCATGGCGGCAGGTTGGAACTCCATGACGCGCCCGCGGATTTCCACGGCGGGCGCGGCGCGATGATCAGCATCATCCTGCCGCCCTCGGCCGGCACCCCAGCGCGCGGCGAAGGCAGGGCGGACCACGAACGAGAAACTGAAAAGGTCGGTAATGGCGTCTGATATTCTCATCGTCGATGACGAGGAAGACATCCGCGAGCTCGTCGCAGGCATCTTGAGTGACGAGGGTCACGAAACCCGTACGGCATTCGACGCCGACAGTGCACTGGCGGCTATAGCCGACCGGGCGCCGAGGCTGATCTTCCTGGACATCTGGCTGCAGGGTTCGCGTCTGGACGGGTTGGCGTTGCTCGACGAGATCAAGACCATGCACCCCAACCTGCCCGTGGTGATGATTTCAGGTCATGGCAACATCGAAACGGCGGTTTCCGCCATTCGCCGCGGCGCCTATGACTTCATCGAGAAGCCGTTCAAGGCCGACAGGCTGATCCTCATTGCCGAGCGCGCGCTCGAGACCTCGAAATTGCGCCGCGAGGTTTCCGACCTCAAACTGCGCAGCGGCGAGACCTTCGACCTGATCGGCATGTCGTCGGCGATGAGCCAGTTGCGCCAGACCATCGAGCGCGTCGCGCCGACCAACAGCCGCGTGATGATCGTTGGCCCCTCCGGTTCGGGCAAGGAACTGGCGGCGCGCGCCATCCATACACTGTCGACACGCAAGGGTGGGCCTTTCGTGACGCTGAGCGCCGCCAACATCACGCCCGAACGCATGGAGATCGAGTTGTTCGGCACCGAATCGAACGGGGTCGAACGCAAGGTGGGAGCGCTGGAGGAAGCCCATCGCGGCATTCTCTACATCGACGAAGTGGCCGACATGCCGCGCGAGACGCAGAACAAGATTTTGCGCGTGCTGGTCGAACAGCAGTTCGAGCGGGTGGGCGGCACGAAGCGGGTCAAGGTCGATGTGCGCATCATTTCCTCGACCTCGCAGAACCTGGAGGCGATGATCGCCGACGGGCGTTTCCGCGAGGATCTTTACCACCGTCTCGCGGTCGTCCCGGTCATGGTGCCCGGACTTGCCGAGCGGCGCGAGGACATTCCCTATCTCGTCGACAATTTCATGAAGCAGATCGCCCGCCAGGCCGGCATCAAGCCGCGCCGCATCGGCGACGACGCACTGGCCGTGCTGCAGGCGCACAATTGGCCGGGCAACGTCCGCCAGCTGCGCAACAATGTCGAGCGCCTGATGATCCTGGCGCGCGGCGAGGACGTCGACGCGCCGATCACCGCCGATCTTTTGCCGTCCGAAATCGGCGATGTCATGCCGCGCACACCCAACCAGTCGGACCAGCACATCATGGCGCTGCCGCTGCGCGAGGCACGCGAACAGTTCGAAAAGGACTATCTGATCGCCCAGATCAACCGGTTCGGCGGCAACATTTCGAAGACCGCCGAGTTCATCGGCATGGAACGCTCCGCCTTGCATCGCAAGCTGAAGTCGCTGGGCGTCTGACCGGATATCCAGTGGCCCACGCGATTGTCCGTTACCTCAAGGGCGGAATCGCCTAAACAGGCCGGACCAAATTCCCCGAGGTGACAAATGCCGCGCATTGCCTATGTGAACGGGCGCTACATCGCTCATGCCGATGCCGCCGTGCATATCGAGGATCGCGGCTATCAGTTCGCCGACGGCGTCTACGAGGTCTGCGAGGTGGCGCGCGGCTTCATCGTCGACATGCCGCGCCACCTCGCCCGGCTTAACCGCTCGCTGACCGAACTGTCGATCGCCTGGCCGGTGACGCGCAACGTGTTGCCGCTGATCCTGCGCGAGGTGGTCAACCGCAACCATGTCGTCGACGGTCTGGTCTATGTTCAGGTGACGCGTGGTGTCGCCAGCCGCGATTTCGTTTTTCCGTCGGCGGACACCAAGCCGGCTTTGGTGGTGACAGCCAGGAAGGCGGATCCTGCCGCCGGCACGAAACGCGCCGAGACCGGCATCGCGGTCATCACCGTGCCGGAGAACCGCTGGGACCGTGTCGACATCAAGACCGTCGGACTGCTGCCCAATGTGTTGGCCAAGCAGAAGGCCAAGGAGGCGGGCGCGCAGGAGGCGTGGTTCGTGGATACAGATGGCAACGTCAAGGAAGGTGGCTCGTCGAATGCCTGGATCGTTACCAGGGACGGCGTTCTGGTCACCCGGCCGGCCGAACATGGCATTTTGCGCGGCATCACGCGCACCACCATGTTCGAAGTCGCGGCAAAGCTCGGCCTGAAGATCGAGGAGCGTGGATTTTCCGTCGCCGAGGCCAAGGCGGCCCGCGAAGCATTCATCAGTTCGGCGACGACTATTGCCATGCCGATCGTGGCCATTGACGGTGATCCCGTAGCCAACGGACACCCCGGCTCAATAACACTTTCGTTGCGGCAGGCCTTTTTTGACATTGCGGAAAAAAGTCCAGCCTGATAACCGCTCAGGTGGAATGAACATCAATATATCTCGTTCTGCTTGTCGTTACTGACGGCAAGAGGGTGTTTGCGCGCTTGACATGTGCCCGCTAATTTGGCGCATTGGCTGCAAACCGAAGGGGATCGGCGAAAGACAAAAACAATGGCGGAACGATCGCAAAACCTTCAGGACCTGTTCCTGAATTCAGTTCGCAAGAGCAAGAACCCGCTCACCATCTTTCTCATCAACGGCGTGAAGCTGACCGGCGTGGTCACTTCTTTCGACAATTTTTGCGTCCTGTTGCGCCGCGACGGCCACTCCCAGCTCGTCTACAAGCACGCCATTTCCACGATCATGCCGAGCCAGCCGGTTCAGATGTTCGATGGCGAGGAAAGCCAGGGCGCCTGATTGGCACGTGAGAAGGACGCGGACGGCACGGTTCGCGGAAAACCAGCACATCATCCCGGGACGGTAGCCGAAGCCCCGACCCGGGCTGTTGTCATCGTGCCGGTGCTTACCCGCCAGCAGCGCGGCGATGACGACACGAACCGTCCCCGGCTGACCCGCTCGGCCGAGGCGCGCCACGACGAAGCAGTCGGCCTTGCCCGCGCCATCAACCTAGATCTGATCCATACGGCGGTCGTGACCGTCAACGACCCTCGCCCGGCGACGCTGCTGGGCAGCGGCAAGGTCGAGGAGTTGGCCGAAATCGTCAAGGAAGGTCACGCGGAAGTGGTCATCGTCGACCACCCGCTGACGCCGGTGCAGCAGCGCAATCTCGAGAAGGAATTCAACGCCAAGGTGTTGGATCGTACCGGGCTGATCCTGGAGATATTCGGGGAGCGGGCGCGTACCAAGGAAGGCACGCTGCAGGTCGAGCTTGCCCATCTCAACTACCAGAAGGGCCGCCTGGTACGCAGCTGGACCCACCTGGAGCGCCAGCGCGGCGGTGCCGGCTTCCTCGGCGGTCCCGGTGAAACGCAGATCGAATCCGATCGGCGGCAGTTGCAGGAAAAGATCATAAAACTGAAGCACGAGCTGGAAACCGTGCGCCGCACCCGTGACCTACACCGCGCCAAGCGCAAGAAGGTGCCGTTTCCGGTGGTGGCGATCGTCGGCTACACCAACGCCGGCAAGTCGACGCTGTTCAACAAGCTGACCGGAGCAGGGGTGCTGGCGCAGGACATGCTGTTTGCCACGCTTGATCCGACCCTGCGCCGCGTGCGCCTGCCACATGGCACACCGATTATTCTTTCCGACACGGTCGGCTTCATTTCTGACCTGCCGACGCATCTGATCGCGGCTTTCCGCGCGACGTTGGAGGAGGTGGTCGAGGCCGATCTGGTCATCCATCTGCGCGACATTTCCGATCCCGATACGGCTGCGCAGGCCGAGGACGTCGAGCGCATCCTCGCCGACCTCGGCGTCGATGCCAGCGACACCAAGCGGGTCATCGAAGTCTGGAACAAGATCGACCTTCTGGACGACGGCAACAGGCAGCGGCTGCTAGCCGACGGCAGCAAGGAACCGCCAATTGCCGTATCCGCGGTATCGGGCGAAGGCATCGATGCGCTGAAGGCCATCATCGAAACCCGGATGGCCGGCGAGCTCGAAGATCTGACGGTGACGATCGAGCCGGCACAGTTCGGCTTGGTCGACTGGCTTTATCGCAATGGTGACGTCGTTTCGCGGACTGACAATGACGACGGCAGCGCTACCCTTTCGCTGAAGGCCACACAAAGCGCCCGAGAAGAGATCGAAAGCCGATTGCGTCGCAAAAACAACGGGTAAGCGCGTAAATTCCGGGAAAATTGTATCGCGTTTCTCGTAAGGAATTGCCGGGCCTACTTCGCGGTCTTTGCTTCCTGCCAGAGCGCTTCCATTTCTTCCAGCGTAGCTTCCTCCAGCGAGCCGCCTGATTTGTCCAGGGCCTGCTCGACATAGTGGAAACGTGAGCGGAATTTCTCGTTCGTGCCGCTGAGTGCCGCCTCCGAATCGAGCTTCAGATGGCGGCCGAGATTGACGACAGCAAACAGCATGTCGCCGAACTCGTCCTTGATCTCGGCCGTTTCACCTTTGGCCAGTGCCTCGCGCAACTCCCCGATTTCTTCCTCGATCTTGTCCAGGATGGGGGCAGCCTCGCTCCAGTCGAAGCCGACGCGGGCGGCTTTTTCCTGAAGTTTCAGGGCTCGCGTCAAGGCGGGCAGGGCGACCGGAACGCTGTCCAGGAAGCCCTTGCCATTGTCCTCGGGGTCGAGGCCTCGCGCGAGGCGGGCTTGTCGCTTCTCGGCCTTCTCCTGCGCCTTGATCTTTTCCCACATGCCCTTGGCCAGGCCGGCGCTGCGGGCCTTTTCGTCGCCAAAGACATGCGGATGGCGGCGGATCATCTTGGTGGTGATAGCCTGGACCACGTCGCCAAAGGCGAATTCGCCGGCCTCCTGCGCCATCTGGGCATGGTAGACGACCTGCAACAGGAGATCGCCAAGCTCGTCGCGCAAATCGTCGAGATCGCCGCGTGCGATGGCATCGGCCACCTCATAGGCTTCCTCGATCGTATAGGGCGCGATGGTGGAGAAATTCTGCTCGATATCCCACGGGCAACCGGTCTTCGGCGCGCGCAACGCCGCCATGATCTCGATCAGGCGTGAAATATCTTTCGATGGTGTCATGCGGCGAATGCTATCGCGCCGACCGACGCACGGCCAACGCTGTCAGCCGGGAAGGGGACCTTGTCCACAGTTGCACCGTATCAGCTTCGTCAGTCCAGCACGGAAACGATCGCCTTGGCGAGGTCATCCATGCCGTCCTCCGGCAGGCCTGCCACGTTGATGCGGCTGTCGCCGACCATGTAGACGGCGTGCTCGGCGCGCAGCCGTTCGACCTGCGCTTCCGTGAGGCCGAGCCTGGAGAACATGCCGCGATGGCTGGCAACGAAGTCGAAACGGTCGGAGTTGGATTGCCGGCGCAGTGCCTCGGCGAAAGCCACACGAAGCCGCAGCATGCGCAGGCGCATCTCCTCGAGTTCGGCTTCCCAGTCGGCACGCAGCGCGGCGTCTTCCAGCACGATGCGTACCGCGGCCGCGCCGTGGTCCGGCGGCATCGAATACATGGCGCGCGCCGCCGACAGCATCTGGCTCATCGCGATGTCCGCCTGCGCACCGTCCCGGGCCAGGACCATCGCCGCGCCGACACGGTCGCGGTAGACGGCGAAATTCTTCGAACAGCTCGACGCGACAACCATTTCCGGAACTTTCGCCGCCAGCAGCCGCAAGCCGAGGGCATCGGCCTCCAGGCCATCGCCGAAGCCCTGATAGGCGATGTCGACAAACGGCAGCAGACCGCGCTCGACGACAAGATCGGTCACGGCCTCCCACTGAGCGGCGTCCAGATTGGCGCCGGTCGGGTTGTGGCAGCAGCCGTGCAGCAACACCACGTCGCCGCTCTGCGCCGTCCGCAGCGCCGCCAGCATGTCGTCGAAACGAACCGCGCCCGAAGTCGCGTCGAAATAGGGGTATTCGCGGATTTGCAGGCCGGCGGCCCGCATCACCGGCATATGGTTCGGCCAGGTCGGGTCGGAGACCCACACCGTCGCGTCCGACCGTGTGCGCTTGAGCAGTTCCGCCACCAGTCGCAGCGCACCGGAACCGCCAGGCGCCTGTGCCGCGCGGATGCGCGCCATGTCGGCGCCCGGACCAAAGGCGAGCTTGGCCATGACTGTGTTGAAGCCGGTATCGCCGGCAAGGCCGAGATAGGTCTTGGTGTCCTGACTATTCAGCAGCCGCTTCTCGGCCTCGCGCACGGCGCGCATGACCGGCGTCTTGCCGTCGCGATCCTTGTAGACGCCGACGCCGAGGTCGACCTTGCCAGGACGTGGATCGGCGCGATAGAGCCCGATCAGCGCGAGAATCTTGTCGGCGGGAGCTGGCTGCAGGTCTTCGAACATCATTATGGTTCCGTTGGCGCGGCGGAGTGATACGCAAATCGGCCACGTTTCACCAGCGGTTTTGATTGCGCCGGCACCTGTTGGTGCGGCTTTCAACCACTTCAGAGAAAGCATGCTCCATGCTCGTCCGTCTGACCATGATCTGTGCCGGCGCCACGGCGGCGACCCGGAAAGGATCGTTTCCGGCCGATGAGCCGCTGGAGCCGAGATCGCTGACCTCGGCCAGAGCGATGCGCGGGACGCTGCGCCGCGCCGACCACGTCTGGACCGCGCCGGCGCTGCGGGCTCGCCAGACCGCCGAGACGTTGGGGCTGGAAGCATCGGTCGAACCGCTGCTGGCGGACCAGGACTACGGACGATGGTCAGGCAGGAGCTTCGAAGAGGTGCAGGCGCAACAGCCGAATGAGATCGTTGCCTGGCTTAGCAATCCCAATACCGCCCCGCATGGTGGCGAGTCGCTGGCCGATGTAGCGGGCAGGGCGTCAAAGCTGATGGATGGCTTGATTGCCGAAGCCGGCCACACCATCGCCGTGACGCATGCCAGCGTCATCCGCACCGCTATCCTGCACGTTCTCGGCGCGCCGCTTGCCGCCAGCGCGAAGATCGACATCGAACCCTTGAGCATCACCGATTTTCGCAGCGACGGCCGCCGGTGGGTGCTGCGCGCTTGCGGCATGACGGCTCCCAAACCGGCAAATCCGCGCCAGGCTTGAGTGCGGCGTCGGATGCCCGGCGAAAAATTTGGCGGTAGCCGGGATTAAAATCCCCACATGCTCCGTAAACAGGGCATGAAACGGTCGATGCCACGCTTTGACATCATAGGACAGCTCGGGTCGCTGCGGCGCTACGCGCGCTCGCTGACGCGCGACGGCGTCGAGGCCGAGGATCTCGTGCATGACGCGCTGGTGCGTGCCTATGAGCGGCGCGGCACGTTCCGCTCGGGCGGAAACCTGCGAGCCTGGCTGTTGTCGATCGTCCACAACACCTTCATCGACCGGGTGCGCTCGCGCCGGTCGGAAGCCGCGCGCCTCGAACAGGCCGGATATCTGGCCGACAGCAGCACGCCAGCGCCGCAGGAGCATTCGGTGCGCCTTGCGCAGGTGCGAGAAGCCTTCTTCAGCCTGCCGGAAGAGCAGCGCTCGGCTCTGCATCTGGTCGCCATCGAGGGCCTTTCCTACCAGCAGGCCGCCAATGCCAGCGGCGTGCCGCTCGGCACGCTGATGTCGCGCATCGGCCGGGCGCGCGCCGCCTTGCGCCAGATGGAAGAAGCACCGGCGCGCGGCAAAAATCATCTCAGGATCGTGGGAGGCGACTCATGACCGCTCTGGTCGACCCGGTTACAGACGCCGATCTCGACGCCTATGTCGACGATCAACTCGATGTCACCCGCCGCATCGAGGTCGAAGCTTTCCTGTCCGCGCGCCCGGAGACGGCCGCGCGTGTGATGTTGGATCTCAGAACCCGCGACGAGCTGCGCGTGGCGCTTGCCGGCTCCCAGGGCATGGCGCGGCCGGCGACGGCCGATGCCGCGCGGCGGCTGGAGAGGGGGCTTGGCCGGGGCCGCATCTTCGGTGTGCTGCAGCGTGCGGCGACGGTTGCCGCCCTGGTCGGCGCCGGCTGGCTGGCCAATGGCATCATCGGACCGATGTCGGTGACCAAGGTTATCGCCTCGCCGCAGCCGCCTGCCTATGTCGATGAGGCCGTGCGGGCACACAGGACGACACTGGTGCGCGAGAGCATGCCCTCGCAAACCGAGGCGCCCAATTACAATGCCGGCGAGATCCGCGCCGCCACCGCCATCGTCATGCCATCCCTGCCGAAGGACTGGAAGGTGCGCGACGTGCAGATCTATCCGTCGCGCTTCGGACCGAGCGTCGAGATGGCCGTCGATACGAAGGATATGGGCCTGGTGTCGTTGTTCGCGATCCGGCCGGGCAGCTTCGACGTGGTCAAGCCGACCGTGGCGCCTTCGGGCGATATTTCGTCGGCCTATTTCCAGATCGGCGAGGTCGCCTATGCGGTTGTCGCGAAAAGTGGGGTCCATGACCTCGACCGCGCCGCGGAGACGCTCGCCAGAACGCTTTACTGATCGACCCGCAAAGGAGAATTGAGATGAATACCCCCAATATGGGATACCGCGTCGGCGCGGGCGCCCGGTCCGGAGTCGTCTATGACGAAGGCCTGCGCCAGCACATGCTGCGCGTCTACAACTATATGGGCCTCGGCCTTGTCGTCACCGGCCTTGTCGCCTTCATGGTGTCGTCGACGCCGGCGCTTTACGTGCCGATCTTTTCCAGCCCGCTGAAATATGTGGTGATGCTGGCGCCGCTCGCCTTCGTGCTTTTGTTCTCGTTCAAGATGCAAACCATGTCGGCATCGAGCGCGCAGGCGATGTTCTGGGCCTTCTGTGCTGTCATGGGCCTGTCGCTGGCCTCGGTGGTCCTGGTCTTCACCGGAACCAGCATCGCGCGCACCTTCTTCATCGCCGCCACCATGTTCGGCGCCACCAGCCTCTACGGCTACACGACCAGGCGTGACCTGACCCAGTTCTCGTCCTTCCTGATCATGGGCCTGATCGGCGTGGTGATCGCCAGCATCGTCAACATCTTCCTCGGCTCGACCGCGCTGCAGTTCGCCATCTCGGTGATCGGCATCGCCGTGTTCATCGGCCTGACCGCCTGGGACACGCAGACGATCAAGGAACAGTATGCCGAGAATTTCGACGGCGAATCGCGCCAGAAGCTCGCCGTTTTCGGCGCCTTCTCGCTCTATCTGAACTTCATCAACATCTTCCAGTTGCTGTTGAATTTCACCGGTGAGCGCGAATAGTCCGGACCGTGGCAGGCAACAGCTTTGAGTCTTGGCGTGGCCGGAGGGAACCTCCGGCCATTTTCGTTCGAAAGACGTCTGGCTCGCACCGCCGCCTTGAGTTCACGCCCGACCATTTGCTAGCCTGCCGGCCAAGCCAGACAAACCGCGAGGACAAATGGAACAGGACGGCCTGACGCTTCATGGCGACGGCATATTGGCAACCATCCTCTCACACGGCGCCGAGTTGGTTTCCCTGCGGGATGCACAAGGATTTGAGTTCCTGTGGCAGGCTGGACCGGCCTGGCGGCGCCATTCACCGGTCCTGTTTCCGATCGTCGGCCGGCTGAAGGGCGATCAGCTGCGCCATGGCGGCCAGACCTATCCGATGACGCAGCACGGCTTCGCCCGCGACAAGCCGTTTGCCTGGGCGCAGAGGAGCTCGCGATTCTGTAGCCTGCTGCTCACCGACGACGCGGAGACCCGAACGCATTACCCGTTCGCATTTCGCCTTGCCGTGACCTATGCGCTGGGCGAGGGGCAACTCGAGATAGGATTCGAGATCACCAACACCGGCGACGAGCCGATGCCGGCGTCGATCGGGGCGCATCCGGCGTTCAACTGGCCGCTGCTGCCGGAATTGCCCAAGCAGGCCTACCGGCTGATCTTCGCCGAACCAGAGCGCGCACCAATCCGCCGCCTGAAGGAAGGCCTTCTGCTTCCGGCGGCGCAGCCGACGCCTGTCAAAGGCAATATCCTCGAGCTCTCCGAGCGGCTCTTCGATGAGGATGCCGTGATCCTGGACAACCCAGCCAGCCACAGTGTTCGCTACGGCGCCGATCGCGGCCCGGCGATCGAGGTCTCATGGCGGGGATTTCAGGAACTGGGCATCTGGTCCAAACCCGGCGGCGCACCGTTCCTGTGCATCGAGCCCTGGCACGGGATCACCAGCCCTGTCGATTTCGACGGCGAGTTTGCCGAGAAGCCGGGTGTCATGCTGATCGAGCCGGGCGCCCGGCGCGTGCTGAACTACCGGATAGGCTTCAGCCGGGAACCGTAAGCCATGGCGTATGCCATCAAGGCCGAGATCAGGGACCCGCGGTCGGAGGCCTTCGTCTTCGCCGCCCAGAAAACCATGTATGGCGGCAAGCACATCGCCGAGGGTGACATCGTCTTCCTGTTCGCCAGCGAGAACGAAGGCGGGCAGGGGCTTGTCGCGCGCGGCGTCGTGACATCCGCCGGCACCGTCCCCAAACGTCTCGAACTCGAGCGGCAGACGCCCCGCGTCAGCGTTTCCATTCGCCGTACCGCCCTGGCGAGCGGACGGTTGGGCCGCGATGAACTCAAGCGCGTTTCAGTCGCACTGCCTGAATATTCATCAATCGCTCAGTACGGAAAGGCCGGATTTCAAACCCGTCGAACAATGGTTCCGATCACATTTACGAGAGCCCGGGCGGCGGTAAGCGCCGACAGATTGTCGATGTCGGCGGGAGGATAGAACTCGACGAGGTCGAAACCGGCGATTTTGGCCCGCCTGCCAAGGCCGGCGATCAGGTCGATCAGCTGCGTGTAGGTGAGGCCGCCAGGCGTACGCGCCGCCACGCCCGGCATGATGGAAGGGTCGAGGCTGTCGAAATCCAGGGTGACGACAACCCGCGCTGCTTCCGGAATATGCCGCAGGGCGGCTTCGATACCCTGGGTGTGGATCTCGCGGGCGGTCACGAAACGGCTGCCGTAGCGTTGTGCCGCTTCGATTTCCGCAAGGCGGGCGCTGCCGACGCTGCGGAGACCGACCTGCACCATGCCGGCGACATGCGGCATCTCGCTGGCGCGCCGCATCGGGCTCGAATAGCCGTAGCGCTCGCCATGCACCTCGTCGCGCCAGTCGATATGCGCATCGATCTGCAGAACCCATACCGGACCTTGGTCCGCAAAACCGGCGAGGAAGGGGATGGTCACCGAGCAGTCGCCGCCGAGCAGGATGGGCACCGCCGGCAAGGCCAGGATCTCGCGTGTCTTGGCCTCGATCCCGGCGCGATTGCCGGCATTGTCATGCAGGGTCGTCGGGATGTCGCCGGCATCGATGCAACAGTTGGGCTTGCCGTCAAACAGCGGCCCGCCGAGGTCGAAATCCCAGTGTTCGACGAGCCCGGCATCGTCAAGGCTCGCGCCACGGACAGCATCGGCGGCAAGGGCATAGGCGCTGCTGTCCTTGCCGGGATAGGTGCTGCCGTGACCAGCGCCGAAGATTACCGCACGAGGCGTCACCCCATCGGCAAGGCGATCGGGCAAGCCGAGAAAGGAAGGTCGAGCGGTCATTTCTTGTGCCTTTTGCGTCCAGCCGAAGCGCGGTGAGCAGATTGGGGCAGGGTAGTTGGTTCGTCAGCCGGATTCCACAGCCGAAACCGCCCGCCGCATGGGCTCGGGCAGGCGAGTTCGTCTCTTATGAACTGAACGCAACCACAGGGATAATTTTGGTGACAGAGGGCCTGATCCCGTAAGGCGATTTTGTGAAATCAGGCAGGAACGTAAGTCAACCTGATGACGTCTCCGCCGATCAGGTCGCTGGCCACGAGGCGCAGCCGCGGCCGGGGGGCGGCGAAAAACGGCTTGCCGCGACCGAGTACGACGGGGTGGACGTAAAGTCGATATTCATCGACAAGCTCGGTCAAACTTCCCGCCAGGCCCGGTCCGGAAACCGAAATCTCGCCCGGCAGTTCATCTTTAAGCCTGCGCACCGCAGCCTCCGTGTCATCCCCGACAAGTGTGGCGTTAGGGCCGACAGACTTCAGCGAGCGCGACACGACCCATTTCGGCTGCCGCCGCCATGCCGCTGCAAAGTCGCGTAGATCCGGAGTCCATTCAGGCCGGTCTTCGTCCCAGTAGCGCATGATCTCGTACATATGGCGACCGTACAAACTGCCGGTTAGCCCGTGCACGTGTTCGATCCAATGACGAAACAGCGCCGCATCAGGCGCGAATTTGTCGTGGTCGACGTATCCGTCCAGCGACACGTTCATTCCGAAGACGATCCTCGCCATGTGCAAAATCTCCGCACGTGTCAGCTATGCGGGACCAATCCACGCGATCCCTTTGGCCAAGGCACACTAGCTCCTACAAGACGAACGAAACCAAAGCTGCCCGACACGTGCCCAAATTTTTTCTGGTGAGGGCTGTTGCTGCCGCGCGCCTTCAACTTTGCGCCTGCATCCATAAGTCGCATAAGATAGATTATGGAACTAACACGTGGGCACAGATCGGGGATTGGCGGCGTTTTGGCCATTGGCGGCAAGCGTCTCACACTTCACGACTTCGAGTTCTCGAACGTTCGAACGGCAAATTGAAAACTACCCGAGCCGCTGTCTCTATCGTCCTGACTCGTATGGGATTTCTATCACCATGCCATCATAGGCCGGTTCGACATTGTCGGGCGTCTCGGTCATCACGGCGGTGTAATCGAGCGGCACGTGCATGTGGGTCAGCACCGCTTTCGCAGGCGAAAGCGCCGCGATCCAGTCGAGCGCTTGGCCAAGCGAGAGATGGCTTGGATGCGTGTTGTATTGCAGCGCGTCGATGACCAGCATGTCGAGGCCTTGCAGCCGTTCCGCGGTGGTCTTGGGAAAATCGCTGATATCGGGACAGTAAGCGAGGCCGCCGATGCGGAAGCCGAGCGAGATGATGTCGCCATGGATCTGGGGCAGCGGCTCGAAGGTGAGGGCACCCCCCTCTCCTTCGATCACGACCGGCCTGGCATGATCGATGATGTGGGCATCGACGATCGGCGGATAGGAACTGCCTGGCGGCGTCTCGAAGCAATAGCCGAATGCCTCGCGCAGCCGCAGCATGGTCGGCTCGTCGGCATGGATGTCGATGCGATGGCGCTGCTCCAGCACATAGCCGCGCAGATCGTCGATGCCGTGGATGTGGTCGGCATGCGGGTGCGTGTAGATCACGCCATCGATGCGCCTGACCGAAGCCATCAGCATCTGCTCGCGGAAATCCGGCCCGGTGTCGATGACGACCGTGGTACGGCCGCCATTGGCACCAATGCGCTCGACAAGTGCCGCCGTGCGCATGCGCCGGTTCCTGGGGTTGGCGGGATCGCAATTGCCCCAGTCGCCGGTGATGCGTGGCGTGCCTGGCGACGATCCGCAACCGAGAATGGTCAGGCGCAGCCGGTCGCTCATGCCTCGAGCGCTCGCTGGTCGGGGAGTGGCATTTTTCCAAACAGCCGAAAGAAATTGTCGGTCGTCACTGCCGCGATTGCAGCCTCGCTGACGCCGATTGTCTCGGCCAGCACCTTGGCGGTCTGCGCGACATAGGCCGGCTCGTTGCGCTTGCCGCGAAACGGCACCGGCGCCAGATATGGCGCGTCGGTCTCGACCAGCAAACGGTCGTGCGGCACATCCACGGCGATAGCGCGCAATTCGACCGAGTTCTTGAAGGTGAGGATACCCGAGAACGACACGTAGCCGCCTAACGAGACGCCGACCTCGGCGAGCCGCCGTCCCGAGGAAAAACAGTGCAGGATGAACGGGAAGGCGCCCTTCCCGGTCTCGTCCTCGAGAATGGCGGCCATGTCGTCGTCGGCATCGCGCGAGTGGATGACGAGAGGCAGCCCGGTCTCGCGGGCGGCGGCGATGTGGGCGCGAAAACCTTGAGCCTGCGCATCGCGTGGTGCCTTGTCGTAGAAATAGTCGAGCCCGGCTTCACCGATCGCCACTACCTTGGGATGAGCGGACAGGCGGACAAGGTCGGCGGTGGTGACGTCGAGCTCTTCTGCCGCATTGTGCGGATGGGTGCCCACCGAGCAATAGACTTCGTCGAAAGTCTCAGCGATCTCAATGATTTGCTGAAACCGCTTCACGCGCGTCGAGATCGTCACCATCCGGCTGATACCAGCCGCCTTGGCGCGGGCGACAATGGCCGCCCGCTCTTCGGCAAAATCCGGAAAGTCCAGATGGCAATGGCTGTCGACGAGCATCAGGCGTCCGCGTCCGGCTTGTCATAACGCGGAAAGACCCCCACTGGCGCCGGCAATGCCGTACCGGACACCAGTGCATGGTCGGCATGAACATGCACGAAGTCACGCGCGTCGGCCGGCACCGCCAGCAGATCGAGCAGCTTGCCGGCCGATCCCGGAATGTAGGGCTGGCACAGGACCGCCAAGCGCCGCACCACTTCGGCCGTCGTCCAAAGCACCGTTTCCATGCGCTCCGGGTTGGTTTTCTTCAACGCCCAAGGTTCCTGTCCGGCGAAATACCGGTCGGCCTCCGCCACCACGCCGAAGATCGCCGCCAATGCCAGATGGATGCCTTGCTCGGCCATTGCCTTGCGCGCGGTGGCGAGGGCGTCGACTGCCTGATCCAGGATCGCCTTGTCGGCTTCCGTCAGATCGCCGCGCTTCGGCACCACGCCGCCGCAGTTCTTGGCGATCATCGACAGCGAGCGCTGCGCTAGATTGCCGAGACCGTTGGCGAGATCCGCATTCGTGCGGTTGACGATCGCTTCATGGCTGTAGCTTCCGTCCTGGCCGAATGGAACTTCGCGCAGGAAGAAATACCGCACCTGGTCGAGCCCGTAATGCTCCACCATGGTGGACGGGTCGATGACGTTGCCGACCGACTTCGACATCTTCTCGCCGCGGTTGAACAGGAAGCCATGGCCGAAAACGCGCTTCGGCAGCGGAATGCCGGCCGACATCAGGAAGGCCGGCCAGTACACCGCGTGGAAACGCACGATGTCCTTGCCGATGATGTGCGCATCGGCTGGCCAGAAACGCCAATCATCAGCCTTTTCATCGGGATAGTCGACACCGGTGAGGTAATTTGTCAAGGCGTCGACCCAGACATACATCACGTGTTTTTCGTCGCCAGGCACCGGCACGCCCCAGTCGAAGGTGGTGCGCGAGATCGACAGATCCTTCAGCCCCGACTTGACGAAGCTCATCACCTCGTTGCGGCGCTCGGCCGGGCCGATGAAGTCGGGCTGGTTTTCATAAAGCGCGATGAGCTTGTCCTGATAGGCCGACAAGCGGAAGAAATAGCTCTCTTCCTCGACCCATTCGACCGGCGTTCCCTGCGGCCCGTAGCGGACATTGTCGGGGCGAACCTCGGTTTCCTCCTCACCGTAATAGGCTTCGTCGCGCACCGAGTACCAGCCGGCATAGCCGCCCTTGTAGATGTCGCCATTGGCGGCCATCGCCTTCCAGATCGCCTGCGACGCCGCGTAATGCCGCTCCTCGGTGGTGCGGATGAAATCGTCGTTGGAGGCGTTGAGCGCGGTCGCCATGCGCTTGAACTCGGCGGAATTGCGGTCAGCCAATTCACGCGCCGAAATGCCTTCGCGCTTGGCCGTCTGCAGCATCTTGATGCCGTGCTCGTCGGTGCCGGTGAGGAAGAAGACTTTTCTGCCGTCGAGCCGCTGGAAGCGGGCAAGCGCGTCGGTGGCGATCAGCTCATAGGCATGGCCGATATGCGGCTTGCCGTTCGGATAGGAAATCGCGGTCGTGATGTAGAATGTGTCGCGTGACATGAATGAACCGTCATGAATGTCTGAATGGAAGCCGTGGCGGTGGATATCGCATCGGAATGGCGATTGCCATCCCGTGGGGACCGTCACATTCGCATCGCAGAATTCAGGCGGTCGATCATGGTCAAGGCGTGCTGCTTCTTGTCGAGATTGTAGGTATCGGTCTCAGATATCGCGTCCAGCGCCTCGTGCCAAGTGTCCGATAATGTTTTCGCCCTTGCGAGGTCGCCGGCCAGCGCCGCCTGGCTTGCCGCGTCCGACAGAAGGTCCAGCGCGCGACGATTGAAGATGTCGAACTGGATCGCCTGGTCTCTGCCCGCGACGGCCTCGGCCAGGCGATAGGCGCGGCCAATATCGCCCTTACCCGTCGCCACCAGGCCATCGAGTGTCTGCGCGATCTCCAGCCCGCCATACTGCGTCAACAGGATGGCGTTGCGGGCGCTTCCCCCTGCCCGCTCGACCAGTGCGGCTCGCGCGGCCGGATCGTCCGGCGGCGGCTCCGCGGTCTCCAGCACCGCCATCAGTTCGTCGGCGTCGAGCGGCGTCAGCCGCACCACCTGGCAGCGCGAACGGATCGTCGGCAGCAGGCTGCCAGGCGCATGGACGATGAGAATGAACAGGGTTCGTGCCGGCGGCTCCTCGAGATTCTTCAGCAAGGCATTGGCCGCATTGGCATTCATGTCGTCGGCCGGATCGACGATGACCACCCGGTAGCTGCCGTCGTGCGAAGTCAGCGACAGGAAGCGGCTGACCTTGCGGATTTCGTCGACGGTGACGACGGTCTTGAAGCTCTTGGTCTTGTCGTTCAACGGGCGGGTCAGATGCAGCACGCCTGGATGCGCCCCGGTGGCGATCTGGCGAAACAGCGACGAGGCCGGATCGGGAACCGCAAGATTGCCTGGCGCCTGGTCGAAGGCCGGATGCTTCAAAAGGTGGTGGGCGAGATGGAAGGCAAACGTCGCCTTGCCGATCCCGACCGGTCCGGCGAAGATCAGCGCGTGCGGAAGCTTTCCCGCGCGATAGGCGGCGGCGAGCATGGCGGCGGCCTGGCCGTGCCCGACCAGACGCGGCGTTTCGGAAGGTTCCGGCACACCGTCCAGCGTGTCGTGTTGTTCAGGCGCGATGCGTTCGAAGATCATGCGGGTGCGGCCTGCCTGTTGCGCGCGGGTACCCTTGCCTCCAGCGCCGCGAACACGGCCGCGGTGACGACGTCCTCCACCGTGTCCGGATCGGCGGACGCATCGATGACGACGCAGCGTTCCGGCTCGGCCGCCGCGATCGCCAGGAACGCTTCGCGGCGGGCCTGGTGAACGGCCAGCGTCTCCTTTTCGAAGCGGTCGGCATCGGCATCGCTGCCGCGCCGCAATGTCGCGCGCCTCAAACCCTCGGCCGGGTCGATATCGAAGATCAGCGTCATGTCGGGCATCATGCCGTTGATGGCGACCTGTTCCAGCATGGCCATGAAGGCCGGATCGATCCCGCCGGTGACGCCCTGATAGACACGCGAGGAATCGAGGAAGCGGTCGCAAAGCACGATCGAGCCGCGTTCGACCGCCGGCCGGATGACCTGCTCGACATGATCGGAACGCGCGGCGGCGAAGAGCAGTGCTTCCATTTTCGGCCCGAACGGTTCGGCGGCACCCGAAAGCAGCACATGCCGAACCGCTTCGGCGCCCGGCGAGCCGCCCGGTTCGCGCGTGCGCAGCACATCATACTTCTTGGCGCGCATCTTTCTGGCCAGTCGCTCGATCTGTGTCGACTTGCCTGCGCCTTCGCCGCCTTCGAAGGTGATGAAAAATCCGCGCGCCAACCGAGGGCCTTTATTCGTGTTTGAGTGGATTGTTGCGCTCTAGATAGTCCGCGTTCGCGAAAAAATCCATGCCGTAGGTGCTATCGCAGCCAGCCGATCGCCAGCTCCTTGACGGCATCGAGGGCGCGTTGCGGCAACGTGCCGACGCCGATCGACTCGGCGGCGAACAGCGGCGTCTCCTGGCTGAGCGTATCACCAATCCAGACGCGCAGTGCCCCCACCGGCTGCCCCTCCTCCACGGGAGCTGCGACCGGGCCGGTGTAGACGATCCTGGCGGTCAGCTTGTCGCGGTTGGTGATCGGCAGGAAGATGTCGATCGGACCTTTTGCTTTCAACGTCACGCCGGATTTCGCACCGCCAAAGACCTGCGCCTCCCCGACCACCTCATCCTTGGCGAAGATCTCGGTCTTCTCGAACGAACGAACGCCCCAATCGAGCAATTTGCGCGCCTCTTCGGCACGCTCCTTGTCATTGGCCAGCCCGCTCATTGCAGCGACCACCCGCTTGCCGTCGTGGCTGACCGAAGCGACGATGCCGAAGCCGGATGTCTCGCTGGCGCCGACAGCAAGGCCGTCGGCGCCGATATCCATGGCCAGCAGAGGGTTGCGGTTCCTCTGCGAGATCTTGTTCCAGGTGAAATCCTTCAAGCCGTAATACCGATAGAAATCCGGGTATTCGCGCCACAGGTGCAGGCCGAGTTGCGCCAGTTCGCGTACGCTTGTCTGCTGGCCATCGGCCGGCAAGCCGGTCGAATTGACGAAAGTCGACGTCTTGAGGCCAATCTGGCGCGCGCGTTCGGTCATCTCTCCGGCAAAATTGTCCTCGGATCCGGCCATGCCTTCGGCGATGACGATGCAGCCGTCATTGGCGGCCTGCACGGTCACCCCCTGGATCAGGTCCTCGATCCGGATCGCCGATTTGAGCTTGGCGAACATCGTCGAGGTCCCCGATGGCGCGCCACCTTTGCGCCAGGCGTTCTCGCTGACCACGAACGTGTCGTCGAGTTTGAGGCGCCCGGACTTGAGGGCGTTGAAAACCACTTCCATCGTCATCAGCTTGGCCATCGAGGCCGGCGGAATGGGTTTGTCGGCATCTTTCGCAAACAGCACCGTGCCGGTGTCGGCATCGATCATGAAGGCCTGTGCGGCCTTGGTCTCGAAAAGCTGCGCGCGGGCCGGCGAAAGCGTAAGCAGGAGGCTGAGGAGAAAAAAAACGGCAAAAGGCGGAAGCAAGCGAAACTGCATGAAATTCGACCCGTTGGCCGGCCCCTCCGGCGTGCCGAAACTATCGGGCTTTTTCGGCGACGGATCAACTGCCGGCGGCGGCCGGACCTGGATCAGTCGCGCACGGCCAGCGCGTCGGGCGCGCCATGCGACCATGCCGCCTTCAGCAACTCGTCCAGGCCGCCATGACCGTCCGGATAGAGGTTGACCGCGTACCAGTCATTGCCGTCGAGATCGGACCGCTGGATCTCTATTCTGCCGAAGGGCTTCAGTGCCGAGGCCACACGCTTGGCTTCGGCGGCATCGTCGAACGTGCCGGCGGCGACATAGTCGGAGCTGGACGGCGCCGCTTGGCGGCTGGTCTTTTTCCACGACCGCAGTATGTCGGCGGGCGACATGCCGCTGTCGTCCAGCGCGGCAAAGACATCCGCGCGATGGACGCGTTCATCGGCATAGGATAGCGATGCCATGGCAAAGGGCGATTGCGCCGGCAAGCCGATCTCCGGCCGCTCGGGCACAACCGGTCCAAAATCGGGCAGCGGCAGATCGCCGAAGGCCGGCGACTGCGCGGACATCTGTCCCTGCACCGAGGCTCCGGCATCGGTCAGCTGGCCTGGAAACGGCACGGCGGCAGCACCGACAGGAAGGCTTGGCGACGGTCCGTTCATGGCCACCATGACGCCGGTCGGCAAGCCATCCGATGGATCCGGTATCCGGTTGCCTGGATGGTAGGAGGCCATCAAATACTGGTCGTCATTGCCGTCGAGCGGTGCGCGGCCGACATATTCGACCTTCACTTTCGCGGTGCCGACCTTGTCATAGTCGAGCATCTGCGCCGCCCGCTCCGAGACGTCGATGATGCGGCCCTCGTGATAGGGGCCGCGGTCGTTGACGCGCACGATGACCGAACTGCCGGTTTCGAGGTTGGTGACGCGGGCATAGCTGGGCAGCGGCATGGTCGGATGCGCCGCCGTCAGTTGTGCCGTGTCATAGACTTCGCCATTGGCGGTCAGCCGGCCATGAAAGGCATCGCCATACCACGAGGCCAGGCCCACCTTGGCGTACTTCTTGTCTTCCTTGGGATAATACCACTTGCCGCGCACCTGATAGGGCTTGCCAAGCTGGTCGCGGCCGCCGCCGCGCCGCATGAAGGCAACGCGCGGGCTGGCCTTCACGCCATATTCCGTCTCGGCGAAATATTCCTTGGAGCGGGTCTTCTTGTAGACCATGCCTTTCGGCTCGGGCTGCGACGCGCAAGCGGCAAGCAATGCAGCCGACGCCGCAAGCAACGCAACCGTTGCAACGCGACGAAGACGCGGATGCGTCACAGCCTGCATTCTTGAATGCCCCCTAAAGTCTCTACCAAACGACGTCGTATCCGACCACCGGAGGCGCCAAGCGCTCACTCGACAATGTCAACGACGTCTTGGACCCCGATCCTTTGTGCGCAGGAATTGTTTATCACGGTATTAATCGATTGTGGCCGGAACCGGGCAAGATTGTGACGCAGCTTGTCCAGTCCTCGGGTCCCCCCGAGACCCCGCGCTTGATGCAACCGGTTGACAGGCCTTTGCCGGGCACACTAGAGCAGTGGCCGGCAGTCAACGGAGGGATGGCCGAGCGGTTTAAGGCACCGGTCTTGAAAACCGGCGTGGGCGCAAGTTCACCGTGGGTTCGAATCCCACTCCCTCCGCCAGAACCATGTACTTCAATTGCCCCAAGACGGCTATTTGCGCTTGTGACGTAGCCGTTACCTGGCCCGGGAAATCGGTAAGAAAGCCCCAAGCCCACTGGCTGGAACGTTGTACAGATAGGCGCGTTGTCGCGCATGCTCAAAAATATCGCCTTCGCCGCGCTCCTCATACAAGTCGCCGCCGTCTCGGCATTGACCACCCAAACGCTGCTTTTTTCATCGGCGTCCACGCAGGCATCGAACGTTCCGCCCGATGAACCTATCGCCACCGCGAAAGACTGCGCGAAGGCCACCTGGCCGGATTTTCCCCGCTCACTGCGTAAAGCGCGTCCAGGCCCGGAAACTCATCGCCATGACGGCGGATCAATAAAGGGCTAGCAGCAGAAGCCGCAAGCGTTCGCGGTATCAATTCATCTGACGGCGACAGGGGCTAGAGGTGTCGGAAGCCGAGCTGCTGAAAAAGATCGAGCGCCAAATACAAGAGGATTTCAATGCCGATCCGCAAATGTCGTACGAAAGGCAGGGGCTGACGGCCTCACTTCGGCGCGGAGTCGGCATCTGTGCCGTCGCCATGGCGATCATGCTGGTTGGATTGCGTATGGTCGGCCATTTATCACTGAGAAGGCCCCGCCACCCTGAGCAGCCGGGATAAGCCAAGGCCCCGACCTGCTCAATCGGACTGCTGTGTGCGTTCCGCGATGGCAAATGCCTGCAGGTTCCTGGCCTTGCCGATATCCTGATCGGCGTTTGCGATGATCGAGAAGAAGGCCGCTCTCGCAACATCCTTCTTCGAGGCCTTGGGGTGGGCCTTCCGGGCAGCTTTGACAAGCTGCTTGGGAGACATGTCGGGCGTGACGATCCTCATGAGGGTGTCGCCGATCGCACTCATTTCAGTTGCGTCCATGATGGGCGTTCCTGTGCTGACCGTAGTGCCACAATAGCAAGGACAACTCGCGACCGACAATATGGTTCTCGAAATGAAAAACCCCACCGGCAGGGACCGGCAGGGTTAGTCCTGGGAGGACGCGCGTTTCGCTGCGTTCATCAAGCGCGCGCCGACCAGATAGCGTCGGGTTGCGACAAGGATGTGACACCGGCGAGCGCCTTTGTCTCATGACCAGCCTCGCGGGCGCGACCCTGGCGGCCTGCGTCAAGCCTTTGGAAAGGAGACATGTGGTTCTGTCGGAAAGCTGAAGCGCGAGTGGCGCTGGCCAAAGGCAAGGCGATAGAAGCGGTCGAATGGATATCTTTGGCATCAAGGGGCTGTTGATCTGTGCGCTGATCTTCATTCCGGTTGAGCATCTGTTTGCCGAGCGGCCGCAGAAGATCCTGCGCAAGGGCCTGGGCGTGGACTTGATCTATGTGCTGTTCAACGGCCTCGTCATAAAAGCGGCAATAATCCTGATAGCGGCCAACACGCTCGAAGCCGCCGCGATGCTGGTCCCGCAATCGATAACGCAAGCGGTCGGCGGCCAGCCCATCTGGCTGCAGGTCGCCGAAATCATCCTGATCACCGATATCGGCGTCTACTGGGCACACCGCGCGTTTCACGAGATTCCCGCGCTTTGGAAGTTCCATGCGGTTCATCACGGCATCGAGGAACTGGATTGGCTCGGTGCATTCCACTCTCATCCCGTCGACGCCCTGCTCACGAAGGCTATTTCGCTGACACCGATCTTTTTTCTCGGCTTCTCCGAAACCTCGATCGCCGTGTTTTCCGCCATCTACTTCTGGCACACGCTGCTTGTTCATTCGAACTTGCGCATTCCGTTCGGCCCCTTGAAATGGCTGATCGCCAGCCCGCAGTTCCATCGCTGGCACCACGCCAACCAGCGCGAAGCCTATGACAAGAACTTCGCCGGACAGTTGCCCTTCCTCGACGTGGTTTTCGGCACGTACAATGCCACCGGCAATAAGGTGCCCGAAAAGTATGGCGTCGATGATCCTGTGCCCTCCAGCTACTTCGGACAGATCGGCTATCCGCTACGCCCCCGCAGGAAACGACCGAATCCGGCAATGCCGGACAGCGAAGCCCTCCATGAAAGCCAGCCTCCGCGAAACAGCCAGGATCAGGCGGCGATAAGCGCGGTCAATATCGGCGGTTAGGCAACAATCTCGCCCTCGTGTCGACCAATGGCAGGAGAGATTCCCTCGCGGGTGGTCTCGGCGGGTGCCAGCAATAAATGTAGGCCCGGTGTATTTGCCACGAGGCTGTACGGCATGGATTATCGCGACGACGACCTCAAGAAATTCGAAGCGCATGGCGCTGCCCCTTTGCCGGTCGCTACGGAGCAAGGCCAGGTGGAGCACGATGGTGCGAAAATCTGGTATGCGACGTTTGGGACGGGTTATCCCGTGATCCTGTTACATGGTGGCCTCGGCCATAGCGGCAATTGGGGATTTCAGGTCCCCGCATTGGTCAGGCACGGCTATCAGGTCATCACCATCGACAGCCGAGGCCATGGACGCAGCACCCGCGACGAGCGGCCGTACAAATACGAACTGATGGCTTCGGACGTCCTGGCGGTGATGGATCGCCTGCAATTGAACAAGGCTATCGCGGCGGGGTGGAGTGATGGCGCCTGCGTTGCCCTGATCCTTGGCATGAAGGCCGCCGATCGCATCGCGGGTGTGTTCTTCTTCGGTTGCAATATGGATCCCAGCGGGACCAAGGACTTCGAGGCCAGTCCGGTCATCGAGCGGTGTTTCGGCCGGCACAAAAAGGACTATGCCGAGCTGTCGGCCACCCCAGGTCAATTCGATGCGTTTGTCGAAGCTGTCGGCCTGATGATGAAGAGCGAACCCAACTATTACGCGGCCGAACTGGGAAAGATCCGCGTGCCCGTTGCGGTCGTCCAAAGCGAGCACGACGAGTTTATCAAGGACGAGCACGCCACCTATCTGGCTCGCAGCATACCGGCATCGGAATTGATCATGCTGCCCGACGTCAGTCATTTCGCGCCCTTGCAGCGTCCCGAACAGTTTAACCGCGTGCTGTTGGCTTTCGTCGAAAAAATTCATCCTTGAGCCCTGCCACACAGCGTTCCGGATTCCCGCTCTGGCGGGCGCGCGCCACCATCTCCGGGGGGCTTTTCACGCCGAATCGGCTAGATCTTGCGATATGAACGAGACCTCACTCTATGCGCCGGTGAAGCGGTTCCTCGAAAATCTCGACTTCGTCGTGAAAGGGGAAATCGGCGGCTGCGATATCGTCGCGCTACGCGAGGGGGAGCCGCCGATCGTCGTCATCTGCGAGCTGAAGCTGCAGTTCAACCTCGAACTGGTTCTGCAGGGCGTCGACCGTGCGGCTGCGTGCGATGAAGTGTGGCTGGCGGCGCGCATGTCGGCGCGCGGTAAAGGGCGCGAAAGCGATGCCAGGTTCCGCAACCTTTGCCGCCGGCTCGGCTTCGGCTTGATTGGCGTAACCGCCAATGATCGGGTCGAAGTGCTTCTCAGTCCGATCGCCTTGGCGCCTCGTAAGAATGCGCGACGGCGTTCTCGCCTCGTTGACGAGCACCAGCGTCGTCGCGGCGATCCGGTGGCTGGCGGCGGATCGCGCAATCCGATCATGACCGCCTACCGGCAAAGTGCCCTCGCCTGTGCCGCCGCGCTTGCCGACGGCCCCAAACGGCCGCGCGATCTGAAAGTCGTGACGCCGATCGCACCGAAGATTCTGCAGCACAATGTCTATGGCTGGTTCGCAAGGGTCGAGCGCGGTCTCTATGATCTCACGGATGCCGGCCGCGCCTCGCTGCTTCGTTGGCCGCAGATCCCGCACGATGAGGCCCGACACGAGATTTTGATTGCGCCGGACCTCTGAATGCCGGAGTTTGGTGAGCATGAATCGCCGCCGTTGGTTGATTTTTCAGACAAAACATGCTGCTTGTCGCGCCCATGAAGACACTCTGCATGATGGCCATCGCGTCCCTGACGCTGGCTTTTCCGGCCAGTGCGATGGACAATGCCTTGCGCGCCGGACTGATGAAACTTGATCCGCAGACCCGCCTCGAGCAGCGTTGCGATGCCGAAATCCTGGACCGGATCACCCATGATGATCGCAAGTTCAAGGCTGACCGCGTCGTCGCCTACGCCTTCGCGACGCCTGAGATGAGCGCCGACGCGATCCGAAGCCCCGGTGCGGCGTTCCGCAGCAAGGGACAGTGGTACCGGCTGAAATTCAAATGCCAGACGGGGCCGGACCATATGGAAGTCCTGCAACTGCGCTACCGCATCGGCGATGAGATTCCGGAAGCCGACTGGGCGAAGTACAATCTCTACGATTAGTTTTTCGCAGGCCTGCGCCGACATTTGGCTTGCCGCCAGGGTTGTTGAAAATCCCCTGTAATTCCACTGCCACCAAAATGGTTTTCCGGCGTTGTCCGTAGCTGCGACTTGACGCCAGCGGACCGTGCCTTTAGGCCCGTTCGGACGATCGACGACGAACACTCCACGAAGGGCTTCCAGGTCGATGGAAATATTTACCGCCGCTGGCTTTTCGGCTCTCCTTCAGGTCATCGCCATCGACCTTGCGCTGGCGGGCGACAATGCCATCGTCATCGGCCTCGCCGCGGCTGGTCTGCCGGCCAGCCAACGCCAACGCGCCATTCTTGTCGGCATCGCGGCCGCCACGGTTCTCCGCATTTTCTTCGCCCTGATCACGCAATGGCTGCTGACCATCGGGCCGATGCTGCTTATCGGCGGCGGCCTGCTTCTGCTGTGGGTTTGCTGGAAGATGTGGCGCGAATTGCGTGTCAGCCACGACGACGAGCGCGATGCCACCGAGGCGCTGTCGAACGGCGACTTCAACAAGGATGGAGTCGTTGGTGGCAAGGGGCCAAGCAAGACCTTCTCACAGGCCGCCTGGCAGATCGTCATCGCCGACGTCTCGATGTCGCTCGACAATGTGCTCGCCGTGGCGGGCGCGGCGATGAACCATCCGACGGTGCTGATTGTGGGCCTGGCGCTGTCGATCGCATTGATGGGCTTTGCCGCGTCGTTCGTCGCGCGCCTGCTGCACAAATACCGCTGGATTGCCTATATCGGCCTGGTGATCATCCTCTATGTCGCGGTCAAGATGCTGCTGGACGGGGCCGTGCAGCAATTTCCCGAGCATTTCGCCTTCCTGTCACCGTGGTTCGGGTCAAGCGGACACTGAGATACTGAGTGGCGCAAGGGCTCCGTTTGCCTGATTGGGCAAGCCGTGCTATTGCGCCGCCCGAATTGAGCTCCTGCCAGGAGCCATGCAAACCGTTATATTTATATGTTGAGACTGCTCGCCGGATCGGTGTTCCGGTACGCGTCCATTGGAAAATCGCCCATGTCCGCCCCGCGCGTCAGCTTCGTCAGCCTCGGATGCCCCAAAGCCCTTGTCGATTCCGAGCGCATCATCACGCGTTTGCGAGCCGAGGGCTACGAGATCGCTCGCAAGCATGATGGCGCCGACCTCGTCGTCGTCAACACCTGTGGTTTCCTCGATTCCGCCCGCGACGAGTCGCTCAACGCCATCGGCTCCGCGCTTTCGGAAAACGGCAGGGTCATCGTCACCGGCTGCCTGGGCGCCGAGCCGGACGTGATCCGCGAGAAGCACCCCAACGTGCTGGCGATCACCGGGCCACAGGCCTATGAGAGCGTGATGGCCGCCGTGCATGAGGCGGCCCCTCCCTCGCACGATCCCTATATCGACCTCCTGCCACCGCAGGGCGTCAAGCTGACGCCGCGCCACTATGCCTATCTGAAGATCTCGGAAGGCTGCAACAACCGTTGCACCTTCTGCATCATTCCAGCTCTGCGCGGCGATCTCGTTTCACGGCCGGCGGCCGACGTGCTGCGCGAAGCCGAGAAACTGGCCAAGGCCGGCGTCAAGGAACTGCTCGTCATCTCGCAGGACACCAGCGCCTACGGCATCGATATCAAGTACCAGACGTCGATGTTCGGCGACCGTGAAGTGCGGGCGAAGTTCCTCGATCTATCGGAGGAACTGGGCAAGTTCGGGATCTGGGTGCGCATGCACTATGTCTACCCCTACCCGCATGTCGCCGACGTCATCCCGCTGATGGCCGACGGCAAGATCCTCCCCTATCTCGACATCCCGTTCCAGCATGCCTCGCCGCAGGTGCTGAAGAACATGAGGCGTCCGGCGCATGGCGAAAAAACGCTCGAACGCATCCGCGGCTGGCGCGACGTGTGCCCCGATCTCGCCATCCGCTCGACCTTCATCGTCGGCTTCCCCGGCGAAACGGACGACGATTTCGAGATGCTGCTCGACTGGCTGGACGAGGCAAAAATCGACCGTGCCGGCTGCTTCAAATACGAGCCCGTCAGGGGCGCCCGCTCCAACGATCTCGGGCTCGAGCAGGTGCCGCAGGAGGTCAAGGAAGCGCGCTGGCATCGCTTCATGCAGCGCCAGCAGAAGATTTCGGCGACGCAACTGGCCAGGAAGGTTGGCAAGCGCCTTCCAGTGCTGATCGATGAGGCGCATGGCACGTCGGCGAAGGGCCGCACCAAATATGACGCGCCCGAGATCGACGGCTCGGTTCACATCCAATCGCGCCGTCCGATGCGCGCCGGCGACATCGTCACCGTCAAGATCGAGCGCGCCGACGCCTACGACCTCTACGGCTCGGCTGTCTGAGCTGTCCGTCGATTCTCCAGGCAATGAAAAGGGCGCCTCGCGGCGCCCTTTCCTATTCGGAATGTGAAGTGCCGCCTTACTGCGGCAGCTTGTCGTCGACGCCCTTGACGTAAAAATTCATGCCGAGCAGCGTGCCGTCATCGGCGACCTCGCCATCCTTCAGCCACGCCGAGCCGTCCTGCTTGGCGATCGGTCCGGTGAAGGGGTTCCAGCCGCCGGCGATCTTCTTTTCGGTGGCTTCGGCCATCGCCTTCACGTCGTCGGGCATGTTGGTGTAGGGCGCGAGCTTGACCGCGCCGTCCTTGATGCCGAGCCATACATTGTCCGGCTTCCAGCTGCCGTCGATGGCGGCCTGTACGCGGCTGATGTAATACGGACCCCATTCGTCGGTCAGCGATGTCAGCTGCGCGTTCGGCGCGAACTTGATCATGTCGGACGACTGGCCGAAGCCGTGCAGCTTGCGCTCTTCGGCCACCTGCAGGGCGGCGGTCGAGTCGGTGTGCTGGACGATGATGTCGGCCCCCTGGTCGAACAGCGCCTTGGCGGCGTCGGCTTCCTTGCCCGGATCGAACCAGGAGTTCACCCAGACGATCTTGGCCTTGAAGTTCGGATTGATCGACTGCGCGCCGAGCATGAAGGAATTGATGCCCATCACCACTTCCGGGATCGGGAAGGAAACGATGTAACCGGCGACGCCGGACTTCGATTCCTTGGCGGCGATCTGGCCAAGCACGTAGCGGCCCTCATAGAAGCGCGCATTGTAGATGCCGAGATTGTCCCCCGTTTTGTAGCCGGTGGCATGCTCGAACATCACCTTTGGAAACTTCTTGGCGACCTTAACTTCGGCGTCCATGAAACCGAACGAGGTGCCGAAGATGATCTTGCAGCCTTCGCGCGCCAGGCGCTCGAAGGCACGGTCGGCGTCGGGGCCTTCGGAGACGTTCTCCAGATAGGCGGTCTCGACCTTGTCGCCGAGCGCCTTCTCGACTTCGAGCCGGCCCTGGTCATGCTGATAGGAGTAGCCGAAATCGCCGATCGGACCGGTATAGACCCAGCAGGCCTTCAACTTGTCGGCAGCCTCCGCGGACACCGCCAGCGACATTGCGGCGGTCGTGGTCATCAGGGCAATAAGCAGTTTTTTCATTGTGTTACCTCTCTGAGTTAAGCCTTGGAGCTTCCCGTCTTGTTCTTGTTGTCAACGATCCGGAACGAATGGCTGCCCCAGGGATGCCGGCGTGTTCATCATCGTCAGACGCTTGTTGCGCGAGATTAGAACGAGAACCACGACCGTTGCCAGATAGGGCAGAGAAGAAAGCATCTGCGAGGGCACCGGAATGCCAAAAGCCTGTGCATGGAGCTGGCCGATCCACACCGCGCCAAAGATGTAGGCGCCAGCCAGCACCCGCCATGGCCGCCACGACGCGAACACCACCAGCGCCAGCGCGATCCAGCCGCGTCCGGCGGACATGTTCTCGACCCACTGCGGCGTGTAGACCAGCGAAAGGTGGCCGCCGGCCAGACCAGCGCAGGCGCCGCCGAAGATCACAGCGAGGTAGCGGTAGCGGATGACCTTGATGCCGAGCGCGTGCGCCGATGTGTGGCTGTCGCCGATCGAGCGCAGGGTCAGCCCGGTACGCGTCTTGAACAGGAACCACATCACGGCTGATGTCAGCGCGATCGAGATGTAGAAGATAGGATCCTGGCCGAACAGCAGCTTGCCGATTACCGGGATGTCGGTCAGCACAGGAATGTCGAGGTTGGGCAATCTGACACCAGGCTGGCCGACGAAGCTCGTCCCGATCATGCCGGAGAGGCCGAGGCCGAGCAGCGTCAGCGACAGGCCGGTCGCCACCTGGTTGGTGGCCAGGGACAGGGTCATGACGGCAAACAAAAGCGAGAACAGCGCTCCCATGGCGATTGCCGCCAGAAGGCCGATCCAGGGCGAGCCGGTCAGATAGCCGGCTCCGAAGCCGCCGACGGCACCCATGATCATCATGCCTTCGACGCCCAGATTGAGCACGCCGGACCGCTCGACCACCAGTTCGCCGATCGCCGCGATCAACAGCGGTGTCGCCGCCGTGGCGATGGTCAGGAGGATGTTGACGGTGATGTCCATCAGCGGGCTTCCTTCAGCTTGGGCGCGGCCTCGAGCTTCGCGGCGGGTTCCTGTTTCGTCAGCGCCAGGCCGATCAACCGGATGCGGTAATGAATGAGCGTGTCGCAGCCGAGCACGAAGAACAGCAGCATCCCCTGGAACACCCTTGCCACCTTGTCGGAAATGCCGAGCGCGCTCTGCACGGCCTCGCCGCCGAGATAGGTCAGCGCCAGCACCAGACCGGCGCCGATGATGCCGAGCGGATTGAGGCGGCCGAGGAAGGCCACGATAATGGCGGTGAAGCCGTAGCCGGGCGAGATCACCGGCTGAAGCTGGCCGATGGCGCCGGAGACTTCCGAGATGCCGGCAAGACCGGCCAGCGCTCCCGATAGCAGGAAGGCGAAGAACACCATGCGGTTGAGGCCGAAGCCGGCGAAGCGCCCTGCCCTTGGGCTGGAGCCCAGCACGCGAACCTCAAAACCCTTGAGCATGCGGCCCATCAGGATCCAGATCAGCACCGCGGCAACCAGGGCGAACACAAAACCCCAATTGGCGCGCCCGGCATCGGGCATCAGTTCCGGCAGCACGGCCGAGTCACCGAACTGGATCGTCTGCGGAAAGCCGTGTCCCTGCGGATCGCGCCAGGGGCCGCGTACCAGCCAGTCGAGGAAGAGCTGGGCGACATAGACCAGCATCAGGCTGGTCAGGATCTCGTTGGTATTGAACCGCGTCTTGAGCAAGGCCGGGATCGCCGCATAGGCCGCGCCGCCGACCATGCCGAGCAGAAGCATCAGCGGCAGCACCAGCGGGCCTTCGAACTGTGGGAACAGCACCGGAATGGCCGAGCCGAAAATGGCCCCGAAAATGAACTGGCCCTCGGCGCCGATGTTCCAGATGTTGGCCTTGTAGCAGACCGACAGGCCGACGGCGATCAGGATCAGCGGTGCTGCCTTGATGGCCAGCTCATGCAACTGCCAGACCTGGCTGATAGGCTCGATGAAATAGATCTTGAAGGCATTGAGCGGATTGACGCCGAGCAGCGCGAACAGAATCGCGCCGGCGATGATGGTCAGCGCGAAGGCGATGAAGGGCGACAGCATCGAAAACAGCGCCGAGCGCTGCGGGCGTTTGACGAGTTCGAGGCGCATCATGCCGTCTCCAGCGTATGTTCGGCGTGGCCAGGCTCGGCGCCGCCCATCAGCAAGCCGACCTTCTCGAAAGTCGCTTCGGCGATCGGCATCGGCCTGGACAATTCGCCATTGTGCATGACCGCGATCGCGTCGGATATCTCGAACAACTCGTCCAGATCCTGGCTGATCACCAGCACCGCCGATCCGCTGCGCGACAGTTCGATCAGCGCCTGGCGGATGTGGGCGGCGGCGCCAGCATCGACGCCCCATGTCGGCTGGTTCACCACCATGACGCTTGGCCGGCGGTCGAGCTCACGGCCGACGATGAACTTCTGCAGATTGCCGCCTGAAAGTGCTGCCGCTTCGGGATCCGGTGCGCTCTTGCGCACATCCATCGCCTCGATGATGCGTTGCGAGGCGGCGTAGACGGCGCCGCTCTTGACCATGCCGCCGGTGCCGACAAAAGCCTTGCCGTCCGTGGCATGGCGCGACAGCAGGAGGTTTTCGGAGAGTTTCATGCGTGGCGCGGCACCGTGGCCGAGACGCTCTTCCGGGACGAAAGCGGCTCCCAGCAGGCGCCGCCCGGTGATGGTGAGGCCGCCGGCGTCCTTGCCGCGAATGCGCACCGAGGCGCCATCCTGCTGCAAAACCTCGCCCGAGACGGATTCGAAGAACTCACCCTGGCCATTGCCGGCGACACCGGCAATGCCGATCACCTCGCCAGCGCGGACATTGAGGCTGATGTTCTTGAGCGGAATGGAAAACGGCGTTGCCGGCTTGCGATCGAGGCCTCGGATTTCGAGCAGCGGCCGCGCGGTCTCGATGCCCTCGACCGGCGCCCGCACCACGGCCTGCACCTCGCTGCCGACCATCATGCGGGCAAGCGAACCGGCGGTCTCCTCGCGCGGGTTGCAGTGACCGACCACCTTGCCGTGCCGCAGCACGGTGGCGCGGTCGCAGATGCGTTTGACCTCTTCGAGCCGGTGCGAAATGTAGAGGATCGATTTGCCTTCCGCGCGCAGCCGCTCCAGCGTCTCGAACAGCTTGTCGGCTTCCTGCGGCGTCAGCACCGATGTCGGCTCGTCCAGGATGATGAGTTGCGGCGTCTGCAGTAGGCAGCGAATGATCTCGATGCGCTGGCGCTCGCCGACCGACAGGTCGCCGACCAGCGATTCCGGATCGAGCGGCAGGCCGTAGCTGTAGGAAAGCGCCCTCGCCTTTGCCGCGATGCTGCTGATCGGGGAACCGTCGTCCAAGGAAAGCGCGATGTTCTCGGCGGCCGTCAGCGCCTCGAACAGCGAAAAATGCTGGAACACCATGCCGATGCCGAGCTTCTTGGCGACGCCGGGGCTGGTGATCCGCACCACCTGGCCGTTCCAGAAAATCTCGCCGGAATTGGGTTCCAGCGAGCCGAACAGCATCTTGACCAGCGTCGATTTGCCCGCGCCATTCTCGCCTAGCAAAGCGTGGATTTCGCCTTTGGCTATGTTGAGGTCGATATGATCGCACGCTGTCAGCGTGCCGAATATCTTGGTCAGGCCACGAACCTCGAGCAGGTTCGCCCCATCATGATTTGCACTCACAGTGCCTCCCATCCGGATTGCCGGACATGTTCTGTGTTCCCGCAAACATCGTATGCGCGGCCGGCTCTCATGCGAAAGCAGCACCCAACTTGAAAGAGCTTCAAGAATTTCAGCGGAAACTCAAGGGCAAAGATTAGTCCTCTTCGCACAAGAGCGTGGCACGCCACTTTTCCTGTGCAACCATGCCCGCGGTTGCGGCAGTGCGCTGAAAACCAAGGCAGACTTCCGTCAGGGAACCAGGATGGTCGTGCCTGTCGTTCTACGTCCCTCGAGATCCGCGTGCGCTTTGCCGGCGTCCTTCAGAGCATAGCGCTGATTGATCTTGATCTCGACGGCACCGCTGAGCACGACCTCGAACAGCGCCGCTGCGGACGCATCGAGATCCTCGCGTTTCGCATTGTAGACGAACAGCGTCGGCCTGGTGGCGAACAGCGAGCCCTTCTGCGCCAGCAGCGACATCGAGAATGGCGGAATCGGGCCTGAGGATTGGCCGAAGCTGACGAACATGCCGAGCGGCTTCAGGCAGTCGAGCGAGGCTGGAAATGTGTCGTTACCCACCGAATCGTAGACCACATCGCATTTCCTGCCACCGGTGATGGCGGCGACGCCGGCGACGAAATCCTGCTCCTTGTAGTTGATGACGTGGTCGAAGCCGTGGGCTTTGGCGAGCTCGATCTTGTCAGTGGAACTGGCGGTGCCGATGACGGTTGCTCCCAGATGCTTCGCCCATTGGCCCAGGATGAGCCCGACGCCACCGGCCGCGGCATGAAACAGGATGGTGTCGCCTGCCTTCACCTTGAAGGTCCGGCGCAGCAGATATTCCGCCGTCATGCCCTTCAGCATCATGGCGGCGGCCTGTTCGTCGCTGATGCCGTCCGGCACCTTGACGACCTTGCTGGCATCGATGACGCGCTCTTGCGCATAGGCGCCCGTCGTCACCGCATAGGCAATCCGGTCGCCCGGCTTCAGCCAGTCGACGCCCTGACCGACTTCCAGCACCACGCCGGCGGCTTCACTGCCGGGAATGAGCGGAAATCCGCCGGGCGGTGGATAGAGGCCCGAGCGATGATAGACATCGATGAAGTTGAGACCGATCGCGGTATGCCTGATCAGGATCTGCCCGGAACCCGGTTGGCCGGGATCGGCGTCCTCGTAGGTCAGGACTTCGGGGCTGCCATTGGCGTGGATGCGGATGGCTTTGGACATGGAGAGGATTCCTTGAAGAGAGGCTGATCAGGCCTTTTTGGCACCGAGGTTTGGAAAGAACTGCATGATGCCGCCAATGCAGGCCAAATAGAGCCCGGTGATGGTGATGCCGATCTTGGTGAAAGTGCCGACCTGCTCGCCCAGCACGCCGATCTGGTCGTAGAAGGCGGCGAGCGCCGCCTGCGCGAGCGCGAGCGCGCCGAAGGCGCACCACAATAGCGTCATGCCGAGATTGAGCGGCCGCAGCCGCACCACCCGCACCGGATGGATGAAGTTTATCGGGACGAACGTCAGAACGCCGGCCACCACCACCACCGCGAACGAAACCCATTGTCCCGGTTCGATGACGAACAGCGTGAACACCACCATGTTCCAGACCACGGGGAATCCTTTGAAGAAATTCTCCTTCGTCTTCATGCCGGTGTCGGCATAGTAGATCGCGCTGGAGACGACGATGATCGCCGCCGACAGGAACGACAGGCCCTCGCCCATGAAACCGCGTTGATAGAGCGCGAAGGCCGGGATCAGCACGTAGGTCACATAGTCGATAATGTTGTCGAGGAGTTCGCCCGACCATGTCGGCAGGATCTCCTTGACCTCCAGCTTTCGGGCGATCGGCCCGTCGATACCATCGACGAACAGCGCCAGGCCGAGCCACCAGAACATGGCGGTCCAGCGCTCCTCGCTCGCCGCCACCAGCGACAGGAAAGCCAGGAACGAACCGGAGGCGGTCAGCAGATGCACCGAAAAGGCGCGCGCCTGCGGCCAGGTGACCTTCTTCTTCGGCCGCGGAATCCGTTCGGTGATCTTCCCGGCGATCTTTCGGGCCTTTGTGTTCTTGCTCACGGGCCCCGCCAATCCAGCTTGCATATCTCGGCCGAGCGGCCGGCGAAATTCCAGTTGCGGCCAAAGGCGCGCATCTTGCTCTTGTCGGACCGGGCCACGATGATCTCCGGCGCGATCCAGTATTCGGAATTGGTGATTACCGTATCCTTCTCGCGGTCCTTGCCCGCGATTGGCGTGACCGCGCCGTCGATGATCTTCGGTATCTGGAAAATACGCGTCTTGTCCCGCGTCTCGTAGGTGATCGGCACCTGTTCTACGCCTAGGAATTTGCCGACCAGGATCGACAGCAGCGACGTGGTCCCGCCGGCCTTGCCGGTGAAGATCTTGGTCAATGCCTTGACCGCGTAGATCGAGGCTCTGCTGTCGATGAACAGGCCCGCGGTCCAGTTGCCGCGGCTCATGTAACCGGGGATTTCCATGATCAGCCCAAGATTGAGACCGGACAGGTCGACCTCACCGAAATGACCGGCGTCGATACGAAAACCCGCCCAGGTCTGGCAATAGCCCTCGGTCGGAGGGTGACTGCCGAGCGACAGCACGCAAGGGCAGAAAACCGTGCAATTGCAGGAGAGTACGAGCTCCCCTTTCATTGCCCAGCCCGGATCAGTCATCGAATTCCCCCCAGTCGCAGCGAGACTACTAGCAGCGCGGCTGCCCAGACAAGCAGTATCGCACCAGCCAGTCGGGTTGGAAGACTGCCCGTCGTCTGTTTTTCAATCAGGGTGAACACGCCGATCAGCGCCATCCAGAAGATGTTCATCACGCCCACGGCGAACATCACCAGCATCAATGCCCAACAGCATCCCAGACACCAGATACCTTGCGCGACGCCGAGCCGGAAGACACGGGTGGGTCGTGCGCTCCAGTTCGAAAACAGGATCGAGAACGGATTCCGGCACTTCGTCAGGCAGGCCTCTTTGAGGCCGCTGAACTGGTAGAGGCCGGCAAGCAGCAAGGCGAGCCCACCGGCAACGCCAAGCACCGGATCGAACATCCCTTCGGAACCGGCCAATGCGTGCACGGCAAGTGTCAGTGCCGCAAACAGCATCGAGGCGGCGAACCAGACGCTGAGGTAGCCGGCAACCAGCACAAGCGGATGGACGACTGGCTCCCCCTTGATCCGCGCCGTATCGGCGATCTCGCAATAGGTGCGGATCATTGGCGCGGCGGACGGCAGCATAGCGGCGATCGCCATCAAAAACCACATCAGGGTGAGCGCCAGGGCGCGCGGACCGATGCTTCCACCCAGCGGCGCTGGTGAAAGGCAGAGTGCGAAGAACCGTTCGAGAACGGCCGGCAACGGCAGGTGCGGCAGGCCGCGCAGCAGAGTATCGCCGGGCGCCCCGCCCCAGGCCTCGGCGCCCCGAATCGCCATCGCGGCAAGCAGCAGCCAGGCCAGTGCTATGCCCGCACCAACGACGACGTTGACCGTCAGGCGCGGGTTGCGCGCAATATCAGCCGTGGCGCGGCCGGCGCGGTCGAGATGGCTGAAGTCGTCCTGTTGGCCGGTCATGACACTCGAATGGGCCGAATCGTCGCGTTGATCAAGCCGCATGATCTGACCTATATGCTCAACGACTGGCAGGTCTGATGGGCCGCCTCGCATCGCAAGCCGGAAGCCGATCTTGGAGCATCAGAAAACAGAGCGGATACTGATCGCCGGCACTGGGCCGGCGGGATTGATCGCCGCGCTCGCGTTCGCTGGCGCCGGGTTCCCGGTGACGCTTGTCGGCCCCGATGCTTTGGCCCCCGATGGCCGCACGACGGCGCTCATGAACCCTGCCCTCAAAGTGCTTGAGCGGCTTGATGTCCTCGAAGACATCAAGCCCAGGGCCGCCCCCTTGAAAATGATGCGCATCGTCGATGCGACCAGCCGGTTGATCCGCAGCTCCGTCGTCACCTTCCGCGCCAGCGAGATCGACGAGGACCAGTTTGGCCTGAACCTGCCCAACAGCGTCCTTGGGCCGGCGCTTGCCGGCAAGGTGGCCGCGCATTCCGGAATCGAATGGCGCAGATCGATGGTGAAGGCCTGGCATCTCGGCGCCGACAGCGCCCATGCCGACCTCGCCGACGGCAGCGAGGTCAGCGCATCGCTCGCGGTCGCCGCCGATGGACGCCAGTCGCCGGCCCGCGTGGCGGCGGGCATTTCGACCGCCTCGCGCTCCTACCCACAGGCAGCGCTGGTGCTCAATTTCCATCATAGCCGCGACCATGCCTTCATCTCGACGGAGTTCCACACCGAGACCGGCCCGTTCACGCAGGTTCCGCTGCCCGGAAATCGCTCGAGCCTCGTCTGGGTGGTGAAGCCCGAGACCGCCAATGAACTCGCCGCATTGGACGATGCAACGCTTTCGCTTCGGGTCGAGAATCAAATGCAATCGATGCTCGGTCGGGTCTCGGTCGAGCCAGGCCGCCAAATCTATCCGCTTTCGACCGCCACCCCCCTTCGGTTCGCGCGCGAACGGGTAGCGCTTGTTGGCGAGGCGGCCCATGTCTTCCCGCCGATCGGCGCGCAAGGTCTCAACCTTGGCATCAGGGACATCGACGATCTGGTTGAAATCGCAGCTGAAAATCGCGAAGATCCCGGCGCCACGAAAGCGCTTGCAGCCTACGATTTCAAACGCCGGCCAGATATTCTGGCGCGCAGCACCGCGGTCAATCTGCTCAACATGTCGCTTCTTTCCGACATGCTGCCGGCGCAGATGGCACGCGGCGCTGGCCTCGGCGTGCTTGGCGGCTTTGCGCCGCTACGCGCCTTCTTCATGCGGGAAGGACTTCGTCCCGGCAGCGGCTTTGCCGCACTTGGCGGCGGTCTAGGGAAACAGGTCTGGCGCTAGGACGCCGTGGCGGATCAGATAAAGCAGCCCTGTTACCGTCGCCACCGAGAGGCAGGTCGTGATCAATATGCTCGCGGAGGCGCGCTGCACCCAGACGCCATATTGCTGGGCAATGACGAAGACATTGGTTGCGGTCGGCAACGCCGCCAGAAGCACCGCCGAAAACACCCAGGTCCCGGAGAAATTGCCGATCCAACTCAACATTACATAGCACAGCAGCGGATGCAGGATCAGTTTCAGCACCGCGATCGCACCCACCTCATGCGGCACCCGGTTGAGGGGCCTTAGCGCAAGCGTGACGCCCATGGCGAACAGCGCGCAAGGTGCGGCGGCCCGGGAAAGATATTCCAGGAACCGATCCGCCGCCACGGGTGGTCTGAAGCCGATATAGGCGGCGCCGACGCCGAGCGCGGTCGCGATGATGAACGGATGCAGCACAATCTTGCGCAAGACGCCCAGCACAAGCCTAGACGGAGCCGTCTTTTCGGCGCCCGACAGCGCCATCATCATCGGCGCGATGGCAAAATGCATGATGTTTTCGAAGCAGAATATCAGGGCGACCGGCACGGCCGCCTCTTCGCCGAAAGCCAGCAGCGCCAACCCGGGACCCATATAGCCGATGTTGCCATAGGCCGCCGCCAGCGCCTTGATGGTCGACTGCGCGATCTCGCCGCGCGACAGCAGGACGGATCCCACGAACATCAACGAGAATATCAGATAGGTCGAAACGACCGAGCCGAAAATGAAACGCCACTCCGTCAAATTTTCGAACGGCGTCTTGGCAAGCAGTTGGAAGAACAGCGCCGGCAGCGCGACATAAACGATGAAGGTGTTCATCCAGCCGAGCGCTTCCAGCGGCTGCCTGGTGATGCGCGCAACCAGGAAACCCACGAAAATCAGGCCGAAGAACGGAAGAACAAGACCGACGACGTCAGACATTTGAACGCTTGGCTAGAAACCTTCATACGGGGCTAGCCCGTAGCTTAAAGGCGCGTCAAGCGTGCCGGGATTGAATTGACTCGGAGTCTGCGCCAGATAAAGCCAAGGAATTCAGTGGTGAGTACGATGAAAACGGCCAAATTCGCGATCGGACAGGTGGTTCGCCACCGGTTGTTTCCATTCCGAGGCATTATTTTCGACGTCGATCCGCAATTCGCCAACACCGACGAATGGTACGAGGCCATTCCAGCCGACGTGCGGCCGCGCAAGGACCAGCCGTTCTATCATCTGCTCGCCGAGAATTCGGAGACCGAATACATCGCCTACGTGTCCGAGCAGAATCTGCTCGAGGATCAGTCGGGGGAGCCGGTCCGCCACCCGCAGATCAAGGAGATGTTCGACAAGAAGCCGGATGGGCGCTACGCGCCGAAACGGCAATCCAGGCACTGACCGCCCGAGACATGCGGCATTCCGGGAACGAAAAAAGCGGGGCAAAGGACCCCGCTTTTTCTTGGCTTGAAATGACCCGGTGACGGACGATCAGTTGGCGGTCTTCGCCTTGTCCTGCTCGTCCTTGAGCTTCTTGGCGAAGTCCTGGTTGTTCTTGGCGACGAAGTCCTGCAGCTTCTTCTGCCGGTCCTCGATATCCGACTGCTGCAGCGGCGGGCCGTCATAGGCGCCGCTAAAGCCCTGCAGCGCGATCTTGATCGGGTTGGCCTGGTTCTGGAAGTTGATCGAGGTCAGCGTGATGCCCTGGCCCTTCTTGAACGAGGCGACGAGCTGGTCGGTCAGCGGCACTTCCGCCACGCAACGATCCGGGAAGCAGATGACATAGTCGAGCTTCTGGGCTTTGCCGGTGTCGATCTGCAGTCCGATGCCGGGAGGCACGAGGCGGCCGGTCGGGACGGTCACCTGGAACACTTTGCGGTTCACCTTGCCCTTGAGCTCGATCAGGCTGACGCCAGTGACGAGCTGGCCGTTGCCAGCGGTGACGATGTTCTGGACGTTGCAGATGTCGACGTCTTCCTGCTTGGTGCAGGCCTTGAACCAGCCCTGTGGAATCTGCGGCTGCTGCTGGGCGGAAGCCGAAGGCAGGCCCGCGCCGAGGAAGCCGACCACGCCCGCGGCCATGACCGACAGGCGGTACGCATTGCTGTTCAGGCTCGTCATGTCGTGCACTTCCTCTCAATGATCCCGGGACCGGCTTCTTCGTGCCCTGTGGTCCAGCTACCTGTTGCCGAAATGAGGCAACAGAATGACTTCGGACGGCGTGTTACACTGCAAGCTGGATCGAATCCAGCCCGGTATCTGCGATTCTTGGCAACGACATTGGCGGGCGTGCGGTTGGCTCATGCTACGGTGCGCACCGAATCATCAAGCCGACCTGTGAAGGAGACGGTCATGGGCCGCGTTCTTGTTTGGCTGATCGCCGCACTATCGCTTTTCACCCTTTCGCCGCCGCCAGCCATGTCGGAACCGAAGCACGCTATTGCCATGCAGGGCGAGCCGGCACTGCCACCCGACTATACCCACTTCGACTACGTCAATCCCGATGCGCCGAAAGGTGGCAACATCACCTATTGCGTGGTCGGCAGCTTCGACAATCTCAATCCGTTCATCCTGAAGAGCCTGCGCACCACCGCGCGCGGCATGATGGATCTGACTTACGGCAACCTCGTTTTCGAGCCGCTGATGCAGCGCAACTACGACGAAGCCTTCAGTCTCTATGGCCTGCTCGCCGACAGCGCCGACATGGATCCTGAGCGCAAGTCGATCGAATTCCACCTCAATCCCAATGCGAAATGGTCCGACGGCGAGCCGGTGACGCCGGAGGACGTGCTGTTCACCTACGATGTCTATACCGACAAGGGGCGCCCGCCCTACAGCGCACGCATGAGCCTGATCTCCAAGCTTGAAAAGACCGGCGATCACAGCGTGCGCTTCACCTTCAACGACAAGGCCAATCGTGAAACGCCCCTGATCATCGCGCTGACGCCGATCCTGCCGAAACATGCCTTCAACAAGGAGACTTTCGACAAGACAACGCTGAAGCCGCTGATTGGCAGCGGACCTTATACAATTGCCCAGGTGGCACCCGGTCAGCGCATCGTGTTCAAGCGCAATCCCGATTATTGGGGCAAGGATGTTCCAGCCAAGCGCGGCTTCGACAACTACGACCAGATCACCATCGAGTATTTTCTCAACGCCAACGCCAAGCTCGAGGCCTTCAAGAAAGGCCTCTGCGCGATCGACGACGACAGCGATCCGGTCAAGCGTGAGCGCGACCTCGATTTCCCGGCCTTCCACAGGGGTGAGGTGATCGCCGAGACCTTCGACACCGGCATTCCGCCCGTCGTGACCGGGTTCCTGTTCAATACGAGGTTGCAGAAGTTCTCCAACCCGACCGTGCGGCGTGCACTCGGCATGCTCTACGACTTCGAGTGGGCCAACAAGAATCTGTTCGGCGGCAAATACGCGCGCGCGATGAGTTATTGGCAGAATTCCGAGCTCTCGGCGCTTGGCCACCCGGCCGACGACAGGGAAAAGGCACTTCTGGCCCCTTACCCCGGCCGCGTACCGGCCGATGTCATGGACGGTACATACCGCCCGCCTGTCACCGATGGTTCGGGGCAGGATCGCAAGGTGCTGAAAGCTGCCTTCGATCTGCTGAAAAGCATCGGCTATCACGTCAAGGACGGGACGATGCTCGATCCGAACGGGCAACCCTTCGGTTTCGAGATTCTGGTCGCCTCTCAGGATGAGGAGCGCCTCGCCGGCATCTATCAGCGAACACTGGAGAAGATCGGCATCGATGTTACCATTCGCAGCCTTGACGGCGACCAGATCCAGTCCCGCAAGCAGCGCTTCGATTTCGAGGCTCTGATCGGATCGAGCGGCTTCAACAACTCGCTGTCGCCGGGCTTCGAACAGCTCGGACGCTGGGGATCCGAGGCGGCCAAGGCCGAAGGTTCCTTCAATCTCGCCGGGGTCGCGGATCCGGCGGTTGATGCGGCTATCGAGGCGATGTTGCGCGCTCGTTCGAAGGAAGACTACGTCGCTGCCGTCAGGGTCCTCGACCGCCTGCTGATCTCCGGCAACTACATGGTGCCGACCCAGTACAACACACAGCAATGGATCGCCTACTGGAGCTACTTGGAACATCCGAAGAAGACGCCCATATTCGGGTACCAACTGCCTACCTGGTGGCGCAAGACCAATTGAAGGGTCAGAGATCGATATGAGCGAATCGAACGCCATTACCGTCGATGTGGTGTCCGACGTCGTCTGCCCCTGGTGCTTCATCGGTCAGAAGCGGCTGGACAAGGCGGTCGCCGCGGCCGCGGATGTCGAGGTGCATATACGCTGGCGGCCGTTCCAGCTTGATCCGACCATTCCGCGGCAAGGCAAGGACCGCCGCGAATACATGCTGGCCAAGTTCGGCAGCGACGAGCGCATTCGCGAAATTCATGCCCGCATCGAACCGCTTGGCGAGGCCGAGGGCATCTCTTTCGCCTTCGACGCTATAAAGGTGGCGCCGAACACGCTCGACGCGCATCGTCTGATCCGCTGGGCCGGTGCCGCCGGCGAGGATGTTCAGAACCGGCTGGTGCGCCGCCTGTTCCAGTTGAATTTCGAGGAAGGCGCCAATATCGGTGACCACTCCGTGCTGGTCGAAGCCGCCCGCGAGGCCGGCATGGACGCCTCGGTTGTCGCCACGCTCCTGCCGAGCGACGCCGACGTCGAGGCGGTTGGCACGGAAATCGCCACCGCTTCGCGCATGGGCATCACGGGCGTGCCGTGCTTTTTGCTTGAAGGCAAATATGCCGTGATGGGTGCACAGGACGTCGACACGCTGGCCGACGCGATCCGTCAGGTCGCGGCCGCCAAGGCGCGTGGCGAGTTGGAAACGGCCGGCTGAGGCCAGCCATCTCTCAGCGATAGCATGGCCTGGCGTTGCCTGAGCAACCGGGCTCCCGGCCGCCATGAATCGGACATCCAAGGAAGGCGTTGTTCGGGAATTCTGGTCGGTTCCCGACGAGAAAATTGTCCCGCCAACAGGATTTTTGATTCACAAAACCGTGTGCGGAGCTTCCCTTGGGGAAGATGTTTCGCAGTCACGCTATCTATACATAAATAATTGAAATAGTTATATAGTTTCTAACTGTTGCTAGTCGTTCGATTGGCAATTCAATCCTCGATATGTTGCCTCAGGGCAACGGCTACGGACGCAATCCTGTCTGCCCGCCTTAAAAATTAATGGAAAATGATCAATTGGTGTTACCATCCGTAACAAAACAAAAAAGGTTTGGGCGGGATCGTGATTCGGATCGGCAGACGATCGCAAGAGTCAGTACTGGATGGACTACACCGCGACGCCGCGGGGCAGTCGCACCTGACACCGGTATCCTCGATGCGCAATTTCTGGGGGCTCGTGCGAGCCTACTGGGTTTCGGACCGCTGGAAGGAAGCCTGGACGCTGACGCTGGTGATCGCGCTGCTCACCGCGCTGTCCAGCAAGGCAAGCGTGTGGTTCGCCATGGCTTCGGGCGAATTGGTGAATTCCATCGCCTTCCTGCACGACGCCGCCAACACCAGCCCGCTCGAGACAATCCTGACCAACGCCGGCATATTGGTGCTGCTGGTCCTGCTCAAGGACGCCGGCTTTACCGGTATACGCAATCTTGTCTCGGCAACCTTGCACCGCAAATGGCGTGGTTGGCTGAACGATCAATTCAACCAGGCTTTGCTCGACGGCAACCATACCCATTTTCACGCCCAGCATGGTTCCGTGGACGGCGGCATCGTTGCGCCCGACAATGTTGACCAGCGCATCCAGGAATCGATCAAGGACATGACCGGCGGCGCGATCGGGCTCGCCATGGGCGTGCTGGGTCTCGCGACATCGCTCTACTTTATCGGCCAGAATCTGCTGCAGTCGTCGGTCGAGGTCAAAGGTCTGGAGTTCCTTGGCAGCTATGGCAGCGCCGTTCTCGCCCTTCTCGCGGTTGCCATCTACGTTCCCCTCAACACCTGGATCGCCGTCAAGCTCGGCAGCCTGCTGGAACGTCTCAATATTCGCATGCAGAAAGCCGAGGGAAGCTATCGCAGCGAACTGACGACGTTCCTGCGCCGCAGCTTCCATGTGGCCGCCTCGCATGGCGAGGGCGTGCAGAAGAGGATGCACGACCGGCTCTATGTCGACATCGATCGCACCTGGGGGCGGCTGAATGTCGTCAACACCAGCTATATGTCGTTCGAACTCATCTACAATTTCGTCGGCGCCCGTATTGTCGCCTATGCTCCAGGCCTGGTTCCGTTCATCCACAGCCGCCTGGACTATAAAGGCTACATCACCGGCTCCGAAATGGTCGCCCAGCTCATCAGCCAGTGTTCTTGGTTCATCCATGTGATGCCCGCCATCGCCACGCTGCGCGCCAACAGCCAGCGTGTGACGGAGCTCGCCAACGCGATCGAGAACGTCCAGCACCCGCAGGAGTTCTACAGCCAGAGCGGCCGCTCCGATTTCCAATACGCCAGTCAGAATCCGGTGTTCGGCCTGACCATCCAGAAGCTGGAGCTGGCGCATCAGGGCGAGGATGCGACGCCATTCCTCAGTTCGGCCAATCTGCGCTTCCGGCGCGGTGAATGGACCTTCCTGAAAGGCGAATCAGGTTGCGGCAAGACCTCGCTGATCAAGGCGATCAACGGCCTGTGGCCCTATGGCCGCGGCACCATCGTCTTCCCCGAGGGCGTCAAGAGTTTTTATGCCGCCCAGGAGGTCAAGCTGCCGCAGGTGTCTCTGAAGCAGCTGGTTTGCCTGCCAGGCTCCGAAGGCGACCATGGCGATGCCCAGGTCGCGGCCGCGCTGCACAAGGCCGGCCTCGGCGATTTCATCGAACACATGGCCAATGAAAGCCGCGAGGGCAAGAGCTGGGATCAGGTCCTGTCGGGTGGCCAGAAGCAGAAGCTGGTGGTGGCTCGTATCATCCTGCAGCAACCGGGGTTGCTGTTCCTCGACGAGGCGACCGGCGCTCTCGACCCTGACGGCAAGATTGCCTTCCATCAGGCCATCAAGGACAATTGCCCCGATGTCACCGTTATCAGCGTCATGCACGAAGCCGTGGCGCCGAGATCGGCTGCCGGGACCGAGTTCTACCACTCGATGGTCCTGATCGCCGACGGCGTCGCCACCAAGAAGCCGCTTGCCCCGACCCTGCCCCTCGAACTCACCACGATTCTGGCTCAGCCCAGGCCGGTCGAGGACAAATGGACGCGTTTCTCACGCCGGCTGAAGCAGAAATAACGCTGATGGCACCGGGACATGCCGCGTCAAGCGGCGGACGCTGATCACAGTCTCGCGATCAGGTTCGTTCGGCACTGTTTTCCTTCCTCACAGCGATTGACTCGGCAAGGCGCGCTCCTATGTTGCGCCGGCTTGCAGCCATTCAAAAGCGAACCCGCAAGCAGAAAGGTCACCGCGCCATGCCTGGCGACAGTCACAGTCGAACGCAACCGCCGTCCGCCCAGACGTGACCTGACTGGTTCATGTCCTGCCGGACGGCAAGGAGTGAACCATGAACGAATTTTTCCCCGTAGCGGACGACGAGGCCGTCGCCATCGCCCGCATCCTTGCCAACGACCACGTCGCCGACGTTGTCGAGGCGCTCAATCATGAATCGCGTGAAACCGCGACGGAGCTGCTTTGCGCCGTACCTTTCGAGCGGCTGGTCGAGATTTTCGACCAGCCGGAACTGGAAGGCGCATCCGAACTGGCGGAGGCCCTGCCCCGCGCCAAGGCGAGCAAGCTCATCACCGCCATGTCCGTCGACCGCGCGGCCGATATTCTGCGCGAGCTCGGCGAGCCGGCACGCTCCGAGCTGCTCGGCGCATTGGCCCCACCGCTGCGCGCGACGCTGCTTTCCATTCTGGGCTATCCCGAAGGCAGCGCCGCCTCGATCATGACGACGGAGTTCGTCAGCGTTCCCTCGGACTGGACCGTCGGACGTACGCTCGACTACATCCGCAAGGTCGAGCGGACGCGTGAGACCGTCTATGCGATCTACATCGTCGATCCGCAAACACACCTCCTGGTGCGCTCGACCGGCTTGCGCCGGCTCATCACCGGTGAGCCGGACGACCCGATCCTGTCCGTGGCGCCCGACCACGTGCCGGTGACGGTCACCCCGCTGACCGATCGAGAGACCCTGGCGCAGACGATCTCCAAATACGATCTGCTCGCCGTCCCGGTCGTCGACCACGGCAAGATCCTCGGCATCGTCACCATCGACGACATCATCGACACGATGATCGAGGAGACGACGGAAGACGTGCATCGCTTCGGCGGCATGGAGGCCCTTGACGAGCCATATATGAAGATGAGCTTCCTCGCCATGATCAAGAAGCGTGGCGGCTGGCTCTGCGCGCTGTTCATCAGCGAAATGCTGACGGCCAATGCGATGCAAAGCTATGAGGGCGAGCTGGAGAAAGCGATCGTGCTGACGCTGTTCATCCCGCTGATCATGAGCTCCGGCGGCAATTCAGGCTCACAGGCGACGTCGCTGGTCATCCGCGCGCTGGCGTTGCGCGAGATCGGGCTTCGCGACTGGTGGCGGGTGGCCTTGCGTGAACTGCCGACCGGTCTCGTGCTCGGCGCCATGCTCGGCGTGGTCGGCGTCTGCCGCATCGCGCTCTGGCAGTATATGGGCTTTTATGACTATGGCCCGCACTGGCCGCTGATTGCCGCGACGGTTGGTGCCGCGCTGGTCGGCATCGTCACCTTCGGCTCGCTGTCGGGGTCGATGCTGCCCTTCGCCCTGAAACGGATCGGTTTCGATCCGGCCAGCGCATCGGCGCCGTTCGTGGCCACGCTTGTCGATGTCACCGGGCTGGTGATCTATTTCTCGGTGGCGCTGGTCATCCTGCGCGGCACGCTGCTGTAATGGTTCGCCTGCCGCCGCCGGCCATGGCTGGCGGCGGTAGGCTACGTCAGATGCGCTCGCCGTCCTTCACCCGATAGGTCGGCTTGTACATGGTAACCAGTTCCTCGGCCGCGGTCGGGTGCACGGCCATCGTGCGATCAAAATCATCCTTGGTCAGCCCCGCCTTCAGCGGAATACCGAGCAACTGCGCCATTTCGCCGGCATCCGGACCCAATATGTGCGCGCCGAGAACCTTGCGCGAGGCGCCGTCGACGACCAGCTTTATCAGCATCTTTTCGTCACGGCCCGACAGAGTGTGCCGCATCGGCCGGAAGCTGGCACGGTAGATTTCGATATCGGCGAAGCGTTTGACGGCGTCGTCCTCCGACAGGCCCACCGTGCCGATTTCCGGTTGCGAGAAGACGGCGGTCGCGATCGTATCGTGGTCGGGCGCGGTCGGATTGTTCTTGAACACCGTTTCAACGAAGCACATGGCTTCGTGAATCGCCACCGGCGTCAGCTGCACGCGGTTGGTCACATCGCCGATCGCCCAGATGTTGTCGATGTTGGTGCGGGAATACCGGTCGACCTTGATCGCGCCGGTCGCGGTGACCATTTCGATGCCTATGCCTTCCAGGCCCATATTCTCGGTGTTGGGAATGCGGCCGATGGCGAGCATCGCCTGGTCTACCGTCAGCACCTGATCCCCGGTGATCCGCACGTCGAGCCGTCCGTCCGTCCGCTTGCTGACCGATTCGGAGACGGCATGGCAAAGGATCTTGATCCCCTTCTTCTCCATCGTCTCATGCAGCGTGCGCCGCAGGTCCATGTCGAAGCGGCTGAGAATCTCCTTGCCGCGATAGACCAGCGTGGTGTCGACGCCGAGGCCATGGAAGATGTTTGCGAACTCGACCGCGATATAGCCACCGCCTTCGATCATGATCGCCTTTGGCAGTTCCTTGAGGTCGAAGGCCTCATTGGAAAAGATGCAGTGTTCGTGGCCGGGCAGTGCCGGATGCGCCGCCGGGCGGCCGCCCGTGGCGATCAGGATCTGATCGGCGGTGACGGTGCGGTCCTTGCCCAGGAGAAGCACCACGTGCGGGTCGACGATCATCGCTCGCGAATGAAAGGTCTCGCCGCCCGAGCCCTCGACATTCTTCTTGTAGATCGCTTCCAGCCGGCTGATCTCGCGGTCCTTGCTGGCGACCAGTGTCTGCCAGTCGAAACTGGCTTCCGGCACGGTCCAGCCATAGCCGGCGGCGTCAGCGAAATGTTCGGGAAACTGCGAGGCGTAGACGTAGAGTTTCTTCGGCACGCAGCCCCTGATGACGCAGGTGCCACCGAAACGGGATTCTTCGGCGATGCCGACGCGCTTGCCAAGCGCTGCCGCGACCCGCGCCGCCCTCACCCCGCCGGAGCCGCCGCCGATGACGAAGAGATCGTAGTCGTAACCGGCCATGAAGCGGCTCCTTGGATGTCTGAAATGTGAGTGACAGGTAGGCCGCGAGCCATCAAAAGAAAAGCCCGGACAAGCCGGGCTTTATGGCTGCAAGACCATTGGCAGATCAGGATCAGTTCTGCGTGCCGTCCGCGGGGGCCGAACCATCCGCCGGAGCAGACCCGTCGGCGGGTGCTGCGCCATCCGCCGGAGCCGCACCATCCGCGGGTGCGGCTGGCGCCTTCGCTTTCGCCGCCGCCGCCAACGTCTCGCCAACTTGCTGGGCGAGATCGCGCGCCACGCCGTTTTGCCAGATGTCGGCCGCCTTGACGAGGTCGCGCGTCACGGCCGGGCCGCTGTCGAGCAGCTTCTTGCCGGACTCGGAGCTGTAGAAGGTCGCGATGTCGGTGAGTTCCTTTTCGGAAAACACTTTCGCATAGGCAAGAGCCGCTTCCTTCTCGAGATCCGCGCGGCGCGAGGCCATGGCCAACGCCTTCTCGTTGATCGTCTTGCCGATCAGCTCCTGCATATCAGGGTTCTTCTGGATGAGCTGCGATTCCAGTGCGGCCGCCGCTTGCGGCAAAATGTTGTCGAACGGGTCGGTCGCATGGATCGCCGTGACCGCCGCCCGGGCCGCCTTCAGGTGCGATTCCGTGACGTCCTGCGAAAACGCCGGCGAAGAGAAAGCAAGGACGGCTGAAGCCGCCAGAACGGCGCAAAGGCTGCGAACCCGGTTATGCAACATCATGATCGGTAGAACTCCCTGGTTTTCGGGCGGCATGGACGGCCTGGATACCGTCGCCGCCGGCGATGATGGCCACTGACGCCAGCCCGATGAAAAGACCATGCTCGACCACGCCAGGAATGGCATGGAGAGCATTCGAAAGCGCTCTTGTATCCGGAATGCGGCCAAAAGATGCATCGAGGATAAAATGGCCGCCGTCTGTAACAAAAGGCTGGCCTCCCGTCATCCTCAATGTCACCGGGCCGGAAAGGCCGAGATTTTCAGCCGCCACGGCCACGGCGATCTCGGTCGCGCGCAGGCCGAACTGGTTGACTTCTATGGGGAGGGGAAACCGGCCGAGTGTCTCGACCATCTTCGATCGATCGGCGATGACGATCATACGCTGCGAAGCCGCGGCCACGATCTTTTCGCGCAGCAGCGCACCGCCGCCGCCCTTGATCAATGTCAGCTCCGGGTCGACCTCGTCGGCGCCGTCGACGGTCAGATCGAGTTCGGGCGTTTCCTCCAGCGTCGACAACGGCACGCCGAGTTCGCGGCACAGCGCCGCGGTGCGTTCCGAGGTCGGCACGCCGATGACCCTCATGCCGCTGGCGACCTTGTCGGCGAGCAGCCGCACGAACTCTTCCGCCGTTGTGCCGGTGCCGATGCCGAGGCGCATGCCGTCGGTGACATGGGCAAGGGCCGCCCGCGCGGCCTCGACCTTCAATTGCCTTGCATCCATGCCGCTTGCTGCCCCGGGAAACTGGTGTTTGGGCTCCTAGCATTTTTGCCGGGCGGGTCAAAGCCCTCGAGCACGGGGCCTTGACCATCCGTCCACCAATGCTTGCCTAGACGGCCCACAGCGGCTATCGCGTCCGAACAGCAAAATCCGCACAGGAACAGACAATGACCCGACCGATCATCGTGTTCGACCTCGATGGAACGCTGATCGACACGGCGCCGGACCTGCTCGACAGCCTCAACCACAGCCTTGCCGCCAGCGAACTCGCGGCCGTCGACGAGGCCGGTTTCAAGCGCTTCGTCGGCCATGGCGGCCGCGTCATGATCGAACGGGCGCACACCGCCCAGCAAAGATCCCTCAAGGTCGAGGAACACGATCGGCTGCTGAAACTGTTCCTCGATCACTACACCCTCAACATTCCTGGCAAGTCGCGCCCCTACCCCGGCGTGATCGAGGCGATCGCCCGCTTCGAGAAGGCCGGCTATCTCCTGGCTGTCTGCACCAACAAATACGAAGCCAATTCGCTGGCGCTGATCGAGGCGCTCGGCTTGACCAGGCATTTCGCGGCAATTGCCGGACAGGACACGTTCGCGTTCCGCAAACCCGATCCGCGCCATCTGATCGAAACCATCAAACTCGCTGGCGGCGATCCGCATCGCGCCGTGATGGTCGGTGATTCGCAGACCGACATCGACACGGCGAAGGCCGCCGGCATTCCTGTCGTGGCTGTCGATTTCGGCTACACCGACCGGCACGTGCGCGAGTTCGAACCCTCGGTCGTGATCTCGCATTTCGATTCGCTGACGGTGGAACTCGCGGACAGACTGATCGCTGCCTCAGCCCAATAACGACCGCGCCCGAACAGTCTTCAAATCAGCGGATCCAATCGCTCAAAGATCGCCAGGGATCGCCTTGACTTAATCGGTATGCCTCCCTTATATCGCTGCTCGCTTGGCCTTCGGGCAACGAGCGGGCGATTAGCTCAGCGGGAGAGCACACCCTTCACACGGGTGGGGTCGCAGGTTCAATCCCTGCATCGCCCACCATTTTTCTTGATTTTACGACTTGTCCGGTTTCGAGAGCTTTTGCCGTTTCGGCTAGAAGCGCGTAACTGGCCATCCTCTCCGCTTGAAGCAGGAGCGTGGCATCGGCGCCGGTCGAGCCCGGTCCCTGGGCGGCTTCGCCCGTCAATTGATGCGGGAACATTTTCAGCCCTGTGGTGTTGGCCTGCGAAGGAGAACTGTTGTGATTAGACCTGACGCCATTTGGGCCCTGACAATCATCGGACCTGTCATTCTGGCTGCGATAATCATCTATGCTCTGGCAAACCAGCGGAGGCTTTCGCGGCGTGCCAAGGTTCACCAGGACGAAGCGGTAAACAACCTCTATGACGACCCCAAAGGGCGCTCGTCACCGGCGGGCGAAGTCCGGGCCGAGGAGGCGGAGGTTCGACCTCCTCAGAAATAGGCTTGCTTCCTCTTTTTGCCGCCCGCTGGCGAGGCGGCGGGATTCGCAAGCGGGCGCCCGGTGTCCATGCGATGGAGGCTTCGTGGAATGCGTCACCGCCTCACCGCCGTGGATATCGGGAGCCGCATGGCGGCGAAGGCTTGAACTTCATCCACCACAAGCTGTCAGGTAATCTGCTTCCGTCGGAACAAACCGCAGCCATCGGGCGTTTCTTCTCGTTCAAATATGAGGGAAATCATGTCCAGATTGGTTCTCGTGGCCGGCATGGCGCTTCTTTGCGGTGTCGGTTCGGCCTTTGCCGGCGATGACAAACCGCTGCCGCCCCCCAACGCCAAGAAGTTGTCTGAAATCCTCGCCAAGGTCGAGCAGCGCAACGGCTTCCGCTATGTCAAGGAAGTCGATTGGGAAGATGGCGCCTACACCATCACCTATTACACGGCGGACAAGGCGAAGGTCGAAATCACCTACGACCCCGTCACGGCCGAACCTAAATAAGACGTAAGCCGACCGCCGGCACAACGCCTCGTTTCCCCGCGCTCCTTGCCGCGAAGAAGCATCGCGCCTTTGGGCAAGTGCGGGGGTGTGTTCGAACCTGGCTCTTTGGGCCGGCCTTGATCCTGCTTGCCGGATCCGCAGCATCTGTGCGGCGGCGCCTGACGACGGCTTTCACCAGCCAGGCCATGACGTCTTCCGTCTCCCCTTGCGTCACTTCGCCATTGATGGCTGATTGTGGAATGACTGGGCTTCACGGGGGTGGGCATGTCGACAGCGAAGCACATACTGAAGCGCGTCCTGATGATGCTCGCCGGCTATCTCGTCGCCATACTGGTTGGCCTGATCGCCGTGGTGGCGATCTATGCTGCGTTGAGCGCGCTGCCCAACGCGCCGGCCTATTTCGACCTGATGGGCGTCTCGCCGATCGCGGCCTTTGTGGTGCCGCCGCTCGGCATGTTCATCTATTTCCTGACGATTGTAGTGACCGCGCCGCAGACGCTGATTTTCGCACTGATCGCCGAGTTCTTCTCCTTGCGCAGCGCCTTGCTCCACATGCTTTTCGGCGCCGCGGCCGCCGCCGGCGGCTTCTTCCTGATCTGGCCGAGCGCGGCGGAGGACGTGGATCTGGAGCGCTGGGCCGACATCGGCATCATCGCCGCCGCCGGTCTGGTTGCCGGGCTTGTCTATTGGCTGATCGCCGGGCGCGATGCCGGTTTCCGGCGCCCGCTATCGGAGCGTTAAGCGCTCAGCTCGACGGCGAGCGCACCGCTTCGGTCGCGTCCAAGGCCTGCTTCAGCCGTGAGTCGCGATCGTAGACGTCGCTGAAATACTCGACCTTGCCGGACATGTCGGGCCAGGCGGTGAAGTAGGCGACATAGACCGGAATCGTGCGCGTCACATTCTCGGTCGAGTGCCCGTGCTTCAGCTTCTCGGCGATATAATCGACAGAGGTGCCGAGCACCGCCGCCGCCATCCCGCGCGGATCCTGCAGGCGCACGCAACCATGGCTGAGCGCACGCATATCCTGTTTGAAAAACGATTTCTGCGGCGTGTCGTGCATGTAGATCGCGTGCTTGTTGGGGAACAGGATCTTCAGCTCACCCAGCGCGTTGGCCTCGCTCGGCTGCTGGCGCACATTGTAGGGAATGTTAGCACCATAGGCGCCCCAGTTCACCGCCGACGAAGGGATACGCTTGCCGCGCGAGTCCGTCACCTCGTAACCGGCGCGATCGAGATAGCCGGGATCGTTGCGCAACCGGGGCAGCATTTCGTTGACGATGATCGACTGCGGCACGCCCCAGTAAGGGTGGAAATCGACCTGCTTGATCTGGTCGTAGAAGAAAGCGGTCTGGTTGGTGACCCGACCGACGACGGCGCGCGTCTTCAGCTTCTCCTGGCCGTCGTCGATGTAGCTTGCGGTGAAGGCCGGCTGGTTGATGAAAACACGCGGGCTGCCGAGATCGGAAGGCAGCCAGCGCAGTTCCTCCAGCGCCACCTCGACCTTGAGCAGCCTGTCGGCCTTCGATGTCCCGGCCAGCGAGGCGACGGTGCGCGGTCCGATGACGCCGTCTCCCTTCATGCCTTCTTTCACCTGCACCGCCTTGATGAGCGGAACCAGTTCGGGAACGTAGACTTCGCTGGTTGCCAGCCGCGACAGGACCTCGCCATAGGTGCCGCCCATCTCGTCATCGAGATTGCGCGCGATCAGCGACAGGAGTTTCGGCAGTTCTGGGCTGGTTTCGCCAGGCTTCAAAAGCAGCTTGGGATCGACGACGATCTCGTTCTCGGCGCTCGCCTGCAGCGATTCCAGTTCGACGCGCAGTGCCTGATACTCCGCATTCTGCGGATGGCGCGATTCGAGATAGGTGCGCACTTCCTGCGTATGCGCCAGCGTTTTGAGCACGCCGGCCAAGTCGAGCGGCTTGGTCGGGAAATCATAGTAGCCGGTCATGCGGTTCGGCTCGACACGGCCGCTCTGGGCGTCATGGGCGTAACGCAACACGCGTGCCGACAGCGCCATCTCGAAACGGACGAGTTCCTTCAACTTGGCTGCGTCGTCTATCGAGGCCGAACTGCCGGCTGGTACATTGACGGTATAGTCGGCAGGCGCGAGCCCGTAGCTCGCAGCCTCGCCAAGCACCCGCACGGCATCCTGCGCGCGGCTGTTGGGGCTGGTTCCGCTGACCCAGATGAAATCGGGGTTGGCCGAATAGTAGGCGATCAGCGCCTTGGCGATCTCCGGCTCGGCATAGAGTTCGTAGTCGGAGAGCCCGGCCATGGCTTCGTGGAAGGCAGCCCCCGTGGCCGAGGGAACGAAAGCGGCGTCTTGCGGTGTCGCCGGCTGCGGCGCGGTCGCCAGCGTGGAAAAGTCGATCCGCACCAGTCTGTCGGCCTTGTAGGTATAGTAGGACGGACTGCTGATCTTCACGCCGCCACCGCCGCCGCCACCGGCCGGCGCCTTCGGCTTGTGCTTTGGCGGAGGAGGCGGAAACTCGCCTTTCGGCTCATGCCTGATGCCGCCGCCGAACAGCATGTCGAAAAGCCCTTGGGCTCCTGCCTGAGGCATGCCGAAAGCCAGCGTCGCCGTAATCGCCACCAGCGGCATCACGGTTGCTTTTTTACCGAGGAATTTCATGGATCACCCGCTCCGGTCGCAACCGGTTCCCGTTCCGCAACGCTAGACCGTCCCGCTCACCGCATGGCGGATGTAAGGCGCGACTATACCGATTCATACCGATTTCGTTAAGCTTTCATAAATTTCGGCGGGCCTGTTGCAGAACGGTTTCACAACATCGTGACGGTCGGCGCGGCCAGATCGCCGCGCCGTTCGCGGGGGCGCAGCGTCTTCAGGCGTTTGCGCCGCCGTCGATGGTCAGCGCGGCCCCGGTGACGAAACGGCCCTCGGGGCCGGCGAGCCAAGCAACCATGCCGGCAATATCGTGCGCCTTGCCGAATCGCGGGGTCGCCATCTTCTGGAGTTGATGTTCGGCATGCGGGCCACCGGCAGGGTTCATGTCGGTATCCGTAGAGCCGGGATGCACGATATTGGCGGTGATGCCGCGTGGCCCGAGGTCGCGGGCCAATGCCTTGGTCAGGCCGACCAGCGCCGCCTTGCTGGCCGAGTATGCAGCCAGGCTGGTGTCGGTAACCCTCTCGGCCAGATTGCTACCGGTCGAGATGATCCTGCCGCCCTCGCCCATATGTCTTGCCGCCGCCTTCGAGGCAATGAACGGCGCCCTCAGATTGACCGACATGGTTTCGTCGAAATCGGCAAGCGACAGCGTATCGATGGGTGCGGCGCGCCAGATGCCGGCACTGTTGACCAGGATGTCGAGGCGGCCGAAGGCGTTCATCGCCTCGGTGACCGAGCCTTCGATGGCGGCGGCGTCGCGATTGTCGGCTTGGATGGCAATGGCGCGCCCACCCGCCGCGACAATCTCGGCAACGACAGCCTGGGCCGGCGCCGCGCTGTTCACGTAGGTGATGGCGACGTCAGCGCCGTCGGCCGCAAGCCGCTTTGCAATCGCGGCACCTATACCGCGGCTGCCGCGGTGACCAAAGCCGCCTTGCCGTTCAATCCGTTCGCTGACATGTCATTCTCCTTTATGTAACGATCGATACATAAATTTCTGGCAGCCTTGTCCGGCGGCGTCAACTGAATTATGTATCGATCAACACACAAAAGAGCGCCATGCCGGAAAGAGGCCGTCCCCGCACCTTCGATCGAACCGCCGCCTTGCGGCGGGCAATGGAGCTGTTCTGGGCCAAAGGTTATGAAGGCACCTCGATCGCCGACCTGACGGCGGCGATGGGCATCGGTTCACCCAGCCTCTATGCCGCCTTCGGCAGCAAGGAGGCACTGTTCCTCGAAGCGACCGACTATTACACGGGCACCGAAGGCACGGAGATCTGGACCGCGCTGGATGAGGCGCCGACGGCATGCCAGGCGATCGAGAATTTCCTGCGCCAGACCGCCAAGGCCTATTCGCGGAACGACCGCCCGCAGGGTTGTCTGATCGCGCTTGGCGCGCTGCACCAGGATTCAAGCAGCGGCGCCATTTGCGATGATCTGCGCCGCCGCCGCGCCGAAAACCACACCCTCTTGCTCAGGCGGCTGGAACGCGGCATTGCGGAAGGCGAATTGCCGGCGGGGTTCGACAGCGATGCAGCGGCGACCTTCTATGCGACGGTCCAGCACGGCATGTCGATCCAGGCTCGCGACGGCGCTTCATGTGATGCGCTGATGGCGACTGTCGCCGGAGCGATGGCGGCATGGCAGGGACTTGCCGGAACGGCGTGACAAAGCGCTGGCGTTGTGCTGGAAATCCGCTCTGCGGCGAAAGAGCGCCGGGAGGGGATCGTCCGTGAAAAAAGGGTATCGCGAGCTGCTCGACGAGGCCAATGCCGAGATCGAGGTGGTGTCACCCGAGGAAGCAGCCGGGCTGCTCGACGACGAGGACACCATCTTCGTCGATCTGCGCGATCCTCGCGAGATAGAGCGCGACGGCAGAATTCCCGGCGCCAGGCATGTCACGCGTGGCATGCTGGAGTTCTGGATCGATCCCGAAAGCCCCTACCACAAGCCCTTTTTCGCTTCCGGAAAAAGCTTCGTCTTCTTTTGCGCCGGTGGCTGGCGTTCGGCGCTGGCTACCAAGACTGCGCAGGACATGGGTCTCTCCCCGGTCAAGCACATCCTCGGCGGCTACACCGCCTGGAAGGCCGCCGGACTGCCCGTGGAGCCCGGGGAAAAGAAGAAATAGCCTGAACGCGGATCAGTGGATCCGCGACGGCTCGCGCTGCGTGGTCACGAAGCCGACGGCGCGCTCAACCACGCCCTTGTCGGCCAGAATGCGGCGATGGCCGAGCCCGTCGGCCCAGTGCAGCCGCACATGGTCGCCGGCGCCGGCATAACGTCGCGCATGTTCAGCCGGCACCTCGCGGTCGTCGGAAGCATGGATGACCAGCGTCGGCACCGGCGCCTGGGCCAGCTGGCGGTCGCCGGTGAATTCATGCAGCGGCCGGCCGGAGAGATATTCGACACGATCGGCCATCGCGACCTGCGAGCGGGGACCGACATTGAGCATGCGACTGAAATCGGCGAAAATCGCCGGCAGCGAACTTGGCGCCGCGATCAGCACGAGACGTCCGGCCGCCAGCGGCGGGATGTCCTTGACGGAACCGGCGATGGCATTGGCGGCAACGGCGCCTCCGAAGGAATGGCCGACGGCGGCCACGAACGGTCCGAACCACTGGCCGGCCACCCTCGCGGCTTCGACGGCATTGACCATGTTCAGGTGCCTGCCCTGCGAATGGCCATGGCCCGGAAGATCGAGCGAGACCACCTTGTAGCCGGCGGCGCGAAAACCTTCGATCAGCACGCGCATATATTCGGTGCGCGAACGCCAGCCATGAATGACGAGAATGGTGCCGGCGGGCTCGTGGCCCGGCTCCGGGCGGAATTCATGCACCATGACGCAGCCGGTCGCGGTCTTCAGCCTGTGATGCCGCGCCTCGGCCATGAATGCCGCGGCGCGATCGATGGCGCGGCGTTCGCCGTCGGTCAGCGTCCGCGTGCTTGGCGTGCGGCAAAACAATTCGAAAGCCGCGCGCCCGGTGATGCGTGGCGCGACATGTTCGGCCGCACCAAACACACCTCGGATGACCTTCAGCCCGAATGATGCCATAGTGGGAATCCATCCATACGTTCAAGCATGAACATAATAGTTCAAAGATGAACAATAAACAAGAGCTACCCTGGGACAACCCGCGTTTTCGCAACTGGGTCGCGGTGGCGCGCGCCTGCCATGTGCTGGAGCGCACGCTGGCGGTGAAACTCGCGCCGCTCGACCTCAAGCCGGCGCAGCTCGACGTGCTGATGAACCTCTACCGCCATCCTAGCATGTCGCAGCACGACCTTGCCCGCAAGCTGCTCGTCGGCCGCTCCAACATCACCATGCTGTTGCCGCAGCTGGAAGTGCGTGGCCTGCTGCGGCGCGAAGGTGACGAGAAGGACAAGCGCATCTTGCGGCTTACGTTGACCGAAGCTGGCGAGGCGCTGCTGATGCAGGCGCTGAAAGTGCATATGGCGCTGATCGAGAAGGCGATGAGCCAGTCGACACCGGAGCAATGCGACATGATCGGCGAGCAGATGCGAAAAATCTATGAGGTGCTGAACGAGGCGTGAACGCCCTTCCGCCCTCGACTCCTACCACATCGACTTCTTCGCCCGCTCCGGCCATTCCCTGTCGTAGGTCTCGCCGTCGATATTCTTGCGACTGGTGATTTCCAGGATCTGGCCGGGGGTCGGCAGCGATTTCGGGTCGACATGTCTCTCCGGATTCCACAGTTCCGACCGCACGATCGCCCGGGCGCACTGGAAATAAACCGACTCGACCTCGATCACGGTCACCGAACGCGCCGGCTTGCCTTCGATGATGAACGACGCGCACAACGCTGCGTCCGTATTGATATGCGCACGGCCATTGATGCGCAGCGTCGTGCCAGACCCCGGCACGAGGAACAGCAGGCCGACGCGCGGGTCGCGGATGATGTTCTTCAGCGAATCGGCACGGTTGTTGCCGCGCCGGTCCGGCATCATCACGGTCTTTGGATCGACGATCCTCACGAAGCCCGCGAGATCGCCGCGCGGCGAGCAATCCAGTCCCTCGGGACCGCTGGTCGCGAGCGCGACGAAGGGTGAGGCTTCGATAAAGGCGGCATATTCGGGAATGACATGGTCGAGTTCCTTGACCACGGAGGCTTCGCCGGGCAATCCGTAAAGCGCTTCGAGTTGCTCGACCGTGGTGATGACTGACATCTTTTTCGTCTCCCGATCCGCCCCCCTACTCCCGATCGCCCGTACTCCCGATCCATGACGTTTTGACGACGCAACGGCGGCTAACGATCGCGGCTCAAGCCCTTCTCGGCGAGTTCCGCTAGATAGGCGCTCCAGCGAGCGTCCTTCTCGTGGCCGAGCGTATGCAGATAGGTCCAGGTGAAGATGCCGGTGTCGTGGAAATCGTCGAAGGTGATGCGCACGGCGTAATTGCCGATCGGCTCGATCTTGAGGATGGTCACATCGCGTTTGCCGGGCACCGTCACCCGCTGTTCCGGCGAATGACCCTGCACTTCCGCGGAAGGCGATGCCACGCGCAGCAACTCCGCCGGCAGCTCGAACGGTTGGTGGCCCGGAAACGTCACGGTGAGCAGCTTGCGGTCCCTGGAGACCCTCAGTTCCTTTGGCGCTGTCATGATCTATCCTGCTTGAATGTCCCTTCCCTACGCTGCTTCGCCCGCTGCGCAAAGGCGTGCGAGGCCTCCGACATGCAATGTCGGTCGGGGAATGTTACCAAAGATCGAGGCAAGCTATCTTGAATGGCGGGCTGGATCGTATCACATAGCTGTATATAACGACGCCGGTAACGGCCACGGAAACGCTCGGACATGAACATGATCGACCCCTTCGGTCGCACGATCAGCTATCTCAGAGTGTCGGTCACCGACCGCTGCGATTTCCGCTGCACCTATTGCATGGCCGAGGATATGGCCTTCCTGCCCAAGAAGGACCTGCTGTCGCTGGAAGAACTCGACCGGCTCTGCACCGTGTTCATCGAGAAGGGTGTGAGACGGTTGCGCCTCACCGGCGGCGAGCCGCTGGTGCGCAAGAACATCATGCATCTGGTGCGCCAGCTGTCGCGCCACCTCGACAGCGGCGCGCTGGAAGAACTGACGCTGACCAGCAACGGTTCGCAGCTGTCGCGTTTCGCCGCCGAACTCGCCGATTGTGGCGTCAAGCGCATCAACGTCTCGCTCGATACGCTCGATGCTGACAAGTTCCATGCCATCACCCGCTGGGGCCATCTCGATAAGGTCATGGCAGGCATCGATGCCGCGCAGGCGGCCGGGCTGAAGGTAAAGCTCAACGCCGTGGCGCTGAAGGACTTCAATGACGCCGAACTGCCCGAAATGATGCGCTGGGCGCATGGCCGCGGCATGGACCTGACGGTCATCGAAACCATGCCGATGGGCGAGATCGACGCCGACCGCACCGACCAGTATCTGCCGCTGTCGCTGCTGCGCGCATCGCTCGAGCGCCAGTTCACGCTGACCGACATCCCCTTCAAGACCGGCGGCCCGGCCCGCTATGTCAACGTCGCCGAGACCGGCGGCAAGCTCGGCTTCATCACGCCGATGACGCATAATTTCTGCGAAAGCTGCAACCGGGTCAGACTGACCTGCACCGGCACGCTCTATATGTGCCTCGGACAGGAAGATGCCGCCGACCTGCGTACGCCGTTGCGCGCATCCGAAGGCAACGAACTTGTTGCCGACGCTATAGACGAAGCCATCGGCCGCAAGCCGAAAGGCCATGACTTTATAATCGATCGCCGCACCAGCCGCCCATCGGTGTCACGGCATATGAGCGTCACGGGCGGCTGATCTTCTCGCCTGCCTGTGCGAGAATGCCTTGCATCATCGGCTTCGGGGCAAGGCATGCGACGGGTTTTTTTGATCGTCATATCTCTGGCTGCTCTCTCGGCGAGCACCGCGATGGCCGTGCAATCCACCTACGTGAACGAGCGCTTCGGCACCGTCTGCACCTTTCCCGACGAAATCTTCACCGATCGTCAGCCCGAGCCTGAAAACGGTGACGGTCAGGTGTGGCTGAGCAAGGACGGCGCCAGCCTGACATGCTCCGGCATCCTCAACATCGACTACGACACGCCCAAAGGTTTTGTCGCCGGCGAGAAGGCCAGCAAGGAGCCGGGCTACAAGGTCACCTATAGCAAGGCCGGCAAGGATTGGGCGGTGCTGTCAGGCGTCAAGGATGGAAAGATCTTCTACGAGCGGCGCCTGTTCGGCGGGGATGGCGTCATCCGCACGGTCTGGATCGATTATCCGCCGGCGCTGAAATCGATATATGACCCGTTGGTCGGCGCCATCGCCGGCAGCCTCAAGGGTCCATGAGCGGTTCAGGGGGCAAGAGTATTTTAGCCACACCGCAAACAAATCTCCGTCTGCAAATGTCGGTCTGATTTACTGGTTACGGTTTCCCGCCTAGCCTCGGTTCCGTAGCGATTCATCGCTTTCTCGGGGGATTACATCATGCGCGAACTTCTTCTCGCTTTCGGCTTGCTCGGCTTGGCCGCCCTGCCCGCGGCTGCCCAGTCGATCGGCGGCACTTACACCGTCGCCGGCACCAATTTCGACGGTTCGGCCTATGACGGCGAAGCCACCATCACACTGACCAGCGGCACCACCTGCACGATCCACTGGGAGACGGGGGGCTCGTCCTCGGATGGCATCTGCATGCGCAACGACAACGCCTTCTCCGCCGGCTACGTCATGGGCAAGGATATCGGCCTCGTCGTCTACAAGGTCGAGGATGACGGGTCGCTGCATGGCCTGTGGACCATCGCCGGCAAGGACGGCAACGGCACCGAGGTACTGACGCCGAAGAAATAGTCGTCGCCTACGGCTGGACAGCTTTCGGGAGGCGATACCGCCTTCCGATGGAATTCGTGCCGGTTCCAGGATGATTTCACGTTGGTGAAGATGGATATCGGGCCCTGGCCCAGCCCTTTGCCGTTGCTGTTCCGTGGCGGGCTGTTACAGGCTTGCCTGCTCAGGCAATCGGTAGGTGTCTTGCCCCTTTCCCCAAATCTTCGCGGCGCGTTGTTCATGGTGGTGGCGATGGTTGGCTTCACCCTCAACGACGCCATTACCAAATACTCTTCGCAGTCGATGAACATGGCGCAGGTCATGCTGATCAGAGGGGCGTTCGCCTCGCTCTTCGTCGGCCTGCTGGCCTGGCAACGTGGCGCGCTTGTTCAGCCGCGACTGATGCTGCATCCAATGGTTGCGATCCGTGTGCTGGGTGAAGCGGGCGGTACGGTCTCCTTCCTGGTCGCTCTCGCGCATTTGCCGATCGGCAGCGTTTCGGCCGTTCTGCAGGCGCTGCCGCTGGCCGTGACGATGGGAGCCGCCCTGTTTTTCGGCGAAGCGGTCGGCTGGCGGCGCTGGCTGGCGATCGCCGTCGGCTTTATCGGCGTGCTGGTCATCGTGCGGCCGGGCTTCGACGGATTCAGCGCCTATTCCCTTTGGGCGCTGGCCTCCGTCGCGTGCTGCACGGTGCGCGACCTCTCGACCAAGCGCATCCCACAGGTCATCCCCACGATGCTGGTCTCGACCGCCACCGCGCTTGCCATGACCATCGTCGGCGCGGCGCTGCTGTCTCCGATGGGCGGCTGGACACCGATGGCCGGCAAAAGCACGATGCTGCTGGCACTGGCCGCGGTGCTGGTGCTGATCGGCTATCAGTTCATCATTATGGCGATGCGCTCGGGCGAGATCTCCTTCATCGCCCCCTTCCGCTACACGGCACTCCTCTGGTCGATACTGCTTGGCCTGATCATCTTCGGTGACGTGCCGGACATGCCGATGGTCGTCGGCGCCACCATCGTCGTCGGCTCGGGTCTCTACGCGCTTTATCGCGAGCGGACGGTCGGCCGGCGCAGGATCGTCGCCGAAACCACCGGTCCGGCGATGGCTCCGGACGGAATCTAACCGCGCCCCTTGAAGTTGCTTGCGATTTCCGGCGGCCGGGGTACAGGCTGGGCCGTATGAATCGGGAGATCGCGGGGATCATTCTGGCTGGTGGCCAGTCGAGCCGGATGGGCGGTGGTGACAAGAGCCTGTTGCCGCTCGGCGGCGGCTGCGTGCTTGACGAGGTCCTGTCGCGCTTTGGCCCGCAGCTCGACATCCTGGCGCTGAACGCCAATGGCGACCCGGCGCGATTCGCGCGTTTCGGACTGCCGGTGCTTGCCGATACCGTCGAAGGCTTTGCCGGACCGCTTGCCGGGATCCTGGCCGGCCTCGAATGGGCGGCCGCCGGCACGCCTTGCAAGGCAATCGTCACCGCTGCCGGCGACACGCCTTTCCTGCCGCTTGATCTCGTCGACCGTCTGGTGGCGGCGGCCGATGAAAGTCCCGGTTCGATCGCCGTCGCATTCTCCGCAGGCAGGCCGCATCCGACCTTCGCACTATGGCCAACCGAATGCCGTGACGCCTTGCGGCATTTCCTGGTCGATGAGGACAACAGGCGGGTTTCGGCCTTCATCGAACGATACGGCCATGTCGAGGTCGAATTCCCGGTCCTGCAATCCGCCGGCCACTCCATCGATCCATTCTTCAACATCAATATGCCTGACGATCTTGCCCAGGCTGAACTCCTGTTGCAGAGCATGACGTCATGAACAGACGCGTCTTCGGCATCACGGGCTGGAAAAACTCCGGCAAGACCACCCTGACGGAAAAGCTGGTCGCCGAGCTTGTGCGGCGCGGCTGGAAAGTCTCGACGGTCAAACATGCGCATCATGATTTCGACATCGACAAGCCGGGCGCCGACAGCTTCCGCCACCGCCAGGCCGGCGCCACCGAGGTTGCGATCGTATCGGGCAATCGCTGGGCGCTGATGCACGAGTTGCGTGGCGAGCAGGAGCCGCCGCTGGACGCCATCCTGTCGCGGCTTGCCCCATGCGACATCGTGCTGGTCGAAGGCTACAAGCGCGAAGCCCACCGCAAGATCGAAACGCGACGGCTGGAGGCGAAGGACCGGACGCCGCTTGCGGCCGCTGACCCCAATATTGTCGCCGTCGCCGCCGATTTCGCCCTCACCGACAAGGTCCTGCCGGTATTCGACCTCGACGACGTAAAATCCATAGCCGACTTCATCGAGCGCACGACCGGCCTCGTTGCTTGAGAAGTAACGTAAGGGCAGAAGCCTATTGCCGATTTTGGCGGTTTTGCAGTTGCTTTTTTCTTGGAAAGAGTGGGAGTATCGCCCCAGCGGGCGGTCAAAAAGCACCGCCCCATAGAGCCGTTTCGGAACGACGGCCGGGACCATAAAGAGAGGACTATCATGCGTATTGCACTGCGTATCGCGCTCGCCGCATCGGCTGCGCTGCTGACGCTCGGCGTAGCCCAGGCCCAGGAAAAGACCCTGCGGATCGGCACCGAAGGCGCCTATCCCCCCTTCAACAACCTCACCGCGGATGGCCAGCTTGTCGGCTTCGACATCGACATCGCCAAGGCGCTCTGCGATGAAATGAAGGTCAAGTGCACCTTCGTCGCCCAGGATTGGGACGGCATCATTCCAGCCCTGCAGGCCGGCAAGTTCGACGCCATCGTCGCTTCGATGTCGATCACGCCGGAGCGGCAGGAGAAGGTCGACTTCTCACACAAATACTACAACACGCCCTCGGCGCTCGCGGTGCCGAAGGATTCGCCGCTCAAGGGCGTGACCAAGGAAGACCTTGCCGGCAAGAACATCGGTGTCGCCACCACGACGACGCATTTCAACTATGCCTCGAAGACCTATACGGACAGCACCGTCAAGGGCTATCCGAGCAGCCCCGAGGAGCAGGCTGACCTGGCCAATGGCCGTCTCGACGCCATCGAGGACGATATCGTGGTGCTGCAGCAGTGGCTGGATACGCCTGATGGTGCCTGCTGCAAGATCCTTGGCCAGCCCTCGCCGCAACCGGTCGAAATCTTCGGACCTGGCGCCGGCATCGCCGTTCGCAAGGGTGACACCGACCTGGTCAACAAGCTGAATTCCGCCATAGACGCCATCCGCGCCAACGGAAAGTATAAGGAAATCAACGATAAGTACTTCAAGTTCGACGTCTACGGCGCCGAGTCCTGATAGTTTATTGCCAAGGCGGCGGGGGTTCCCTGCCGCCTTGTTCATCTCGGGAGCGCCGCGGGGTAAGACCAGTCAATGCCAGCCCAAAGCATATGGACACTGCTCAGTTGGGGACCGGAAGGCTGGAGTGACGATATTGCCTATGGCGCGTTGGTTACCATCGCGCTTGCCCTTGCAACGCTGCCGATCGGTCTGACGATCGGCTTTTTCGTAGCCTGGGCCAAGCAATCCGAAGAGCCGTCGCTGCGGGCGGCCGCCAACATCTACACCACCGTGTTTCGCGGCCTGCCGGAACTGGTGACGCTGTTCCTGTTCTTCTTCGGCATGCCCATCCTGCTGCAATACGTCATCCGCCTCTTCAAGCCCGAGGCGACGATCGACGTCGACAGCTTCATCGCCGGCATGATCGTGCTGTCGCTGATCTTTTCTTCCTATGCCAGCGAAGTGTTTCTTTCCGCCTTTCGCGCCATTCCCAAGGGCCAGTATGAGGGCGGCTACGCGATCGGCCTGTCGACATGGCTGACCATGCGCAAGGTGATCCTGCCTCAGCTGCTGCGCATCGCCTTTCCCGGCCTCGAGAATTGCTGGCTCAGCCTGCTCAAGGACACCGCCCTGGTCTCGGTCGTCAACCTCGCCGAAACCTTGCGTAACGCCGGCGTGGCGGCGCGTGTCACGAAACACGCCTTCCTGTTCTACAGCGTGGCCGCGCTGGTTTTCCTTGTGCTGGCAATCCTGTCGTCGATCGCGACCGGGTTCATCTTGCGCTCGCTCGGGCGGAGGGAAGCGCGATGAGCGTCAGCCAAGCCATCTCCGTCGACCGGCCGCCGCCGCGGGCACGCGGCTGGCCGCGCACCCGTATCGTCGGGTACGCGCTCGTCGGCCTCTGGATTCTGTTCGGCCTCGGTATCCTCGCCTATCTCATCTATGCCTGGAATGGCGAATTCTTTGCCAGATATGCGCCAGCCTACCTGCAGGGCCTGTGGACGACGCTGTCGCTCGTTGCGATTTCGATGGTGGTCGGCGCGATCTTTTCGTTGCCCGTCACCTATGGCCGCATGTCGAAGAGCCGTTTCCTGTCCGGCCTTGCCTACTGCTACGTCTACTTCTTCCGCGGCACGCCACTGCTGGTTCAGGTCTACCTCGTCTACTATGGCTTGGGCTCTTTCCGGCTGCAGCTTGAATCCGTCGGGTTGTGGTGGTTCTTCCGCGAGGCCTTCAACTGCGGCGTCTTCGCCTTCGCGCTCAACACCGCTGCCTACCAGGCCGAGATCCTGCGCGGCGCCATAGAGAGTGTGCCCAGGGGCCAGTGGGAGGGCGCCGCCTCACTCGGCCTGCACAAGCTGCAGACGCTGCGCAAGGTCATCCTGCCGCAGGCGTTCATCGTGGCCTTGCGGCCCTACGGCAATGAACTGGTTCTGATGATCAAGGCTTCGGCGATCGTCGCCATCATCACGGTCTATGACCTGATGGGCAATGCAAAGCTCGCCTACGCCAAATCCTTCGACTTCCAGGCCTATGTCTGGGTCGCCATCGTCTACCTGGTGATGGTCGAGATCCTGCGTCATGGCGTCGAATGGATCGAGCGCCGGATCACCATTCACCTGCACCGCTGAGGCATCGCCGAAACCGCTCCTGACCGGCCTGTGCCAGTCGATGCGGCGGCACGCGCCTTGACGAATTCGCCGCATGGCCTAGAGCTTCCGCAACTGAAAACTCTGTTTCGCCGGAAGGACAAGGCATGGCATCGGTGGCATTTCTCGGTCTTGGCGTCATGGGCTATCCCATGGCCGGACACCTGAAGAACAAGGGCGGCCACGACGTCACCGTCTACAACCGCACAGCCGCGAAGGCCGAGCAATGGGTCGCCCAACATGGCGGCAGCCATGCCGCGACACCGGCGCAGGCAGCCGAGGGCAAGGATTTCGTCTTTTCCTGCGTCGGCAATGACGACGATTTGCGCTCGGTGACCACGGGACCGGAAGGCGCCTTCAAGGCGATTAAGAAAGGCTCGGTCTTCATCGACAACACGACCGCCTCGGCGGAAGTCGCGCGCGAACTGGCCGAAGCCGCGCAAGTGGGCGGCTTTTCCTTTCTCGATGCGCCGGTCTCCGGTGGCCAGGCCGGCGCCGAAAATGGCGTGTTGACGGTCATGGTCGGCGGCGATCAGGCAGCCTTCGACAAGGCCAGGCCGGTCATCGACGCCTTTGCCCGCATGGTCGGGCTGATGGGGCCGGCGGGCGCCGGCCAGTTGACCAAGATGATCAACCAGATCTGCATCGCCGGGCTGGTGCAGGGACTGTCGGAAGGCATCCATTTCGGCAAGAAGGCCGGGCTCGACATCGAGAAGGTGATCGAGGTGATTTCCAAGGGCGCCGCCGGCTCCTGGCAGATGGAGAACCGGCACAAGACGATGAACGCCGGCAAGTATGATTTCGGTTTCGCCGTCGACTGGATGCGCAAGGATCTCGGCATTTGCCTTGAAGAGGCCGACCGCAATGGCGCCAGGCTGCCGGTGACCGCCCTTGTCGACCAGTTCTACAAGGACGTGCAGGCCATGGGCGGCAAGCGTTGGGACACATCCTCCCTGCTGGCGCGACTGGAGAAGTAGGCGACAATGTCCCTGCCTGCTCCAGGCTGGACCGCGAACGACATCATCGCGCATCTGCGTTCGATCGGAACCGAGGAAAACCGCGCCGGCATGGCGCGGTTCGGCATCAACACCACGACCGCGCTCGGTATCGGCAATGCGGACTTGCGGCCGTTGGCGCGCAAGCTGAAGCGCAACCACGAGCGAGCGCTGGCGCTGTGGGACAGCGGCATACGCGAGGCGCGGCTGATGGCGGCTTTCACCGGCGAGCCGAAGAAGATCACCATCCAGGAGTGCCGCCGCTGGGCCGGCGATTTCGATTCCTGGGAGATCGTCGACACCGTCTCCGATCTGTTCGTGGATACGCCGTTCTGGCGCCATCTGGTCGCGGAGTTTGCCGCCGACGAGCGTGAATTCGTCCGCCGCACCGCCTTCGCCATGCTGGCATGGGCGGCGGTGCACTTGAAAAAGGAACCCGACGCGACCTTCCAGTCCTACCTGCCATTGGTCGAAGCCCATTGCAGCGATGAGCGGAACTTCGTCCGCAAAGCGGTCAATTGGGCGCTGCGGCAGATCGGCAAACGGTCAATGGCTTTGCACGCCCCTGCCCTTGCGCTGGCGCACAGGCTTGCCACCTCCACGGACAAGACGGCACGCTGGATCGGCAAGGATGCGGTGAGAGAACTTTCGCATGCCAAAACGCACGAACGCCTCGCCGCCAGAAAGGCCTGACGAGTTGAGGTTTGCCGCGGCCGGATATCGCCGACATGTGATGGGGCTCGTGCATTGACGCCACCCGCCGTCGCGTCTTTACTCGCCCGCAAAGGATGCGGCCATGAACCATCTCAAATCGATCATTGCGCTCGCCGCCGCGCTTGCCCTCTCCACGGCCGGCGCTTCGGCCGAGACCGCGCACATCTTCTGGAAGGATTTGCGCCCGGCAACGCAGGCGGTCGCCGAAGACGCCGGCCTGCCGATGATCGCGGCGAAACTGCCAGATCATGGTGAGACGCTGTCGGTCGCCCTGCAGGACGAAACCATTCAATTAGCCGGCTATGCATTGCCGGTCGATCGCGACGGCGACCTCGTCTATCAGTTCCTGCTGGTGCCGTGGACCGGGGCGTGCAGCCACATGCCGACGCCGCCGCCCAACCAGATCGTGCTGGTCACGCCAGCCCGTCCGTACAAGATGACGGAGGCCTACGAAGCGGTCTCCGTCACCGGCGCCATGAAGCCGGACATGAAGAAAAGCCAGCTGTTCATTCTCGACGGCGTCAGCGTCATCCAGTCCGGCTATAGCGTGCGCAAAGCCGATGTCGTGAGCGTCGACACAGTTCCGGATTCGGTCGTGTTGCCGGTGAACTCGCCCTGGAGCTTCCTCAACAAGAAGAAGAACTAAGCGTCGGCCTCAGGCCGCGTTCGCGCCCGACTCCTTGTCCAGCACCATATAATCGAGCGGGATTTCGGTCGTGTACTTGATCTGCTCCATGGCGAAGGACGACGACACGTCGCGGATCTCGATCTTGGCGATCAGCCGCTTGTAGAAGGCGTCATAGGCCGCGATGTCGGGCACGACGACGCGCAGCAAGTAGTCGACGTCGCCGCTCATGCGGTAGAATTCTACCACCTCCGGAAATTCCTGGATGACCTCGGAAAACCGGCGCAGCCATTCATGGCTGTGCGAATTGGTGCGGATCGACACGAAGACCGTGACCCGCACATTGACTTTTTCGTGGTCGAGAATGGCGACGCGCCGCTTGATAACGCCCTCTTCCTCGAGCTTCTGGATGCGCCGCCAGCACGGCGTGGTCGACAGGCCGACTTTCTTGGCAACGTCGGCGACCGCGAGCGTCGCGTCCTCCTGCAAGAGGCGGAGAATTTTTCGGTCAAGGCGATCCATCGGAGGCTCCTGGTGGAATAGTTTCGCTATATTCCCTTTTATTTGGCCCATCTACAAGAAAGAAATTCTGCCGCCAGCGTCTAAAGCGAGTGATTTCTTGCTGAATGCCTAGCCGAGGCGATAGCGGATTTCCGACCGCAGGAAAGGCAGCAAATCCATTTCAAACCACGGATTCTGCTTCAACCAGCCCGTGTTGCGCCAGGACGGATGCGGCAGCGGCAGTACTTTGGGGCCGACGGAATTCTCCCAGATGGCGCGCCAGTCCATCACCGTTTCCGTCAGCGAGGCGCGCCGCGCCGCGCCCATGTGCCAGGTCTGCGCATAGATGCCGATCGTCAGCACCAGGTCGATGCGCGGCATCAGCGCCATCAAGGGCGCGCGCCAGGCCGGGGCGCATTCGCGCCTCGGCGGCAGGTCGCCGCCCTTGGCGTCTTGTCCGGGAAAGCAGAAGCCCATCGGCACGATGGCGAATTTCTCGAGGTCGTAGAATTCCTCGCTGGTCACACCGAGCCAGTTGCGCAGGCGGTCGCCCGAGGCATCCGTGAAGGGCATGCCCGACAGATGCACCTTGGTTCCAGGCGCCTGGCTGGCGATCAGGATGCGGGCGTTGGACGAGGGGCGCAGCACCGGTCGCGGCCCGTGCGGCAGCGGCTTGCCGACGGGATTGTCGACGCAGATGCGGCACGCGCGGATCGTCGCGGCGAAGCTATCCAGGTCCATGCTCAAGCGGCGGCACTCGGCCGGCTGGAGACAGCCTGATGCCAACGCAACACATTGGTGCATTCCTCCGGCACCTTGATGCGTGCCGGCTTCATGAAATCGATCGCGATCAGGCCGGTTATGTCGGCAATCGAATAGCTGTCGCCGGCGGCGAATTCACGGCTGCTGAGTTCCGCATCGAGCAACTCGAGAAACTCCACCGCCTTCGGCTTGTTGGCCTCGCCCCATTCGGGAATCTGCGGGATTTCCCATTCCTTCATGGCCGGATGGATGTGGCGGAAAGCCTGCGTGACACTGCTGAGCAGGTTGAACTCCATCCGCCTCTGCCACATCTCGACCTGCGCCTTGCCAAGCGCGCCGCGTCCGAACAATGCCGGCTCGGGATGAAGTTCCTCGAAATAGCGGCAGATGGCGACGGATTCGGTGAGGATGGTGCCGTCGTCAAGCTCCAGAACCGGCAGACGCCGCAACGGATTGCGCGAGCTGACCGATTGCTGCTTGTGCTCCAGCGCGCCCATGTCGACCGGCACCAGCGGAACCGTGATCCCCTTCTCGGCGAGGAAAATGCGAACCCGCCGCGGGTTGGGCGCCCGGCCGCCGTCAAAGAGCTTCATGTCCATCCTCCTTTTCCTCACGCCATACGAGATTTCACCAGAAGCGGAAGATCTCCCGCACGGCATCACCAATCGACGCCAGCCTGCCGTGTTTCCGCTCCACGACCGCGCCATGATGGCTGTCGCGCCAGTCCTGTGGCCGATCGAACGTGCCCGCCCAGATACCGGCCCTTGCCGCGCGGGCAATCGCTTCCTCACTTTCGAAATCACCATAGGCGACGGCCCAGCCCGCTTCGACCTGGGCGCGGTTGAGGTCGGTGCCGCCGGCCTTGCAGTCGCCAAGCAACCGGCCATAGCGATCGCTCTGCCAGCCGCTGCAGATGACCGGCCTGCCGGCGATCAGCCGCACCAGGGACTCGCGCGCCAGCGTGCCACAGGCATAATCGGCCCCGTTCCTGCGGCAGGTCTGCGTGTATTCCGGGGCGTCGATGCCGCGCATCCGGATGCGCTCGGTGCCGAGCGTGATCGAATCGCCGTCATTGATGATGGCGCTACCTTGCGTCTTGCGCGTCTCCACCCGGTCGAGACGCGCCGCGAGCAGGATCAGCAGTCCCAGAATGATGGTGGCCAACGCATAGTCGAGCAGCTTGCGCCACGGGCTTCTCGGGCGCGGCGCCGCGTACCGCCTGCGCGACCCCGGCGACCACGAACGGCTCATATGGCAAACGGTTGGTTAATCATTCGAACGTAGCTTAACACCTTGAAATCGCTGCGCGCATAAATTGAAGCTTTTGATGCCCTTGCAACGCTCGAACACAGCGGACAAGTTCATTGTGGACCGCAGGAAACGGCATCGCAACACCGATGTCGCGCGCGCGGTGCGCAAGACGCGCGACCGTCTTTCGCAGCAGGCCGGCAATCCCGATTTCGATCGGGAACTGCTGAAGCTTCACGCACGGGCCATGACAAGCGGCGCGGTGGTTATCCCGCTGCTCGTCCTGGCAATCGCCGCGGCGGGCCGGTTCGCCGGCGTCGGAAACGAGATCGGGCTCTGGGCGCTGTTCACGCTCACCGCCCATACCATTGTCGCCTTCATGGCGAGGCGGATCGAGCGGACGGAAGCTTCCGCGCTCAACCCATTGCAAACGCGACGAGAATTCCTGGTCGCGCATTTTCTTTGCGGCCTCGGCTGGGCCTGGTTCGTTTTGCTGGGCTGTGGCGCGTGCGCGGTGGATCAGTTCCAGGTGGCCAAGGCGGTGGTGCTGCTGCTCGCCATGGCATCGACCGCGGTGATGGCCTCGTCTCTGGGTGGAGCTCTTTTGGCGACCTTTGCCGTTCCGGTGGCGCTCTATGCCTATGCCGGGGTGAAGCTGTGGATGCCGGTCGAAGCGATCATGGCCGGGCTGCTCGTCGTGTCGCTGCCTTTCTTCGCCTATATCGCCCGCCATCTCAACCTGTCCTCCTTGATGCTGCTGTCGTTTCGCTCCGAAAAGGATGCGTTGATCGCCGAAGTGGAGACGGCGAAGTCGATGTCGGACGAGGCGCGGCGGCGGGCCGAGGACGCCAATCTGGCAAAGTCGCGCTTCCTCGCCTCGATGAGCCATGAATTGCGCACGCCGCTCAACGCCATTCTGGGTTTTTCCGAGGTGATGGCGAACGAGGTGCTGGGGCCGATGAGCAATCCCACCTATCGCGACTACGCCCATGACGTGCATGATTCCGGCCAGCACCTGCTCGACCTGATCAACGAGATCCTCGACCTGTCGCGTATCGAGGCTGGCCGCTACCAGCTCAACGAGGAGCCGGTCATGCTGCTCAACATCGTCGAGGATTGCTGCCATATGATGGAACTCAAGGCACGCAACAAGGATATCCGCGTCGTCCAGGACTTCGAACAGACATTGCCGCGGCTGTTCGCCGACGAGCGCGCCGTGCGCCAGATCACGCTCAACCTTCTGTCCAATGCCATCAAGTTCACCGCCACCGGCGGCGAAATCCGCGTCCGGGTCGGCTGGACGGCGGGCGGCGGACAATACATTTCGATTCGGGATAACGGCCCGGGCATTCCAGAGGACGAGATTCCGGTCGTGCTTTCAGCCTTCGGCCAGGGTTCGATTGCCATCAAGAGCGCCGAGCAAGGCACCGGGCTTGGCCTGCCGATCGTGCAGGGGCTGCTCGCCATGCATGGCGGCGAGTTCGAACTTCACTCCAAGCTACGTGAAGGCACCGAGGCCATCGCCATCTTCCCGCTGAGCCGGGTGATGGAAGAACTGCCGGCGCTGCCGACAGCCGCGGTGGCCGCGCGACGGCGGTAGTGCCTTGCGGACCTGCGTCGACACCTTATGGAAGAAGTACGCGGACGGCAAAAGATGACGAATTGGGATGCCAGCGGCGTCGACATCAAGTCGGAGCGGCTTCGCCTGAAACTGTTTACGGCAGACGATGCCGCGGAGGTCTTTGCCGCCATCACTCCCGCGGTAACCCGTTTCATGCAGTGGGAACCACCTCGATCAGCAACGGCCTTTGCCGAGGTATGGCGATCCTGGCTGACGCCGATCCTTGAAGGATCGGATTTGCATTTCGTTGTGCGTTCCTTGACGGACCGTTGCTGTCTGGGGCTTGTCGGCCTTCACGCGGCCAAGACCACCTGCCCCGAGATCGGAATTTGGCTCAGAGAGGATGTACATGGAAATGGCGTCGGCCGGGAAGCTGTCGCCGCCGTGGCGGCATGGGCGTCCGACGCGCTCAATCCGGATTGCTTCGAATATCCTGTCGCGGAAGAGAACGTCGCAAGCAGAAGGATCGCGGAAAGCCTTGGCGGCTCGATAGTCTCCACTCGCTCCAACTCGAAATATACCTCGGTCGTCTATCGCATCCCCAATCTCCAGCGTTGATCCGCCGAGACGATACACTTCAGCCCCGAACAGCCGCCGCCATGCCTGAACTGGTCAGGGCTGCGGCCTTGACCAGCCCGGCCGCAAGGGCTGCTCCCGCCCCTTCGCCATGGCTGATGCCGAGATCAAGCAGCGGACGCAACCCAATGTGTTCGGCGGCCCTTGCATGCGCGGGCTCCGGCGACAGGCTGGCAAGGAGACAATGATCGAGCGCGACGGGGTTAGCCGCATACAATACCGCCGCGGATGCCGTTGCCGCGAAGCCGTCGATCAGCACCGGTATCTGCTGCATCCGTGCCGCGAGGATGGCGCCGGATATCGCCGCGAACTCGCGGCCTCCGACCCTCCGCAGCGCTTCGAGCGGATCTTCCAGATGGGCGCCGTGAAAGGCCAGCGCCGCATCGACCACCTCTGCCTTGCGGGCCTGCATGGCGGCATCGGCGCCCGATCCTGGGCCAACCCAGTCGGCGCCCCTGCCCCCGAACAGCGCGGCCAACAGGGCGGCGGCGACGGTGGAATTGCCGACGCCAAGATCGCCGAGGCAAAGCAGATCGGTGCCCCCGGCGATCGCTTCCATGCCGAAGGCCATGGTGGCCGCGCAACCGCGCTCATCGAGCGCGGCGTCTTCGGTGATATCGCCGGTCGGGATGTGCAGGGCAAGATCGAACACCTTCAGGCCGAGGTCGTTGGCGATGCAGATCTGGTTGATCGCCGCACCACCGGCCGCGCAAAGTTCAACGGCATTGGCGGTCGCCGCCACCGGCCGCGGCGAAATGCCATGCCTGACAACGCCATGGTTGCCGGCAAAGACAGCCATCAAGGGCCTCGTCACGACAGGCGGAGCGCGACCGCTCCATGCGGCAAGCCATGCGCCAATGTCCTCGACGCGGCCAAGCGAATTCACCGGCTTGTCGGCCTTGGCAAACAGCGCGCGCACGCGCGCCTCGGCTTTGAGGTCCGCGGGCGGCAAATTGTCGAGCAGGTTGCGGAAATCGTCGAAAGGCAGTGCACTGGTCATGTCGCGAACAATCATTCCTGGATGTTGGCGAGCGGCATAGCTGCGTTGCGTGATCGGCACAACCTCCTCGATCGTCCTTCCCGGTTTGCCGCAAAGGCGGCCATGGACGGCGCTATCGCGAGGGCTTGTATTGGCTTTGCCGTTGCACCATGTGGAGATGGAAGAGCGGACTCCGAACGGGGTCCTCCAGAGAAAGTCATGACGGTCATCGAGTCTCCCTGCATCCTGGTCTGTTCGATCGATATGAAGACCGGCTTCTGCTTCGGTTGCGGCCGCACGCGCGAGGAAATCGGCGCCTGGATGGGAATGACGCCCGAGACGCGCCGCAATGTGATGGCCGAACTGCCGGCCCGGCTGGAAACCGTCGAGCGCCGGCCGCGCCGCGAAACGCGCCGCACCCGCATGGCGCGCGAACGCGACGCATTCTAGCGAGGACGGATGAGCAGCCGGCTGTTCTGGATTGTGATGGCGATGATCGGTGTGGGAGCGGTGCTGCTCATGCTCAACGATTCCGCCGGCAGCACGCTCGGCGTCGACAATGACGATTTCGGCCGGCTGATCTGGCTCGGTGCCTTCGGCGCCCTCATCGGCGCCGGCTTGCTGCGGTCGGCTCCGCTGGGCGTGATGGCCCGCAACCTCGGCACCTGGGCGGCTATCGTGCTCGTTCTGATCGCCGGCTATCAATATCGCTACGAGCTGCAGGACGTCGCCAGCCGAGTGACCGCGGGCCTCGTTCCCGGCAGTCCCCTGGCGCTCGGCGTCGAGGACGGCCACGCGACGGTGACCCTGGACAAGGCCGACAACGGCCATTTCGAAGCGCGCATCCTAGTCAACGGCAATCCGGTTAGGGCCGTCGTCGACACCGGCGCGACCAGCACCGTATTGACTTCGGAGGACGCTCAGGCCGCGGGCTTCAATCCGGCGGCGCTGAACTACACCATCCCGGTTTCGACCGCCAATGGCATGGCCCGCGCCGCGGCGGTCAAGACCAACGAGCTGGCGATCGGCGGCATCGTGCGCAAGGACATGTCGGTGATGGTCGCCGCGCCCGGCATGCTCAGCCAAAGTCTGCTCGGCATGAACTTCGTCGGCTCGCTGTCGGGCTTCGACGTGCGCGGCGATCGTATGATTCTGCGCGACTGAGGTCAGGCCGCTTCGTCGGCTTCCGCCCTACCGAATTCGACGGCTGCGAAAGCGCTCTTCAGTATCTCCGGCCCGGCGCCGGGCCGGGTCGCGTCGGTGGACAGGATCTGGCGGTAGCGGCGCGCGCCGGGCAGTCCGTGAAACAACCCGACCATATGGCGGGTGACATGGCCGAGCCTGCCGCCCTGTTCGATATGGCGAGCCGCGTAGTCCGCCATGGCATCGATCAGTGCCGCGAAATCGAACGCTTCCGGCCGCACTCCGTAGAAGGCGGCATCAACACCTGTCAAAATGCCTGGCGTGTGGTAGGCGGCGCGGCCAAGCATGGCGCCATCGACATGATCGAGATGCTCGCGCGCCTCTTCAAGCGACTGAATACCGCCATTGATGCCGATGAATTCGTTCGGATTTCCCGCCTTCAATCGATAGACCCTGTCATAATCGAGCGGCGGGATGTCGCGGTTTTCCTTGGGACTCAGCCCTTCCAGCCACGCCTTGCGTGCGTGCACCCACAAGGCATCGGCGCCGGCATCGAAAACGCCATTCGCCAGCGCATCGAGCGCCGGCTCCGGATCCTGCTCGTCGACGCCGATGCGGCATTTGACCGTGACCGGCACCGCCACCGCCGCCTTCATCGCGGCGACGCAAGTTGCGACGAGGTCGGGCACTTTCATCAGGCAGGCGCCGAACGTGCCGGACTGGACGCGGTCGGACGGGCAGCCGACGTTGAGATTGATCTCATCGTAACCGAAGGATTCGCCGATGCGCGCCGCTTCGGCGAGTTTTGCCGGATCCGAACCGCCAAGCTGCAGGGCGACCGGATGCTCCGCCTCATCGAAGCCAAGCAGCCGCCCGCGCGCGCCGTGGATGACCGCGTCGGCCACCACCATTTCGCTGTAGAGCAGCGCGTGGCTCGTCAGCCGACGATGGAAGAACCGGCAATGCCGGTCCGTCCAATCCATCATCGGCGCAATGGCGAGTTTTGCATTCAACATGTTATTCGGATTGGCTATCCCGATGATCCATCCACCTGGATCGGATCTTGCCGCGACATGTAGCGTATTTATTGGCCCATTCAAACTGCCGCCCGGCCTTGGCTACCGGCAAAGGGCCTGCCCGGAATGCGCGGACACAACCGCCATCGCGCCCGCAACGGACGCGATCCAACCCTGAAAGGCAGCGCGGCGTTACCGCCGCAGCGCGTGTATGCTCGCCATGCTGTTGCCGCCTATCGGCAATGCCATGTCGTCGTCAAGAAGCCGCGTGATCCGGGCAAATCCGGTGAACGCCTTTCTGGCTTCCTCCGCCGACATCTGTCCAGACAGGGCGGCCGAACAGCAATTCAGCGCACACTGATACACCGGCCCACGCCGTCCCGTCGGCCATTTACGCAAGAAAACCATCGCCTCGGCGACACTATCCACCTCTTCCACAGGATGCCCCTGCCCGCGCGATATCCGCACGGGCGAAAAGAAATGCAGGTAGTCCATAGCTTCCTCCCGGTCGATCGCGATGCGCTCGATCGAACCCTATCAAACGTGCTGTCCGGCGGTTGGTTCCACGCGGAAAACTGAATTTTGAAGAATTTTCTGGCCGGATGCGGCAGTCGATGCCGGGCGAAATGAGCCTATACCGTCGGAAAGTGGCATGCCACCTTGCGGCCGGGCCTGAACTCCCTCACCTCTGGCCGCTCCGTACGGCACCGCTCCGCCGCGATCGGGCAGCGGGGATGGAACCGGCAGCCGGATGGCGGATTGAGCGGGCTTGGCACATCGCCCGAGAGAATGATGCGCCTGCGCGTGCCGCCGGGTGTCGTCTCCACGACGGGAACCGCTGAGATCAATGCCTGGCTGTAGGGATGGGCCGGGGTCGAAAACACCTCCTCCGCCGGTCCTTCCTCGACGATCGAGCCGAGATACATGACCGCGATGCGGGTCGAGACCTGCCGCACGACCGAAAGATCGTGAGCGATGAAGACATAAGTCAGGTCCAGCTTCTCCTGGAGGTCGGCAAGCAGGTTGACGATCTGCGCCTGTACGGACACGTCGAGCGCGGAGACCGGTTCGTCCAGAACCACGAGATCAGGATTGAGGGCGATGGCGCGCGCTATGCCGACACGTTGGCGTTGCCCGCCCGAGAATTCGTGGGGGTAGCGCATGACATGGTCCGGCAGCAGCCCGACGAGGTCGAACAGTTCCGCGACGCGGCTGGCGATCTCGCGCGACGAAAGCTTGCCATGGATGCGCAGCGGTTCGGCCACGAGGTCGCCGACGCGCCGGCGCGGATTGAGCGAGGCCGACGGGTCCTGGAACACCATTTGCAGGCGCCGCCGCAACGGCCGCAGTTCAGACAGCGACTTCGAGGTGATGTCATCGCCTTCGAACAGAAGCTCACCATCCGAAATCTCGTAGAGCCTGACCAGGCAGCGCGCCAGCGTGGACTTGCCACATCCGGACTCGCCCACCAACCCGACGGTTTCGCCGCGCCGCACCGTCAGCGAGACATTGTCGACCGCATGGACGGTTCGTCTGCCTTCGGCGGAAAAACGGGTGCCGATCGAGAAGCGTTTGCCGAGCGAACGTGTTTCGAGGATCGGACGGTCTTTGTCGGTCATCGGCCCCCTCATGCTTGTGCCACCCGGTAGCAGGCCGCCGCGTGCGTGGCGGCGCCAAGATCGGGCTTGCCGGTCAGGCAGGGCTCGTACCGGACCGGACAACGCGGACCGAAGGCGCAGCCTTGCGGCAATCGCAGCAGCGATGGCGGTGACCCGGGAATGGCCGGCAAGCGGCGAGGTTTCGCACCGGTCAACGGCGGGATCGAACCAAGCAATGCACGGGTATAGGGGTGCCGCGGGTCGGAAAACAGCGCCGTACGGCTGCCGCGTTCGACGATGCGGCCCGCATACATGACCATGACCCGATCGGCGAGTTCGGAGACCACGCCCATGTCATGCGTGATGAAGACGACGGCCGATTTGTGCGTCGCGCGCAGCTTGCGCACGAGATCGAGAATGCCGGCCTGGACCGTGACGTCGAGCGCGGTGGTCGGCTCATCCGCCACCAGCAGCGCCGGGTTGCACGACAGCGCCATCGCGATCACCGCCCGTTGGCGCATGCCGCCGGAGAGCTGATGCGGATAACGTGACATCGCTTCGTGCGGATTGGGAAAATTCACCTCCGCCAGCAGTTCTTCCACACGCTCCATCGCCTTGGATTTGCTGATGTTGCGATGCGCGCGGATCTGTTCGGCGATTTGCCAGCCGATGGTGTAGACCGGGGTCAGCGCCGTCATCGGATCCTGGAAGATCATCGCGATCTCGTTGCCGCGCAGGCGCCTGAGTTCGCGCGGGGGCAGCCCAACCAATTCGCGGCCCTTGTAGCGGATCGAGCCTTCGATGACGGCGTTGGGGTCGGTGATGAGCCCCATCACCGCCAGCAGCGACACTGTCTTGCCCGAGCCGGACTCGCCGACGACCCCGAGAATCTCGCTTTCCGCGAGGTCGAAGGAAACGCCGTCGATGGCCCGTACCAGGCCATCATCGGTTCGAAACGATACTTTGAGATCGCGCACCGACAGTATCATGATGTCCTCAGGCGCGGATCGAGAAGGATGTAGACGAAATCGACCACCGCGTTGGCGACCACCACGAACATCGACGCGTACATCACCGTCGCCATGATCATCGGCAGGTCGAGGTTCTGCAGCGCGTCATAGGTGAGCTTGCCGATGCCGTGCAGCCCGAACACCACCTCGGTCAAAAGCGCCGAGCCGCCCACCAGCGCGCCGAAATCGAGTCCGAACAGGGTGACGAAGGCGATGAGCGACGTGCGCAAGGCATGGCGCAGCAGGATGCGGGTTTCCGACAGGCCCTTGGCGCGCGCCGTGCGGATATAGTCCTCCTGCAGCGATTCGATGATCGCCGCGCGCAGGACCCGCCCATAGATGCCGATATAGAGGATGGCGAGCGTGATCCAGGGTATGACCAGTGTCAGAAACCAGCCCCTGGGATCGTCGGAAAAATTCTTGTAGCCGAGCGGCGGCACCCAGGAGAACGCCCAGCTGTCATGATAGCGGCTCTGGGTGATCAGGTTCATCACCTCGCCCAGCCAGTAGACCGGCATGGAAATACCGAGCAAACCCAACGCCATCAGCAGCCTGTCCAGCCAACTGTCGCGTGTGGCGGCGGCAACGATGCCAATGATGATGGAGACAACCACCCACAGGATCGCCGCCCCGAAGACCAGCGACAGCGTGACGGGAATCGAATCCATGACCGCCGGCACCACCTTCCAGCCGCGATTGACGAAGGAGGTCAGATCTCCCGTGACGAAGATCTTCTCCATCATCGTCACATATTGCACGTAGAGCGGCCGGTCGAAGCCGAAGCTGTGACGAACCGCTTCCAGCACTTCGGGCGAGGCATTGCGGCCGGCGATGCGTGCGGCGGGGTCGGCACCCGGCGTGGCGAAGAAAATCAGGAAGACGATGACCGAGATGCCGAACATCACGAACAGCATCTGACCGAAACGGCGCAGGATGGCATAGATCATCAGTCGCGCCCCAGCCGAACCTTGGAGCGCGGGTCGAGCGCGTCACGCAGCCCGTCGCCGAAGACATTGAGGGTCATGACGGAAATCGCGATCGCCAGGCCAGGCGCCAGCGCCACCAGCGGCCGTGTGTAAAGCAGCGCCTGCCCGTCCTGGATGATGGTTCCCCAGCTCGCCGCGGGCGGCTGGACACCGATCGACAGGAAGGAGAGCGCCGATTCGGTAAGCATGTTCAGCGCCATCATCAGCGGTATGAACACGATGAGCGTGGTGGTGATGTTGGGCAGGATGTCGCGCCACAAAATCCGCCACCCCGGTACGCCCAGATTGATCGCGGCCAGTACGAACTCGCTGTGGCGCAGCGACAGAACCTGCCCGCGTATCGGCCGCGCTACATAAGGCACGTAGACGATGCCGATGATGATGACCGGCAGCCACAGGCTGCCGGACTCGATTTCGATCGGTCCGATCGAAATGCCTTGCGAAATTGTGACGATGGAAAGCGATATCGCCAGGAGATAGATCGGAAACGCCCACAGCACATCCAGGAAGCGCGACAGCACCGTGTCGGTGATGCCACCGAAATAACCGGCGACGAGCCCCGCCGCCGTGCCGAGGATCAAGGTGAAGATAGTGGCGGCTCCGGAGATCAGCAGCGAACTCAGCCCGCCATAGAGCATCCGGGCCATGACATCGCGGCCCTGGCTGTCGGCGCCGAGGAAATAATTGCCGAGCCGCCAGGTTGGACCGATCGGCGTGTAGCCAAGCCCGAGCCCCTCCGTCGATTGTTCCATCACCGCAACGTCGGCGCCGTCGATCTGGATGACGGCGTCGAGCGTCGAGGCGAAGGGGTCGGTTCCTGCCCAGTTGGCGTAGAGGGGCGCACTGAAACAGGCAAGGACAATGAGGAGGAACACGGCCAGGGACGCCATGGCGGCCCTGTTTCTTGCCAGCTTTGCAAACGCGACGGCCCAGGGCCCTCGCGTCCTGCGCGGCATGGCAGCGACTTGGTTCGACACGGGACGTGCCCCTCCGCGGTTCGTTACTGCACCCAGGCCCTTACTGCACCCAAGACTGGGTGATCATCCAGTTGAACTGCCGGTTGAACTTGAAATTGCCCACGCGCTTGCTGACGAAGTCAAGCCGCTTCGGCGTGAAGAGGCCGACGGCCGGCGCCTTGTCCGTGACCTGCTTGTCGATTTCAGCCCACATCTTGTCGGCGGCCTTCTGGTCGGTCACGCCGAGATCCAATGCTTTCTGCATCTTGGCGTCGATATCCTTGTCGCAGAAACCGGCGATGTTGATCGAAGCGTCCGACCCCTCACGGAACGAGGCGCAGCTGAACAGGATGTTCAGGAAGTCCGAGGCCGCGGGATAGTCCTTGTACCACTGGGTGACGGACATTTGCACTTTGTTGTTGGTGTTCTGGATGTAGGTGAACTGGATGTTGGACGAGATCGGCTTGACGTCGGCGACATAGCCGATGGTGGTCAGCACGCTCTGCAGATAGACGCCGATCGACCGGGAAATGGCCGTGTCCTCGACGATGATGGTCACCTTCTGGCCCTTGGTGCCGGATTCCTCGACCAACCGCTTTGCCTTGTCGAGGTCAGGCGCCGACCATTTGGCGCCGGGGTTCTTGGTGAAGGGGCAGTAGTCTTCGTGGCCGGGGAAATCGGGAGGCAGGACCTGGCAGACCGGCGAGGCCAGCACCTTGCCGCCGAACAGCTTGACCAGCGTGTTGCGGTCGATCGCGTAGGCGACGGCCTGGCGCGCCTTTTCATTGTCGAACGGCGCCAGGCGATTGTTGAGCGGCGCATACCACCACGCCGAAAGCGGCGAGATGTGGAGCTGGTCCATGGCCTTCGTGCCGAGTTCGCCAAGGCGATCGCTGGGCAGCGCATCGAACATCCAGTCGGCTTCTCCGTTCTGGATGGCCGTCACCGCGGCTTCCTCGGAAAGGCCGAAATCATACTGGACGACGTCGGGATAACCGTCCGGCTGCGCTTCCTCGCTCCACTGCTTGAAGTTCGGGTTGCGGGTCACCGTCATGCCCTTGTTGGGATCGAAGGCGGAGATCATGTAGGCGCCGGTGCTGGGAATGGGCTTGGAACCCATGTCTTCCGCTGGCGTATCGGCCGGCAGGACGACGGCGTGCGGCAAGGCAAGCTTGTAGAGAATCTCGGCGTCCGGCTTGGTGAGATTCAACGTGATGGTGCCGGCCGCTTCGTCGCCGACGACGCCGCCTTCCAGCGCGCAGCTCTTGGTGTCGGCAAGGCATTTGTCGGCGCCGACGATGCCGGCATAGAACGTGCCCGAGGTCGGTCCCGAGACCTTGAAGATGCGCTGGAAGGAAGCAACGACGTCTTTCACGCCGAGATCCTTGCCGTCGGAGAACTTGATTCCCTTGCGCAGTTTGAAGGTGAAGGTCTTGCCGTCATTGGTCACCTCGGGCAGCGCCTCGGCGAGGTCCGGGACGATGGTGAAGCCGTCCATGCCTTCGGCCTTGCGGAAGGCGACCAGCCCGTCATAGATCGGCTGGTACATCTGCCAGCCCTGGTCCGTGTAGTTGATGTGCGGATCGAGCGTTCCCGCCGCCGAGCGGGCCAGCAGCCGAATGGTGCCGCCGCGGTGTTCCTTGAGATATTCGGCCTGCGCCGGCGCCAGCCACATACCGGCCAGCAATGCCGCGGCCGAGGCCGCCAGAAGCAGTTTCTTCATGTTGTAGTTCCCCTTTTCTCAGTTGTCGTTGTCGTCCAGGAAGTCTCCCACCACGCGCATGCAAAGATCCTGCTCTTCGACATGCGGCATATGGCTGGAATGCTCGAAAATCCGCCAGCGCGATCCCTTGATGCCGTCCACGAAAGGCTGCACGGTCGCCGGCGTGGCCTCGTCGTAGCGGCCGGAGATGATCAGCGTGGGAACATCGATGGCGGGCAAGCGGTCGATGATGCTCCAGCTCTTCAGCGTTCCGATGACATGAAATTCGTTCGGACCGTTCATGACGTTGTACACGGTCGGATTGCGCACGACCTGGGCGAAGGTCTCCGTGACCTCGGGCGGGAACGGAACGATCCGGCAGACATGCCGCTCGTAAAACGCCATCGTCGCGGCCTGGTAGTCCGGATGATCCGTCGTGCCGGCCTGCTCGTGCCGGGTCAGCGTCTCCTGTACGTCCATCGGCAGGTCGGCGCGCAACCGGCTGGCCTCCTCTACCCACAGCTTCATGGAAGCCGGTGAATTGGCGATGGTCAGCGACTTCAAGCCCTTCGGCCGCGTCACCCCATATTCGGCGCCCAGCATGCCGCCCCAGCTTTGTCCAAGGACATCGAAGCCGCCACGGATGCCGAGATGATCGACGAGGTTTTCAAGTTCGTCGATGAACAGCCTGGGCGTCCAGAAATCGGCGCCCTTGTCAGGCAGCAAGGTGGAATTGCCGCACCCCAACTGGTCGTAATGGATGACGGCACGGCCTGTTCGGGCAAGAAGCTTGTAGGCATCGACGTAATTGTGGGCGGCACCTGGCCCGCCATGCAGGACAACGACCGGAGCCTTGCCGGCGTCGAGCGCGCCGCTGATCCGATACCAGGTTTCGTAGTCGCCGAAGCCGGCCCGTCCTTCGCTGGTGACGATCTCCGATGACATTCCGATCTCCTGAATGTTTGAAGGCATGTCGTTGGGCACCTAGTTTGCAACCCGGCTCGCTCGAACCCATTCTTCCAGCATCTGCACGCCGAATGCCGTGGCGCCTTCTCGGCCCAGCGGCTGATCCTTGCCGGTCAGCTCCTTGCCGGCGATGTCGAGATGCACCCAGGGCCGATCCTCGGTGAAGTGGCGCAGGAACGCCGCGGCGTAGGGGGCGTCGCCATCTTCCATGTCCTTGGCGTGATGCCGCAGGTCCGCGAAGGGTGATTGGAGCCCCTCGTCGTAAGCCCGGTCGAGCGGCAGCTGCCAGAACCGCTCGCCGACCTTCTCGCCGGCCGCGATCATCCGCGAGGCGATGGCGTTGTCAGTGCTGAAGAGGCCGGCGAACACCGACCCGAGACCCCGCATGACGGAATAGGTCAAAGTGGCGAGGTCGACGATCACCGACGGGTTGAAGCGCGAGGCGGCGTAATAGAGGCAGTCGGCCAGAATGAGCCGTCCTTCCGCATCCGTGTCGAACACTTCCACGGTCTGCCCGGATGCCGTCGTGATGATGTCGCGCGGCTTGAGCGCGGTGCCTGACGGCATGTTCTCGGCAATGCCGAGCACGCCAACCACGTGCACGGGGCTGCCTTGCCGGGCGAGTGCGATCAGCAGGCCGACCACCGCGGCCGCGCCGCCCATGTCGGCCTTCATGTCGAACATCTGCTCGCCGCGCTTGATGCAGAGGCCGCCGGAATCGAAACAGACGCCCTTGCCGACGAAGGCCAGTGGCTGTGCCGGGGCGCCCTTGCCGCGATAACGCAGGACCGCGACGCGCGGCGGCCGCACCGAGCCCGACCCCACGGCCAGGACGGCGTTCATGCCGAGTTCCCCGAGCCTCGCCGCATCGAGGATCTCGACGTCGATGCCAGCCTCGCGCAACGGCTCCAGATGATCGTGAAAATTGTCGGGATGAAGATGGTTTGGCGGCAGGTTGACAAGCGTGCGCGCGTATTCGACGCCATCGGCGATGGCATTGATCCGCGCCAGCGCCGAATTCAGCTCCGCACCGCCGGCTCCGACCAGTTGCACCCGCAGGGTCCGATCGGCCCCTGCTCCCTGGCGCCGGTTGCGCATGTCGAAACGATAGCGCCGCAGCCGCATGCCGAGCGCCACGCGCGCCATGATTTCGGCGCCGGGCAGATCGACGCCCGCGATGGGGTCCAGGACCAGGGTAGCCGCGCATTCCCCTTTGCCTTCCAGATGCGCGGCCAGCAGACCGCCGGCGCGCGACAATGACAGTGTGGTGACGGCCTCGGCCTTGCCCAAGGCCAGGACAATCACGCGCCGGGCCGATACCGCCTGGGGCGCGATGACATCGATACAGGTGCCAGATTCAGCCAGGACCGCCGCATCGGAACAGGCTCGGGAGAGGATCCCGCCCGTTTCCGTGTCCAGTGCCGTTGCCCGTGGGCCAAAACCCGTCTGGGCAGTCTGCAAGATCACGACGACGGAGGTTTCCGCGGAAATCTCGTCCGCCGCTTCAAAGACCGGCACTGGCGATTGAGGCATAAGCGGGCATTCTCCTCATTGGCGGGGCCTTGGCCGAGGCATCGCTTGCAGTTGGTGCAATGCTTCGCCCGCCACCGGTGCAGGCCGGTCAAACCGGTCGCCGCCGTTGGTGGAATGGTGCCGAAGTTCCCGAATAGTCGTTTTCTTGAGACGACTTAGTTGCTCTTGCCTCTTGGGTATCCCTGAACGGCCCACGCGATCAAACGCCAATTTTGTCCATGTCGATTGACAAAAACTCAACTGACAATTCATGATCGGCCAATGGCTCTACCCTCACTCAATGGCATGCGCGCTTTCGAGGCCGCGGCACGTCTCGGAAGCATCAAGGATGCGGCCGAGGAGCTGCATTTGACGCCCTCGGCCATCAGCCGCCACATCCGCGCGCTCGAACGCAATCTCGGCCAGGACCTGTTCGAGCGCGGCTTTCGCCAGATCACGCCGACCATTCGAGGCTCGTATTATGCGCGCAGCCTCTCCGAGGCGTTCGAGGCCATCTGGCGCGCCACCGACGATGTCAGCCTCATCGACGGCCCGAGCCACGGCAGGACCCAGCGTGTCCGGGTCCTGTGCGTGCCCGCTGTCCTGAACCTTTGGCTGGCGGACCGGTTGCCGAATTTTCGCCGGTTGCATCCAGCGGTGGATCTGGAGATCTCGACATCGGGCAAGCGAGCCAATTTCGATTTGGCCATCGTCGACGAGTTCGTCTACAAGGCCGGCCCGGCCCTGACGCTGCTGATCCCGCTGGTGCTGACGCCGGTCTGCGCGCCGTCGCTGCTCGATGGGCCGATGCCGCTGCGCTCGCCCGCCGACCTGGTCAACCACCACCTGATCCACGAATGCGAGAGCATGCGATGGAAGCGCTGGCTCGAGCAGGAAGGCGTGTTGGACACGACGCCGAAATCCTCGACGACGCTGGACGATTGCACGCTGATCATGCGCGAGGCGATCAATGGTGCCGGAATAGCGCTTGCCGACACGATGATGGCCCAGGATCTGCTGCAGCAAGGCAAGCTTGTCGCCCCGTTCAGCGCCCGCCATACCTATCCGGCCGGCATCTACCTGCATCAGCGCCGCAGCATCGGCAACAAGCCGGGTACCGGCCTGTTTCAGGATTGGCTGCTTTCCGAAGTCGAGGACCACAAGCGGGTGATGGCCATCGCCTAGGCAGCCGCGCTTGCCGACGGAAGTCGGGAACGCGCCTTCCCTCGAATTGAAGCCGTGGATCGAAACTCGAATCAACAGACAGGCGCTTTTCAAAAGCGGCTCACCACCACGGCCCATTGATAATCGCGGTTCGCATTGAATATCTTTAAGCCCAAAGCCGGCAAATCGGTTGCTTGTCGGTTCCCCTGCGTCAGGCGTAACCTGTGCGGTCAACGCGTGAGGGCGCGTGCTGCAAGAAGGGGATATTGCAATGACGATACAAGGCGCATCGCCTGACCTGTATAATGAAGACCTCGCTCCGGCCAAGGTTCGAAACTGGGGACCGTTCTCGATCTTCAATGTCTGGACGTCGGACGTCCATAGCCTGTGGGGTTACTATCTCGCCGCCAGCCTGTTTCTGTTCTGCGGCGGCTTCGTCAACTTCATCATCGCCATCGGCATCGGTTCGCTGATCATCTACGCGCTGATGAACATGGTCGGCTACGCCGGTGTGAAGACCGGTGTGCCCTACCCCGTGCTCGCCCGCGCTTCCTTCGGCATCTGGGGCGCCAACATTCCGGCCCTGGTGCGCGCCATCGTCGCCTGCTTCTGGTATGGCGCGCAGACGGCCGCCGCCTCCGGCGCCATCGTCGCATTGCTCATCCGTTCGCAATGGTTCGCCGATTTCAACGCCAACACGCATTTCCTCGGCCATTCCGGCCTGGAGGTGATCTGCTTCGTGGTCATCTGGGCGCTGCAGTTGCTGATCATCCAGAAAGGCATGGAAACGGTGCGCCGCTTCCAGGATTGGGCCGGGCCTGCCGTCTGGGTGATGATGCTGCTCCTGGCCATTTATCTCTGCGTCAAATCCGGAACCTTCGCCTTCACCAGCGACATTCCGATGGACGTGCTTCTGGAAAAGACCAAGGACGCCGGCGTGCCGGGAACGCCGGGTTCGTGGACGTCGCTGTTCGCTGTGGCCGCGATTTGGGTGACCTATTTCTCGGCGCTCTATCTCAACTTCTGCGACTTCGCCCGCTATGCCCCGGACCAGGCTGCGCTGCGCAAGGGCAATATCTGGGGCCTACCGGTCAACCTGATCCTGTTCTCGCTGGTCGCGGGCGTCACCACCATCGCCGCCTATGACGTCTACCACGAGGTGCTTTTGCACCCCGACCAGATCTCGGCGAAATTCGACAGCTGGTTCCTGGCCGCGCTGGCCGCACTTACCTTCGCGGTGGCAACGCTCGGCATCAACGTCGTGGCCAATTTCGTCTCGCCGGCCTTCGACTTCTCCAACGTCTTCCCGCGCCAAATCGACTTCAAGAAGGGCGGCTATATCGCCGCTGTCATCGCGCTCGTGCTCTATCCGTTCGCGCCGTGGGATGGCAGCGCCGCCTCTTTCGTCAACGTCATCGGCGCGACGATGGGGCCAATCTTCGGCGTGATGATGGTGGATTATTATCTGATCCGCAAAGGTGAGGTCGATGTCGAGGCGCTGTACCGCGAAGACGGTGAATTCCGCTTCCAGGGCGGCTGGCATGTCAACGCCTTCATCGCCGCCGGTATCGGCGCCATCTTCTCCTCGATCCTGCCGAACTTCACCAACTGGCTGCCGTCCTGGTGGGGCGTCTATGGCTGGTTCTTCGGCGTGGCGATCGCCGGTGTCATCTACTACGTGCTGCGCACGGCAGCCGTTAGTGCCGGCGCCAAGACGGCGAAGGCCTGACGGAGCAAATAGCGGGGCGGCCTTGAGCCGCCCCCTTACGTCGCGACCATTTCGGCCAATTTGCGTATCGTGTTCCAGTTGCGCGAGGTACCGACGCCCAGCCGTTTATGGTTGGCTGCCGCGAGCAGGCGCGAACTTGGCCGCTCTCGTGAAAAGGCGACCCAGATGTCGCCGCCGACCAAGTGCACCTTTTCATCCTCGGCGGCACGGGTCCGAAGCTCCGATATCGCATCTTCGGCCACAGCCTTGCGCATGACGCGCACCGCCACTTGGTCGCCGGCATCGGCCGATTCGGCCGGGAACGGATTGCTGGCCGCGAGTTTCAGCCAATCCCCGGCGCTACGGACAATGATGTCGACGTGGCGGCCGAAGGCCTGTTCGAAGGCGGATTCCAGCCGCTTCTCAAGCGTGGCGATCGAAGTCTTTCCGCTCTCGAAGACCAGATTGCCGGTCGCCACCAAGGTGCGGACATTCTTCAGTCCGAGGCCTTCCGCCATCGCCTTGAGGTCCGACATGACAACCCGCCGCCCCTCTCCCAGGGTGATGCTGTAGAGAAGCGCGACATAGGTTTGCATGGAAGCCGTCAGACCAGGCGGCTCTGTTCCACCGCCGCCTCGATGAAGCTGGCGAACAGCGGATGCGGATCGAGCGGTCGGCTCTTCAGCTCGGGATGATATTGCACGCCGATGAACCAGGGATGGTCGGGGTATTCGACCGTCTCCGGCAGCACACCGTCGGGCGACATGCCGGCAAACACCAGCCCACAATCCTCGAGCCGCTGCTTGTAGTCGATATTGACCTCGTAGCGGTGCCGGTGACGTTCGGAAATCTGCGTGTCGCCATAGATGTCGGCGATCTTCGAGCCCTTGGCGAGCTCGGCCTGATAGGCGCCGAGCCGCATCGTGCCGCCGAGATCACCGGTCGCCCGGCGTTTCTCCAGCATGTTGCCCTTCAGCCATTCGGTCATCAGGCCGACGACAGGTTCCTTGGTCGGGCCGAATTCGGTCGACGAGGCATGGTCGACACCGGCAAGCGACCGCGCCGCCTCGATGCAGGCCATCTGCATGCCGAAGCAGATGCCGAAATACGGCACTTTGCGCTCGCGTGCGAATTTCGCCGCCAGGATCTTGCCCTCCGAGCCCCGCTCGCCGAAGCCGCCGGGCACCAGGATGCCATGCACCTTCTCCAGCCATGGCGTCGGATCCTCCTTTTCGAAGATCTCCGATTCGATCCAGTCGAGCTTGACCTTCACGTGATTGGCCAGCCCGCCATGCGAGAGCGCCTCTATCAGCGATTTGTAGGCATCCTTGAGGCCGGTATACTTGCCGACGATGGCGATTGTGACCTCGCCCTCCGGATTGTGGATGCGGTTGGAGACAGCCTGCCACGGCTCCATGCGCGGCTTGGGCGCCGGATCGATGCCGAAGGCGGCCAGCACTTCCGAATCCAAGCCTTCCTTGTGGTAGGCCATGGGCACGTCATAGATATGCGGCACGTCGAGCGCCTGGATGACGGCGCTTTCCCTGACATTGCAAAACAGCGACAGCTTTCTGCGTTCTTCCTTCGGGATGGCGCGATCGGCGCGCACCAAAAGAATGTCGGGCGCAATGCCAATGCCGCGCAGTTCCTTGACCGAATGCTGGGTCGGTTTGGTCTTCAGCTCACCCGCCGTCGGGATATAGGGCATCAAGGTCAGATGCACGTAGACGGCGTTGTTGCGCGGCAGATCGTTGCCGAGCTGGCGGATCGCCTCGAGGAACGGCATCGCCTCGATGTCGCCGACCGTGCCGCCGATCTCGCACAGCACGAAATCATAGTCGTCATTGCCGTCGAGAACGAAGTTCTTGATCTCGTCGGTAACGTGCGGAATGACCTGGACGGTGGCGCCGAGATAGTCGCCGCGCCGCTCGCGCTCGATGATGTTCTTGTAGATACGCCCGGTGGTGATGTTGTCCTGCTGGTTGGCAGAGCGGCCGGTGAAGCGCTCGTAATGGCCAAGATCGAGATCGGTTTCGGCGCCGTCATCGGTGACGAACACCTCGCCATGCTGGTACGGCGACATCGTGCCGGGATCGACATTGAGGTAGGGATCGAGTTTTTTGATGCGTGCGCGATAGCCTCGCGCCTGCAGGAGAGCCCCAAGGGCCGCTGCGGCTATGCCTTTTCCGAGTGAGGAAACCACGCCGCCTGTGATGAATACATATCGCGCCATGGGAGTCATCGCTTAACGCGGCCGGATTGATTCCGCCAGAGAAAAAACCGCCGCGAAGGCTTTTTCCCAAGAAGGCGTCGAGGGCAGGAACAAGGCAAAACAAAAGGGCCGGCTGAGCCGGCCCTTTCGGCATGATGATGAAAACGTCAGATGATGACGACTTTGGTACCGACCCGGACGCGGCTGTAGAGATCCATGACGTGCTCGTTCATCATCCGGAAGCAGCCATTGGAGGCACTGGTGCCGATCGACTGCGGCGCGATGGTGCCGTGGATGCGCAGATGCGTGTCCTTCTTGCCGTCATAGAGGTAGATGGCGCGGGCGCCGAGCGGGTTCTGTCCGCCGCCGGCCATGCCGTCCTTGTACTGGCCGTAGTGCTTGGGCTCGCGCTTCTGCATGTCGAGCGTCGGGATCCAGCGCGGCCACTCCTGCTTGTCGCCGACCGCGACGGTGCCCTTGAACTGCAGGCCTTCGCGGCCGACGGCGATGGCGTAGCGGCGCGCGGTGGTCGATGATTCGACGAGATAGAGGCGGCGAGCGCTGGTGTCGATGACGATCGTGCCGGCATCATAGCCAGTGAATTCCACGTCCTGCGGCACGAATTCCGGCTTCACCTTGAACGGCTTCTTGGCGTTCCTCTGGGCAAGCGCGGAGTCGAGCGCGCGTGTCTCCGGCAGATAGCTGATCGACGATCCTGACGAGGTGCCGCCGAACAGGCCGGCGAAAATGCCGCCGCTGGGCTGCGTCTGGCCGCCGACGACCTCGCTGCGCAACTCGCCATTGTTGCCGGTCAAGGCGACGTTCATCGCCTCGGCGGGGATAGGCTCGGCCGATTGGATCGGCGCAACCGGCGTCACGGGTTCGATGATCTTGGTGGTCTTCTTGGCTGGCTTGGCCTCGGCCACTTCGGTTGCCGGAGCGCTCTTGCCTTTCTGGGCCAGGAAGGCCTGACGATCCGCGTCAGCCCTGGCCTTCGCGGCCTCACGCATCGCCATCTTCCTGGCTTCAAGCGCCTTGGCCTTTGCGTCTTCCTTGTCGGCGGCGATCTTGGCCTCGATCTTCTTGATCTGGGCGAGATCGTCCGGCGTTGGGCTTTTCTTCTTCTTGAGAAGCTTCAACTGCGCCGCATCGCTTTTGGCTGCGACGGGGATGGCGTCGGTTTTTTCAAGCGACACCGACTGTTGTGCGGCCATGTTTGCCGGCATGGCGGCGAAGGCCGGGGAACTCAGGCCGATTGCGGCGCAAAGTCCCAGGAAAATGAAGCTGCGAAGCTGCATGGCGAAGATCCGATCGTTCAATGCTTGTTGCCCACGGCGTCGCCCGGCGTCCCCCAAGGACACCGAAAATGCCGCGTGCAATCTATAGTCGAATAAGCGCGGATCCCTCAAGCGCGGGCCCGCAACAGCCCCCGTCGAATCTTCGTGATCGTGCCGCATTTGCCGCGACTGTGTTCAAACGATCACAGATCGCGGCCTGGAGAAGTGGAGGTTACTGGTTCGGGACCTGCGGCGTCGCTGGCGCTGTGGTCGCCGGCGCGGCGTTGGTAGCGCCGTTGGTGGCAGGTGCCGTCGAACCGGCGGCGGGTGCCGTGGCCGGAGCGTTTGCCGGGGGCGTCGCGCCGGCATCGTTGCCGGACGGCGGCGTCGGCGTGGCGTTGCCGGCGGGTGCCGGGGTGGTCGTACCCGGCAATTGGTTGAGCACGCCCTTGCCGGCATTGTCCGAAGTCGCCGGAACCCGGTCGAGAATGTCGATCGGCTTTTCGCCGTAGCGGGCGATGATCGACAGGGTAAGCGACGTGACGAAGAACGCCGCCGCCAGGATCGCCGTCGCCCGGGTCAATGCGTTGGCGGCACCGCGCGCCGTCATGAAGCCAGATCCGCCACCAATGCCAAGGCCGCCGCCTTCGGAGCGCTGCAGCAGCACCACGCCGACAAGGGCGAGCACGACCATGAGATGGATGACGATCAATACGGTTTGCATAGTTTATCCTGGCAAGGCCTTGCCCGGCCGCGGACACGACCGGTGAATTGGAGGCGGCTCAATACAATGCTTTCACGGCATTTCCAAGCCCGTGGCCGGAATATGGGAAGCAACGCACCCTTTGCAACGAATTTGGATGGGACAAGCCCCGCCCGTCCCAGTGAATCTCACCCCGCAATGCTGCGATAGGCTTCCGCGATACCGAGGAAATCGGCCGCTTTCAGGCTGGCGCCGCCGACAAGCGCGCCATCGACATTCCTGACGCCCAGCAGTTCCACGGCGTTAGACGGCTTGACCGAACCGCCATACAGGATGCGCATCCTCGCCGCGCCGCCACCGAGCCTTTCCGACAGCTTTTCGCGGATATGCGCGTGCGCCTCGGCCACATCGGCAGCGGTTGGCGTCAGCCCGGTTCCGATCGCCCACACCGGCTCATAGGCAATGACGGTGTTGGATGGCGTGGCGCTTGGCGGCACCGAACCGGCAACCTGGCGCGACAGCACGTCGAGCGTGGCGCCGGCCTCGCGTTGTTGCTGCGTCTCGCCGATGCAGACAATCGCCACGAGCCCGGCGCGCCAGGCAGCGGTGGCCTTGGCCTGGACCGTCGCATCGTCCTCCCCGCGTTGTTCGCGGCATTCGGAGTGACCGACGATGACATGGCTCGCGCCCGCGTCCTTCAACATCTCCGCGGAGATGCAGCCGGTATAGGCGCCGCTCTCCTTGGTGTGGCAGTCCTCACCGCCGGCATGGACGGGGGTGCGCGACAGAATCTCCGCCGCATGGGAAAGCAAGGTCGCGGGAACGCAGACCAGCGCCTCTGTTTCGGCGTCGAGTCCGCTCATGAAGCCGTTGCCGATCATCCTGAGTTCGTTGAGCGAGGCGCTGGTGCCGTTCATTTTCCAGTTGCCGGCGACAAGCGGACGAATTCCAGGGGTCATTGGGCGGTCTCTCCAGGCGACATTAAGCAGCGCCCTCACTACCAAAATCAGGCCACAAAGCAATCGACAGTGGGCCGGAAGGGCGCTATTGCGCTTGTTTCAGACTCGGCGCATGCGAAAATGCGCATAAATCGGAATTGTCCATGCTTGGTATATTGAGAAACGCGGCGGGCACTTGGGTCGCGAAGACATTGCTTTCGCTGCTGGTGGTCAGTTTCGCTGCCTGGGGTATCTCCGGACGCCTGATGGGCGGATTTGCCGGCCATGATTCAGTGATAACGGCCGGCGGCACCAAGGTGTCGATCAACGAATACCGCCTCGCCTACGACCGGCAGCTCGCCGTCATGTCGCAGCAATTCGGTCAGCGCCTTACCCATGAACAGGCCAAGGCGCTCGGCATCGACAACACGGTTCTGGCGCAACTCGTCTCGGGCGCGGTTCTCGACGAACAGGCACGCAAGCTCGGGCTCGGCTTCTCCAAGGACAAACTGGCCGAACTGACGCGCGAGGAACCCGCTTTTCGGGGTCCGGACGGCCAATTCGACCGCAGGGTCTTCGAGGGGCGGCTTCGTGACCTGGGCATGCGGCCGGAGGACTATTTGAAGAACAAGGCTCAGGTCGCGGTACGCCAGCAGATCGTCGAGGCGGTCTCTGACGGCCTCAAGGCGCCGGATACGTTCTTCAAGGCGGTCGCTCTCTACCGCGGCGAAGACCGGACGGTCGACTATGTAACCTTGCCCAAGACGCTGGTCGAGCCGATCGAGGCGCCGAGCGACAGCGTGCTCCAGGCCTATTTCGAAGCCAACAAGAAAACCTACGCCGCACCCGAATACCGCAAATTCTCTTATGTCCGCCTCGAGCCCGTGGACATCATGGATACGACCGCCGTCACCGACAGCCAAGTCAGCGACGACTACAACAAGAACAAGGCGCGCTACACCACGCCCGAAATGCGTACCATCGAGCAGCTTGTGTTCAAGACGCCGGATGCCGCCAAGGCAGCGTTCGATTCGCTCAAGGCGGGCGCCACTTTCGAAAAGCTGGTGACCGCCGAAGGCAAGACCCCGGCCGACACGCTGCTTGGCACGCTTGCCAAGGACAAGATCGCCGACAAGGCGGTTGCCGATGCCGCCTTCGCGCTCGCCGCCAATGAAGTCAGCCCGGTCGTCCAAGGCGCCTTCGGTCCAGTGCTGCTGCGTGTGACCGAGATCAAGCCCGAGGTGGTGAAGCCGCTGGCGGAAGTGTCCGATCAGATCCGCAAGGATTTGGCTTTGGGTGAGGCAAGCCGCATCCTGCTGGATGTGCACGACAATTATGAGGACACCCGTGCATCGGGCAGTTCGCTGGCCGACACGGCCGCCAAATTGAAGCTCAAGGACGTCACCATCGACGCCATCGACCGCAGTGGCCTCAGGCCCGATGGCTCCATCGTCAAGGACCTGCCGGAATCGCCGGCGCTGATCAAGGCCGTCTTCGATGCCGAACCCAACACTGAAAACGAAGCGCTGACCACGGCGGACAACGGCTTCGTCTTCTACGAGGTCGGTTCGATCACGCCGGCGCGCGACCGCACTCTCGACGAGGTGCGCCAGAAGGTCGTCGCCGACTGGACAGCGGCCGAGACCACCAAGCGGCTTGCCGCCAAGGCGGACGAATTCGAGAAGCGGCTCAAGGCCGGCGCCACGCTCGACGTCATCGCCGGTGAACTCAAGCTGGAAAAGCAGACCAAGCGCGGCTTGAAGCGCGAAGCCGATGATGCCGATTTCGGCAAGGAGGGCGCCGCCGTGATGTTCGGCGTCGGCGAAGGCGGCACCGGCTTGATCCCCTCGCCCACCGGCGACGGCCAGATCCTGTTCAAGGTCGCCGAAGTGTTCGAACCGGCCGGCGCCGATGCCAGCTCGGTGCCGGACGACGCACAGAAATCCTTCACCGCCGGCATGTCCGACGACCTGCTCGACCAATTGGTGGCGCAGTTGCAGACGCAGTACGACGTCCGCATCGACCAGGCCGCCGTTGCCCAAGCCTCGACAAGATGAGCGCGCTGAAAACCCATATCGCCAAGGTCGCGACCGGCACCGCCCTTTCCTTCGAGGAAGCGCGCGAGGCTTTCGACATCATCATGTCGGGCGACGCGACCCCGGGACAGATCGGCGGCTTCCTGATGGCATTGCGCGTGCGCGGCGAGACGGTGGGCGAGATTTCGGGCGCTGTCGCCACGATGCGCGCCAAGATGCTGCGCGTCGACGCGCCAGATGGCGCGATCGATATTGTCGGCACCGGTGGTGACAATTCGCACTCGGTCAACATTTCGACGGCTTCCGCCTTCGTCATCGCCGGCAGCGGCGTGCCGGTCGCCAAGCACGGCAATCGCGGCCTGTCCTCGTTGACCGGCGCGGCCGACGTGCTGATTGCGCTGGGCGTCAAGATCGACATCGCGCCGGAGACGATTGGCAAGTGCATCCATGAAGCCGGCGTCGGCTTCATGTTCGCGCCGGCGCATCATCCGGCCATGAAGCATGTCGGCCCGACCCGCGTCGAACTCGGCACCCGGACCATTTTCAACCTGCTCGGCCCCCTCTCCAATCCGGCCGGCGTGAAACGGCAGATGGTCGGCGTGTTCATGCCGGAATGGATCATGCCGGTTGCCGAGACGCTGCTGGCGCTGGGCACCGAGCACGCCTGGGTCGCCCATGGCGATGGCTATGACGAGATCACCACCACCGGCGAGACGCAGGTCGCCGAGTTGGTCGGCGGCGAAATCCGCAGCTTCACGCTGACCCCGGAAGAGGTTGGGCTGAAGCGCCATACCAAGGACGAGCTGCGCGGCGGCGACGCCGCCTACAACGCCAAGGCTTTGCGCGACATGCTGGGCGGTGCCGCCGGCGCCTATCGCGACACCGTGCTGATGAATGCCGGCGCCGGCCTGGTGATTGCCGGCAAGGCGACGACGCTGGGCGACGGCATCGCCATTGCCGCGCAGGCCATCGACAGCGGCCGGGCGCTGCGGGTGCTCGACCGGCTGGTCGAAATTTCGAACGGGTGAACCGTGTCTGACATTCTGCGCAAGATCGAAGCCTACAAGCGCGACGAGATCGCCGCCGCCAAGGCACGCCTGCCGCTGGCCGAGATCAAGGCGCTCGCGAAAGAAGCCGACGCACCACGCGGCTTTCTCGCGGCGCTTGAAGCTAAGCGCAATTCAGGCGATTTCGCCCTGATCGCCGAGATCAAGAAGGCAAGCCCCTCCAAAGGGTTGATCCGTGCCGATTTCGATCCGCCGGCACTGGCGAAGGCCTATGAAAAAGGCGGCGCCGCTTGCCTTTCCGTGCTGACGGACGCGCCATCCTTCCAGGGTGCGCCGGAATTTCTCACCAAGGCGCGGGCAGCCGTCACCCTGCCCGCATTGCGCAAGGATTTCCTGTTCGATCCCTACCAGGTCCATGAAGCGCGCGCCTGGGGCGCGGACGCCATCCTGATCATCATGGCCAGCGTCGACGACGCCCTGGCGAACGAGCTTGAAGCGACCGCGTTCGAACTCGGCATGGATGCGCTGATCGAGGTGCATGACGAGGCCGAGACGGAGCGCGCGCTGAAACTGTCGTCGCGGCTGATCGGCATCAACAACCGCAATCTGAGAACGTTCGAGACCAGCCTTAAGACCTCCGAACGGCTGGCGGCGATAGTACCCGCCGATCGCCTGCTGGTCAGCGAGAGCGGCATCTTCACCCATGACGATTGTCTCAGGATGCAAAAGAGCGGCATCGGCACCTTCCTCGTCGGCGAAAGCCTGATGCGGCAACAGGACGTCACCGCCGCGACGCGCTTGCTCCTGACGGGCAAGGCAGCAGCCGAGGCGATCTGATCGTGGCGGCCACCCTCACGCACCTTGGCGCACAGGGCGAGGCCAACATGGTCGATGTCGGCGACAAGGAAGAGACGACGCGCACCGCGATCGCGGAGGGCTTTGTCTCCATGCAACCAGAAACGTTGAAGACCATCCTCGCCGGCAATGCCAAGAAAGGCGATGTGCTCGGCACGGCGCGTATCGCCGGCATCATGGCCGCGAAAAAGACGCATGAGCTGATCCCGCTCTGCCATCCCCTGCTGCTGACCAAGGTTTCCGTCGACATCGAGCCAGACCATGCACTGCCGGGCCTGAAGGTCACGGCACTAGCGCGCGTCACCGGCAAGACCGGGGTCGAGATGGAAGCTTTGACCGCCGCGTCCGTGGCCTGCCTGACCATCTACGACATGGCCAAGGCGGTCGACCGCGCCATGGTCATTTCCGGCATCCGGCTGGTGGAAAAGACCGGCGGCAAATCAGGCGACTACAAGGCAGACGTCTGATGGCGCTGGTTCCGGTCGCCGAGGCGCTCGAACGCCTGCTGGATGGCGCCGCACCGCTGGCCAGCGAAAGCGTCCCTCTCATCGAGGCGGTCGATCGTGTGCTGGCCGAACCGGTCGTGGCGCTTCGCACCCAGCCCCCCTTCAACGCATCGGCCATGGACGGCTATGCGGTCCGCGCGGTTGATGTTGCCTCGGTGCCATCGAAACTCTCGGTGATCGGCATGGCGCCGGCCGGGCGCGGCTTCGAGGGTGCGGTCGGCCAGGTACAGGCCGTGCGCATCTTCACCGGCGCACCGCTGCCTGACGGCGCCGACACCATCGTCATCCAGGAGAATGTCAGGGATCTCGGCGGCGGGGAAATCGAAGTGATCGAGCCCACCGCCGAATGGCGCAACATCCGCCGCGTCGGCCTCGATTTTTCCAAAGGCGACGTGCTGCTGGGAAAAGGACGCGTGCTCGACCCGGCTGCGTTGTCGCTGGCGGCGTCGGCAAACCACCCGCGAGTGAGCGTGGTGAGACGGCCGCTGGTCGCCATCATCGCCACCGGCGACGAGCTGTTGCCGCCCGGCAGCGAACTCGGCCCGGACCAGATCATCTCGTCCAACGCCTATGGCGTTGCCGCGGCGGCGCAATCAGTCGGCGCCCGCGCGCTCGATCTCGGCATCGCCGCCGACCGCAAGGACGCCATCTCCGCCCTGGTCAGGCAAGCGGTGGCCGCCGGTGCGGATGTCATCGTCACGCTGGGCGGTGCCTCGGTCGGCGACCATGACCTCATCCACGACGTGCTTACGGGCGAAGGCATGACACTGGGCTTCTGGAAGATCGCCATGCGCCCCGGCAAGCCCCTGATGTTCGGCCGCCTCGGCGACATCAGGTGCATCGGCCTGCCCGGCAACCCCGTGGCAAGCCTGGTCTGCTCGCAATTGTTCCTGAAGCCGCTTCTGGCGAGGCTTGGTGGCCGCGAGCATCGTCAGGACATCCGCCCGGCAAGGCTGGGGAGCGCGATGCCGGCCAATGACCTGCGCCAGGATTATGTACGGGCGGTGGTTCGGCAAGACGACGGCGAACTGGTGGCGACGCCGTTCGGCATCCAGGATTCTTCCATGCTGAGGATGCTTGCAGACGCCAACGGATTGATCGTACGCGCGCCTTTTGCGCCTGCGTCTGTCGCCGGCGATACTTGCAGCGTTCTGATGTTGCGCTGAAGAATTGCTCCGTAAATAGCTGACATCGGGACAAAATTATCGACTATTCCGAGATCAAGGTCCGCGTCAGCGGATGCGCGGGATCGGCGAGGCCATCGACAACGTCGTAATGGTGCCGGTCGGGCTCGATCACGGTATTGGTGATTGCGCCAAGTCCGGTCCAGATGTTGGCCAGCAGAGCATTCTGGCGCAGGAACTCGGAACGCTCGCCGCCGCCGGCCCAGCAGGTGATGCGGACACCATCCAAGGGGCGCAGCAGCGCCGGGCTTTCCGTCAGCGCCTCATGCTCATCGATTTTCAGCGCCGCGTTCATGTCCGTGCGCATCAGCGGGCGCAAATCATGCAGCCCCGAGATCGAGACGACATGGCGTACGCGCCGCGCGACGTCGGTCGCCAAAGGCGTTGATGTCGTCACCATGCGGCTGGCGAGGTGCCCGCCGGCCGAATGTCCGGTCAGCATCAGCGGTCCGTCGATCATGGCGGCGGCCGTGCCGATGGCCGCCGCGATTTCAGTGACGATCCCGGCGATGCGTATATCAGGGCATTGTGTGTAGGACGGCATCGCCACGGCGAAGCCGCTGCCGACCGCGCCATTGCCAAGATGCGACCACAAGCTCTTGTCGGTCTCCATCCAATAGCCGCCATGGATGAACACGACGAGGCCCCTCGGCGTGGCCTTGGGAAGGAAAAGGTCGAACCGGTTGCGCGGCCGATCGCCATAGGCGATGTCGAGGCGTGCCCGGCCCTGCGCCGACAAAGCATCGCGAAAGGCTTGCGCCGGTTCCGACCATGCGGCGGGCCAACGATCACTGCGCGCGATATTGTCGCCATTGGCGTAGGCATTGTCCCAGTCGGCAATGCGATGGTCTGGCATCGGCACCCTCCCCCGAAGCGGCATCGTTTCCGCGCTAGCAATGGCCGCCGACACGTCATGCGTCAATGCTCCAGTGGCAAAACATTTTAGGCTTGAAACAAATTTCGACTGGTGCGATCCTGCCTGCGGAACAGCTGACAAAATGGGAGGTCCGCTGTGCTGTTCGGACGGGTCGACGGTCACCTTTCCGGTGGCATGTCGACAAGACGTTTGCCGGCCGCACGAAGCCTTCCGCGACGGACAGGAATTCAATCCACCGCCCAGGTGCCCCGCACGCTGGCCGGGCAGCAGATGGGGTAGCGGCGAGATGCTTGGGCCTTCAGCGCATACCGACACATTCACGCGCGATCATCTGCCGCCGTTCGAACAATGGCCCGACTTCCTGCTCGACGGCTTCGACTATCCAGAACACCTCAATGCCGGTGTCGAATTGACCGACAGGTTGGTCGAGAAGGGGCTCGGCGACCACACCGCCCTGATCGGCAATGGCCGCCGCCGCACCTACAAGGAACTGTCCGACTGGACGAACCGGCTGGCCCATGCGCTGGTCGAGAATTATGGCGTCAGGCCGGGCAACCGGGTGCTGATCCGCTCGGCCAACAACCCTGCCATGGTTGCCTGCTGGCTGGCCGCCACCAAGGTCGGCGCCGTCGTCGTCAACACCATGCCGATGCTGCGCGCCGGCGAACTCACCAAGATCGTCGACAAGGCCGAGATCACCACAGCGCTCTGCGACACCAGGCTGATGGACGAAATGACCGCCTGCGCCAAGGACAGCGGGTTTCTCAAACAGGTCATCGGTTTCGACGGCACCGCCAACACGATGCCGAACTCGACCGCGCCGCCCTCGACAAGCCGGTCACCTTCACCGCGGTCAGCACCGGCCGCGACGATGTCGCCCTGCTCGGCTTCACCTCGGGCACCACGGGCGTGCCGAAGGCGACGATGCATTTTCACCGCGATCTGCTGATCATCGCCGACGCCTATGCGCGCGAGGTTCTGCAAGTGACACCGGACGATGTCTTCGTCGGCTCGCCACCGCTCGCCTTCACCTTCGGCCTTGGCGGCCTCGCCATCTTTCCCCTGCGCTTCGGCGCGGCGGCGACCCTGCTGGAGCAGGCGACGCCGCCCAACATGATCCACATCATCGAGACCTACAAAGCGACCATTTCCTTCACCGCGCCGACCGCCTACCGCGCCATGCTGAAGGCCATGGACGAAGGCGCCGACCTGTCGTCGCTGCGCGTTGCCGTCTCGGCCGGCGAGACTTTGCCGGCTCCAGTCTTCGAAGAATGGACGAAGAAGACCGGCAAGCCCATCCTCGACGGTATCGGCGCCACCGAAATGCTGCACATCTTCATCTCCAACCGCTTTGACGACAGGAAGCCGGCTTCGACCGGCAAGCCTGTTGGCGGCTACGAAGCGCGCATCGTCGACGACGAAATGCGCGAGGTGCCGCGTGGCGAGCCAGGACGGCTGGCGGTGCGCGGGCCAACCGGCTGCCGCTATATGGCCGACGACCGGCAGAAGGACTATGTGCGCGACGGCTGGAACCTCACCGGTGACACTTTTTGGCAAGACGAAGACGGCTTCTTCCACTTCGCCGCGCGTTCCGACGACATGATCGTCAGCGCCGGCTACAACATCGCCGGCCCGGAGGTCGAGGCGGCGTTGCTTTCGCATCCCGATGTCGCCGAATGCGCGGTCATCGGCGCCGAGGATGGCGAGCGCGGCCAGATCGTCGAAGCGCATGTCGTGCTGGTGCAAGGCGTTTCGCCGGACGCGATGACCGTCAAGCGCCTGCAGGACCATGTCAAGGCAACGATTGCGCCCTACAAATATCCGCGCTCGGTGAAATTCATTGCCGCTCTGCCCAAGACCCAGACCGGAAAAATCCAGCGGTTCCGGCTGCGCACGGAGAAAATCAATTGAGCGAGCCCTACGATCCGGCGTCAGAAGGCGCACAGATGTCGTTCAAGGAACGCATGTCCTACAGCGACTACCTGCACCTGGAGAAAGTACTCGACGCGCAGGAGCCGCTGTCGTCGGCGCATGACGAGATGCTGTTCATCATCCAGCACCAGACATCGGAACTCTGGATGAAGCTCGCCTTGCACGAGATTGGCGCCGCGATCCGCTCGATCCGTGCCGATCGGCTGGAGCCGAGCTTCAAGATGCTGTCGCGCGTCGCCCGCATTTTCGAGCAGTTGAACAATGCCTGGGATGTGCTGCGCACGATGACCCCAAGCGAATACACCGAGTTCCGCGACGCGCTCGGCCAGTCCTCGGGTTTTCAGTCCTGGCAATATCGCGCCATCGAATTCATGGCCGGCAATCGCAACCTCGCAATGCTCGGGCCGCACAAGCACCGGCCGGACCTGACGGACCGATTGGAGGCGATCCTGGCGGCGCCGTCGCTCTACGACGAAGCGCTGCTGCTTCTGGCGCGCAACGGCTTCGACATCGGGGCGGATGCGAGGCGCACGGACTGGCGCGAGACGCGGACCGAGAACGAAGAGGTCCTCGTCGCCTGGCAGACCGTGTACCGCGACCCACAGCGCTACTGGATGCTCTACGAGCTGGCCGAGAAGCTGGTCGACTTCGAGGACTATTTCCGCCGCTGGCGCTTCAACCATGTCACCACGGTCGAGCGCATCATCGGCCTGAAGCGCGGCACCGGCGGCACATCGGGCGCCTCTTACCTCAAGAAGATGCTGGAGGTCGTCCTGTTTCCGGAACTGTGGACCGTCCGCACCCGGCTCTGAACGCTCTGTTCGACGCAATTCCCTACGGAAAAATGTGCCGACTTTCAGGTCACCGCCGTCTTGACCGCGAAGCGCACGTCCTGCCAGGCGTCGGTGCGCAGGATGTCTTCCAGCACCTCGACCGCCTGCCACACATCGGCGTAACCGACATAGAGCGGCGTGAAGCCGAAGCGGATCGTCGAGGGCGCACGGAAATCGCCGATCACGCCGCGGTCGATCAAGGCCCGCATCACCTGGTAGCCGTGCGGGTGGAGGAACGAAACCTGGCTGCCGCGCTGCTTGGCATCGCGCGGGCTTTCGAGTTCCAGGCCGTAGGCGCCGCACCTGGTCTCGACGAGATGGATGAACAGGTCGGTGAGCGCAATGCTCTTCTTGCGCACCGCTGCCATGTCGACATCGTCCCAGATATCCAGCGCACCTTTCAGCGCCCGCATCGACAGCACGGGCTGCGTGCCGCACAGGAAGCGGCGGATGCCGTTGCCGGCCGCATAGCCCTGTTCGAAGGCGAAGGGCCGTGCGTGGCCCCACCAACCGCTGAGCGGCTGCTGGACCTTGTCGTGATGACGCGTGGCGGCGTAGATGAAGGCCGGCGCGCCCGGACCGCCATTGAGATATTTGTAGGTGCAGCCGATGGCGAAATCGGCATTGGCGCTGTCGAGCTCGACCGGCAGGGCGCCGGCCGTATGGCAGAGATCCCAGACGATCAGCGCGCCGACCTGATGGGCCTTGCATGTCAGTGCCGCCATGTCGCGCAACTGTCCGGATTTGTAGTTGACATGGTTGACCAGGACGACGGCGACACGCTCGTCGATCAGGTCCTCAATGTCAGGCGCATCAACGCCCTCGAGCCGCAGCACCGTGCCCGGCCGCGTCGAGGCCACGCCTTCGGCCATGTAGAGATCGGTCGGAAAGCTGTCTCCTTCGGCCACGATGACCGAGCGGTCCGGCCGCATGGCCAAGGCCGCATGCAGCACCTTGTAGATGTTGATCGAGGTCGTATCGCAGACCACCGTCTGGCCGGGCGCGGCGCCGATCAATCGTCCGAGCTGGTCGCCAAGTGCCACCGGCATGTCGAACCAGCCGGCGGTATTCCAGGCGCGGATCAAATCCTGCGCCCACTCCTGTGTCGCTGCCTTCTGCAGCTCGCTGAAGACGGCGGGCGCCGCGGCGCCGAGCGAATTGCCGTCGAGATAGATGACACCTTCCGGCAAGATGAACCGGTCGCGCATGGCACGCAGCGGATCCGCCGCGTCCATGGCTTCGACGGCTGCGAGATCGAGCGGTGCACGCATCATTTCCGACATTCCCCGATTATTCACGGATCGCTTCGCGGGCAGGCGCCGGCCCACGGCCGCGCTTGAGGCTGGGCACGGCAAGCATGGCGAGCACGAACAGGCCGGTGGCCAGCTTCAGGTCGGGCGGGGGCATGCCGGCGGCAAGGCAGAACGACACAAGCTGGTAATAGATGATCGCGCCGGCAAACGGCGCCAGCAACTGCCGCCCGACCGTCTGTTTGCCGACGACCGCCTCGCCGATCATCAGCGCGGCAAGGCCGTTGATGAGGATCCCCAGCCCCATATTGACGTCGGCAAACCCCTGCGATTGCACCATCAGTGCGCCGCTTGAGGCCGAGAACGCGCTCGCCAGCCCGACGCCGCCTATGGTGGCTGCCCAGACATTGATGCCTTGCGCCTCGGCCATGTCGGGATTGGCGCCTACGGCACGCACCGCTGTCCCCTTCTCGGTCCGGAAGAACATGTAGAGCAACGCGAAGGCGGCAAGCGCGAGAAGGCCGGCGACCACGATCTTGCTGGCGGGAAAACCCGGCCGCGCGAACGGCACCCAATCGAAGACGGCGGGCGAGCCGAAGACGGAGAGGTTGGACTTGCCCATGATGCGGAGGTTGATGCTGTAGAGCATCGTCATCATCAGGATGCCCGCGAGAAGCGTGTGGATGCGGAAGCGCAGATGGATGAAGGCGGTGCAGCAGCCTGCCGCGAAGCCCGCCGCGAATGCGACCACGATGGCTGCCAGTGGCGATACGCCGGCGGCCAGCAGCACACCACAGACGCAGCCGCCCAGTGGAAAGGCGCCCTCACTGGTGAGATCGGGAAAATTCAGCATCCGAAACGGGATCATGATCCCGAGCACGACAAAGGCCAGGATCAGGCTTTGCGCCAGCGTGACCGGAATGATCGCGACGAAGCTGGTGAGAATTTCCTGAACAAAACCCATGTCGGTCAGCTCGCCAGCAACATGCGGTCGGTCTTGACGGAAAAATGGCCGATCAGATCGAGAACCGTGACCCTCGCCTTCTCCTCGCCGGTGACCTCCAGCAAGACCCGGCCCGCGTCGAGCATGATCACGCGGCTGCCGTAATCGACGGCGTGCTGCATGTTGTGGGTCACCATCAGGGTCGTCAGCTTCAGCGCGTTGACAGCCCGCACCGTCGCCCGCATGACAATCTCGGCCGTGCGCGGGTCGAGCGCCGCGGTATGTTCGTCAAGCAGCAGCAAATCCGGTGACCCGCCGACCGCCATGATCAGCGACAGCGACTGCCGCTGCCCGCCCGAAAGCAGGTCGACGCGGGTGTCGAGGCGGTTCTCAAGGCCGAGGCCCAGTATCGACAGGCGTTCCTTGTAGGACGCGAGCCGGGTGGCGTTCAGCCCCTGGCGCAAGGTGCGCTTGCTGCTGCGCAAGTCGGCCAGCAGCATGTTTTCCGCGACCGTCATGCTGGCGGCGGTGCCGCGCATCGGATCCTGGAAGACGCGCGCCAGTTGCGCGGCGCGCTTGTGTACGGGCATTCCAGTCACATCGGCGCCGTTGATCAGGATCTGGCCGGAATCGAGGATCAGGGCGCCGGAAATGGCATTGAGCATGCTGCTTTTGCCAGCACCGTTGGAGCCGATGACGATGCCGAACTCGCCCGTGGCCAGCGACAGACTGAGACCGTCCAGCGCGACCTTCTCGTCGGCCTGGCCCTTGTAGAATACTTTGCGCGCCGATCGGATTTCGAGCATCGTTCCTCCCTCACCTCAAGGATGACGGCGCCGAGGCCGTCACCCCTTGCGGTTCCGATGTCAGTCGACGATGCAGCCGCAATCGGCCATCGAAGCGGGTATCTCGATACCGAACGCGGCCATCGCCTTGCGCGAGATCGTTGCCATGTGGTCCTTGTAGGCCGGGCGCGACGACGCGATCGTCTTGGGGTCCTTCCCCTTCAGGATCTCGGCGGCGATGGTGCCGGCGTTGACGCCGACCTGCGTGTAATTGACCGCAAAGCTCGCCGGCACGGTGCCGTTGCGGACCGCGCTGTCATCGGAGTTGACGACCGGGATACCGGCCTGGCGGGCGGCCGCGGAGACAGCGGCGATCGCCGGCTGGATAAGGTTCGAGGCCGGGCCGTAGATCACGTCGGCCTTGCCGGCGAGCGAAGCGATGCGTTGCTGGATGTCATTGACGTTGTCGATGCCGACCTCCACCACCTCGAAGCCGGCCGCGGGCGCCGCCGCCTTGATCTTTTCGACCAAGGCAACGTCGTTGGCCTCGCCGGGATTGTAAGGCACGCCGAAGCGCTTGGCGTTGGGCAGCAACTTCTTGGTGAAGGCCATCACCGCGGCGACGTCCTGCAGATCGCTGGCGCCGGTCATGCCTTCGTCTCCGGCGTCCCATGAGGGCACCAGCTTGGCCGCCACCGGATCGGTGACCGCGGCAAAGACGATCGGAATGCCGGAACCGGCGAGCGCCTTCTTGGCGATCTGCGAAACCGGCGTGGTGATGGTGTAGATCAGCTTGGGCTGCTCGGCCTGCAGCTTGGCGATCATCTGCGGCACCAGCGATGCATCGAAATTGGTATGGCTCTCCGTATAGACGACGTCCTTGCCTTCGACGAAGCCGTTGTCCGTCAGCGCCTTCTTGAAGCCGGCTATGGCGGCGTTGAGCTGCGGATGTTCGCCGAAATTGGCAATGCCGATGCGGATCTGATCGGCGGCGGCACTGCCGGCGCTCACCATCAACGCGCCAGCCAGGAACAAACCCGACACCCAAGCGGATTTCGACTTCAACATCATTTCCTCCCAGATTTGATCAGCGCCGCTTGCAGCGCGGCTACTGCAACGATCATGGTCAGTCGGCCGTCCCCTGTCAAACATTATATATAATTCTTGCCACGGTCGGACATCATATATAATTTCTCTTTGCCGGACGACGGATGGACCGCGATGCAGGATGAGACGAACTCCACGAAAACGGAGGCAGCCTATCGGCTGTTGCGTCGGGATATCCTGACCACGCGCCTCATGCCCGGCGCGCCCCTCAAGCTGAGCGCGTTGCGCGGCACCTATGGCGTCGGCTGGACGCCGTTGCGCGAAGCCTTGTCGCGGCTCGAGGCCGAACGCCTGGTCACCGCCATCAGCAACCGTGGTTTTACAGTCGCTCCCGTATCGCGGGCCGAACTGGAGGATCTGGCGCGCGCCAGGATGGTGGTCGAGATCCCCTTGTTCCTCGAATCGATGGAGAAAGGCGGCAAGGAATGGGAGGATGCCGTTGTCACCGCCCACTACCGGCTCTCCCGTTGCAAGACCGCGGTCGACGATCCCTCGGATGCGGCCGTCGACAAATGGGACGAGAACCACGAGGCTTTCCATGCGGCGCTGCTGAGCGCCGCCACATGCAACTGGCTGTTGCGTTTCCGCTCGACAATCTCGGATCAGCTACGCCGCCATCATCGCTTTCTTGGCCTGGCGCCGACATTACGGGCCGCGGCTGGCCTCAAGGATGGCTATGAGGAGGCCATGGAGGCATTGCGCGAAGCGATCGCCATCGAGCATCACACCGCGATCATGGAAGCGGCACTCGATCGTGACGTCGAGCGGGCCAAGGCGCTGATGACGGCCCATATCGGCTACACGCTGCATGTCTATGTCCACAGCGAAGACAGTGGCGCGACCAAATACGCCGCCCGCGCCGGCAGCTTGAAGGCTGTCGCCGGATGATGTCGGGCCCGTGCACCGGCCGACGCTTGAGGAATAAAGGCCGCCCGTGAGCGGCTTGCCGGCTGTTGGCGTTTTGATTTCGTTTCGTTCCGCCGGAGATGGCACGAACACTTGCTGGAGCCTCTTACCTGGATCCTTCGAAAGGGCTGGCGCCAAGCCTCCTTCAGGGTTAGGCCGCAAGCCATTAACCATAACGATTTCAAGGCCCATGCGGAAACGAAAGGTCGTCTGCCGGCCGCAGTCGCGAGCCAAAAGCTTCTGACGCCTTAACAAATTCACTAAACTTTAAACGGTTGCAGAACACAACTGGAACAGATAGGGTTTGTTCTGGGTTTGTTTTTCGATTCTGAATCAGACCGTTGTTCAATGCCTTGGGGGCCGCGCCATGCTGACACGCAAGCAACATGAACTGCTGATGTTCATCCACGAACGCCTCAAGGAAAGCGGCATACCGCCGTCCTTCGACGAGATGAAAGAAGCGCTCGATCTTGCCTCCAAATCGGGGATCCATCGCCTGATCACGGCGCTGGAGGAACGCGGCTTTATCCGGCGGCTACCCAATCGGGCGCGTGCGCTGGAAGTGCTGCGGCTGCCGGATTCGATCGCGCCCGGCCTCAACGCGGCAAAGAAATTCTCGCCAAGCGTCATCCAGGGCAGCCTGGGTCAAAACAATCTCGGTCGCCAGATCAAGCCGGCAGCCGCACCTTCGCGCCTGCCCGCGGCCGGCAATGACGACGATGCGGTTTCAGCTGTGTCCATCCCCGTTATGGGCCGTATCGCCGCCGGTGTGCCGATCGACGCCATCCAGCATCAGACGCATACGATCTCGGTGCCGCCGGATATGATCATGGGCGGCGAGCACTATGCGCTGGAAGTCAAAGGCGACTCGATGATCGAGGCCGGCATCTTCGACGGCGACACGGTCATCATCCGCAATGCCGATACGGCAAGCCCAGGCGAAATCATCGTGGCGCTGGTCGACGAGGAGGAAGCGACGCTGAAGCGGTTCCGCCGCAAAGGCGCCTCGATCGCCCTCGAAGCCGCCAATCCGGCCTATGAAACCCGCATTTTCGGGCCGGACAGGGTCAAGGTGCAAGGCAGGCTGGTCGGCTTGATCAGGCGCTACTGAGCCTGTTTGCCATCGGGCTTGTCGGGCTTTTTATAGGGCGGCAGTCCCCTCGCCTCGCGTGAGAATTTTCGTTGCTCATGCCAGGGCCGGTATGGTTGGTCGACGGCGAATTCGATCTTGGCCGGGGTCGTGGCCGACCGAGGATCGAAGAAGACCGCGGCACTTCCCTTGCGGGCGAGCTGCCGTTTGGTGACGACGAGAACCAGCGGATTGTGGCAAGCATCGTAGGCGGTCGCGTCATTGACCACGATGAGGTCGGCGAACGCGCAGGCCTTCCAGGTGTCCTTGCGGTCTTCGACATGCGCTATGATCGCACCGGACGGGTGTCTGGCGATACAGACGCCTTCGGTGCAATAGAACGGCGCTCCCGTCGGCAGGTTTACCGCATCGGCGATGGCGAATTGCCCACCTGCCTTGTCGAACATCTCCGGTACGACGAGGGCTTCCGATGTCAGCGCGCGTTTCCAGTTGTCGACGGTGAATTCGTTCGGGCGAGCCCGGTTGACCGCGAGTTCGCCGCCGCCGATCGGCAGCGCGACCAGCCGCGCATCTTCCGAGATCAGCACATCGGGCGTGCGCGTATCCGACACAGTCAACAAGCTGGCAAGCGCGAATGGCAGTGCCGCGAGCCGCAGCCGGGTCGTCGCCATCGTCGCGATGACCAATGCGACGGTTACCAGCAGCACGGATTGCCGCGAAATCAACCCGACACCATCGATTGGCGAGCGCTCCGATATCCACGCCGATACGGCAATCATCGCCGTCAGGCCTTTGCCCATGAGGTAAAGAGCCGGCCAATCCAGTCCGAACGGCATCAGCAACGCACTGGCGACGGCCAGGAACATCACGACCGACACGATCGGCATGACGGCCAGATTGGCGAACAGGCTGAGCGGCGACACCCGCTGGAAATGCCAGATCGCAAACAGCGCCGTGGCGCTGCCGGCGATGATGGACGTCATGGCCAGTCCGCCTGCCCCCAAAAGGAGTTTTCGCGTCAGGAACCCAGCTAGGGATCGCTTTGGCGCCGGTGGCCTCGTCTTTCCCGCATGGTGATCCGCCCAGCCCGCATAAGCGCCGACCAGCGCCGCGGTCGCGGCGAAGGACATCTGGAAACTCGGGCCAACGACTTCGTGCGGGGACACCGCGATGACGGCAATGGCCGAGATTGCCAGATTGCGCATTGTCAGCGCCGCCCGGTCGAACAGAACGGCGATCAACATCACGGCCAGCATGATGAAGCTGCGCTCGGCGGCAACGACGACGCCCGAGATGATGAGATAGGCCGCGATCGAGAAAAGCGCGGCGGCCGCGGCGTACTTCTTGACCGGGCGGCGTGAGGAAAAATCCGGAAACAGCGCGAATACGCCGCGCATCAGCATCATCATGGTGCCCGCGACCAGCGCCATGTGCAGTCCGGAAATCGAAATGATGTGATAGATGCCTGTTCGCCGCATGGCTTCGTTGATTTCATCAGGAATGCCCGCGCGCACCCCGACCATCAGCGCCGCCGCGATCTCACCCTCGGCGCCACCGACACTGGCTCTGATGTGGTCGGCGATGTCCTGCCTGGTATTTTCGACCGACGAGGCAAGGCGGGACCACAGCGGCGCCTCGTCGTCGTCGGGAACGATCCTTGGCGTTCCCATGAAGAAGCCGCTGCCGCCGATCCCAGCGAAATAGCTGTCGAAGGAAAAATCGTAACTGTCCGGGCGCACCGGACCGGTCGGCGGCAACAGCCTGGCGTAGCCGCTCACCAGCGAACCGGCCTTCACGCCGGCCGGTATCTTGGCGGCGGAAATGCGAACCCGTTCCGGTGCATAGCGCAATTTCGGCCGGACGGTCGACGTCACGTCGATGGTCAACCGGATACGTCCGGTCTCCATATAGTCGAGCGACACCACCCGGCCGGTCACCTGCGTGGCGATTTCAGAGCCAAGCATCGGCGTCCCCGCCCGCCACGTCTCGACCTTGGCGGCGAGCACGCCAAGGGCGCAGAGCAGCGCGGCCATCAGACATAGATGGGTCCTGGGCCAGGATCGCGAGGCGACCGCACAGAGAGCCATCAGCACGACGGCGGCGATGGGCTGGACGAACCCAGGTTCAGCCGCCATCGAGAAATAGACGATGACGCCCATGGCCAGGAACACCGGCACCAGCAGGAATGCGATGCCGCGATCGAGCTCCAGCGTGGCCGCCGAAGCCACGCCCGCCTGTACTCTAGGCCACGAAAGGCGGCCGAGATGACGGCGCAGGCGAGCGACCGCACCGGTTCTGGGCACGGTGACCGGCGCGTTGATGCCCTCGGGCAAGGACTGCTCGCCAGGGCGCAATGCGGGCAGTGCCGCCGGCGCCGATGGTGCGAGCGCGGGATTGGCAAACAGGGACCGTTCGCTGACGCCGACAATGGCGTCCTCGCCCTGATCCGAGCTCCGGCTCCGTCCAGCCATCGGGTCTGCCCCTTGCACCCTCGACGCCCTATGCTACATGAACGCGCGACGCGCGAAAGTCCGCGCACGCCGCACCCCGCTTCAGACGTTTTCCGAGAGTTCCATGTCCGACAAGGTCATCACCCGTTTTGCCCCCTCGCCGACCGGCTATCTGCACATTGGCGGCGCGCGCACGGCGCTGTTCAACTGGCTCTATGCCAAGCACACCGGCGGCACGATGCTGCTGCGCATCGAGGACACCGATCGCGAACGCTCCACGGATGCAGCCACCACGGCCATTCTCGACGGGCTGACTTGGCTCGGCCTGTCGTGGGACGGCGATGCGGTCTCCCAGTTCGAGCGCGCGCCACGCCACCGCGAGGTGGCCGAGGAACTGGTGCGCCTGGGCAAGGCCTATTACAGCTACGAGACACCAGCCGAACTCGAGGCGATGCGTGAGGCCGCGCGGGCCAAGGGCCTGCCGCCGCGCTACAACGGCCACTGGCGTGACCGCGATCCGTCGGAGGCACCCGTCGGCGTCAAGGGCGCCATTCGCATCAAGGCGCCGACCGAGGGCGAGACGGTGGTGCAGGACCGGGTCCAAGGCGAGGTGCGCTTTCCCAACAAGGATCTCGACGATTTCATCATCCTGCGGTCGGACGGCAACCCGACCTACATGCATGCCGTTGTCGTCGACGATCACGACATGGGCGTCACCCACATCATCCGTGGCGACGACCACCTGACCAACGCCGCCCGCCAGAGCGTGATCTACAACGCCATGGGCTGGGACGTGCCGTCGATGTCGCACATCCCGCTGATCCATGGTGCCGATGGCGCCAAGCTGTCTAAACGGCACGGCGCGCTCGGTGTCGAGGCCTATCGCGCCATGGGCTACCTGCCGGAGGCGCTGCTCAACTACCTGGCGCGCCTGGGCTGGAGCCATGGCGACGACGAGATCATGTCGATCAAGGACATGATCTCCTGGTTCGACATCGGCGACGTCAACAAGGGCGCGGCGCGATTCGATTTCGCCAAGCTCGAGGCGCTGAACGGCGTCCATATGCGCCGCATGGCCGATTCCGAACTGTTCGACATTTTCATCGCCACCTTGCCCTATCTGGAGGGCGGCCCGGCGATGGCGGCGCGCCTCGACGAGAAGAACAAGGCGCAGTTGCTGGCGGCACTTCCGGGGCTGAAGGAGCGCGCCAAGACGCTGGTCGAGCTCGTCGATGGCGCCGCCTTCCTGTTCGCCGCGCGGCCGCTGCCGATCGACGACAAGGCGGCACTGCTGCTCAATGACGATGCCCGCAAGATATTGCGTGGCGCTCACGAAGCTTTGAAGTCGCTGGCGGGCGACTGGACGGCGGCCACGGCCGAGGCCGCGATCCGCGACTATGCGCTGGCTGGCGGCCACAAGCTTGGCGCCGTGGCCCAGCCGCTGCGCGCCGCCTTGACCGGCAAAAGCACCTCGCCCGGTGTGTTCGACGTGCTGGCCGTGCTGGGGCGCGAGGAAAGCCTGGCGCGCATAGCGGATCAAATCGATTAGGAGCAAACTGGCCCAAGAAGATTGGCATTGAAAGGCGGGTTTCGCAGTGCAACATTAGGCCTTGGCCCAATCTGGCACGCACCTCCTAGAATGCGGTGGCGAATAAGCGCATTGCGGTGATTTCGACGTGTCGCTCTGCGGAATTTGCCTTTGCCGGCATGAGGAAACAAGAAGGAGTTTGCAATGACCGAAGCTGCGAAAAAACTGGATGTGGGCGGCCAGGAGGCCACGGCAACGCTGGAATTCGCCGGCAAGACCCACGAGTTCAAGGTGCGAAGCGGCTCGGTCGGGCCCGACGTCATCGACATCGCCTCGCTCTACAGCACCACCGGCGCCTTCACCTATGATCCCGGCTTCACCTCGACCGCGAGCTGCGAATCCGAGATCACCTTCATCGACGGCGATGCCGGCATCCTCCTGCACCGCGGCTATCCGATCGACCAGCTGGCCGAGCACGGCGACTTCCTCGAAGTCTGCTATCTCCTGCTCTATGGCGAACTGCCCACCAAGGCGCAGAAGGACGATTTCGATTACCGCGTGACGCGCCACACCATGGTGCACGAGCAGATGTCGCGCTTCTTCACCGGCTTCCGCCGCGACGCGCACCCGATGGCGGTTATGTGCGGCGTGGTCGGCGCCCTGTCGGCCTTTTATCACGACTCGACCGACATTTCCGACCCGTACCAGCGCATGGTTGCCTCCATGCGCCTGATCGCCAAAATGCCGACGATCGCGGCCATGGCTTACAAATACCACATCGGCCAGCCGTTTATTTACCCGAAGAACGATCTCGGTTTCGCGGCAAACTTCCTGCATATGTGCTTTGCCGTGCCGTGCGAGGAGTACAAGATCAACCCGGTGCTGGCGCGCGCCATGGAGCGCATCTTCATCCTGCATGCCGATCACGAGCAGAACGCTTCGACCTCGACCGTTCGTCTCGCCGGCTCGTCGGGCGCCAACCCGTTCGCCTGCATTGCCGCCGGCATCGCTTGCCTGTGGGGTCCGGCGCATGGCGGCGCCAATGAAGCGGCGCTCAACATGCTGGGCGAGATCGGCCATGTCGATCACATCCCGGAATTCATCGCCCGCGCCAAGGACAAGAACGATCCGTTCCGACTGATGGGCTTTGGCCACCGCGTCTACAAGAACTACGATCCGCGTGCCAAGATCATGCAGAAGACCGCGCATGAGGTGCTGGGCGAACTCGGCATCAAGGACGATCCGCTGCTCGACATCGCCATGGAATTGGAAAAGATCGCGCTGACCGATCCCTATTTCATCGAGAAGAAGCTCTACCCGAACGTCGACTTCTACTCCGGCATCACGCTGAAGGCGCTGGGCTTCCCCACGACCATGTTCACCGTGCTGTTCGCCGTTGCCCGCACGGTTGGCTGGATCGCGCAGTGGAAGGAAATGATCGAGGATCCGCGCCAGAAGATCGGCCGTCCGCGCCAGCTCTACACCGGAGCGCCGGAGCGCGATTACGTTCCGATCGCCAAGCGCTAAAATCAGGCAGTAGTGAACAGTGCGTAGTAAGTAGTCAGATTGGAAATTTTGCTACTCACTACTCACTACTCACTACTGCCTACTCACTCTCTTCACGTACCCCATCACCACCTGCGCCGCGATCTCACCGGACGGCCTGTCCGTTGCCATGCGCCGTGAGATCTCGGCAAACCCGTCTTTCTGCCAGGCGCGCATTCCTGTGTCGGCCAACAGCGCTTCCACCTGGCGTGCCAGATTGTTCGGTTTGACGTACTCGTTGTAGAATTCCGGGATCAGCGCGCGATCCGAGATCAGGTTGGGCAGCAGGGCCGACCAGACGGAGACGAGATAGGGCGCGACGACGCGCGCGACTGGGTCGAGGCGGTAGCTTGAGACCATCGGCACGCCGGACAAGGCCAGTTCCAGGGATACGGTGCCGGAGGCGATCAACGCCGCGTCGGCCTTGCCGAAGGCCTGCCATTTGCGCTCGGGCTCAAGGATGATCTCGGGTTTCTCGTCCCAGCGCGTGACAGCGGACCGCACGGTATCGGCGACATGCGGTACCGTCGGCATCATCAGCCGGAGCCGGTGCCCGCGTGCCCGCAACATCGACACGGTCTCGCCAAACGGTTCGAGCAGCCGCCGCACCTCGCCGCGCCGCGAGCCGGGCAGGACAAGCAGTGTCTTCACGCGGTCCGGCGAAAGGTCGCGCGGCTGACCTTGAGCCTTGGCGGCCGACAGCACGCCCGCGTCATGGGTGAGACGGTGCCCGACATAGGTGCCAGGCGGGCCGCCCAGTCGCGCGAGCTCCTTCACCTCGAAGGGCAGGATACACAGGATGTGGTCGACATAGGGCTTCATCGCCACCGCCCTGCCCGGACGCCATGCCCAGACGCTCGGGCAGACATAGTGGATGATCGGGATCGACGGGTTGGCCGCGCGCACCTTCCTGGCGACGCGCAGCGAAAAATCGGGGCTGTCGATGGTGACGAGGCAGTCAGGCCTGGCGTCGGCAACCATGCCTGCCATCTGGCCGATCCGCCGCATCAGGCGCGGCAGATCCCGCAGGACGGCACTGAAACCCATCAGGGCGACCTCGCCGGCGTCGAACGGAGGAACCAGCCCAAGCGCCTGCAAATGGCGGCCGCCGAGACCGACCAGTTGCACCTCGCGGCCCGTCATCTGGCGGAGCGACCGGATGATGTCGGCGCCAAGCAGGTCGCCTGATTCCTCGCCCGCGACAATCGCGATCTTCAACGCTCTGTCAGCCATGTCAGGACTCCGCTGCGGCCAGGCCGACGATGAACAGCCCAAGTTCGTTGGCACGCGAGAGGGTCGCGGGACCTTCGAGGATCAGCGAGCGTCCCGCCTCGACGGCAATGCCGGCAAGTCCTGCCGCATGCGCTGCTTCGACGGTTTGCGGCCCCATCGAAGGAAGATCCGCGCGCAGCTCCTGGCCAGGCTTGGCGCATTTGACCAGGACGCCGCGCGTCTTGCCGGCGATGCGGCCATGGCCGCGCAGCAGCCTGGCGCGGTCCAGCAATCCGGCCGTGCCCTCGATGCCTTCGAGCGCAATGGTCCGGCCGCCGACCGCGATCGCCGCCTGACCGATATCCAGTGCCCCGATGGCCTTTGCCGCGGCGAACCCTGCCTCGATATCGCGCCAGTCCGTTTTCCGAGGCCCGGCCTTGGTCAACACGCCTTCGGCGGCGACGAGGCTCGGCACGATTTCGTGAGCGCCCACGACCTTTATCCCCCGGGCCTCGAGCCCGCGCGCCACCACCTTGAGCAGCCCATCGTCGCCGCGCGCCAACGCCATGACAACGACCGGTATTACGGCAAGCAGGCTGAGGCTTGGGCGCAGATGTGTCAGTCTGGGCCTGCGCTTTATCTCGCCGGCAAGCACCAGATGGGTAATCCGGTTGCGCTTGAGCAGTGGAACGAGCGACCCTATCGCCTCCAGGGCAAGTGTATCATGCTCGTACCGGGACAACTCCGCCAGACGGTCGGCCTCGCCGGCCATGAGCACGATGAAGGGCGCATGACCCTGTTCGGCCAGACCGGCAGCGACTTCGACCGGAAGGCTGCCGCCGCCGGCGATGATGCCGACCTTGGCATCAGGCGGGAGATCGAGACCAGCCGCGGCTGTCTCAGCCTTCGTCATCGGTATCGTCGTCATCGCCGCGCTTGAGCGATGGCACGGCAAAGTGCCGCTTGCCGCGACTGGTGATGAAATCGATGATCTTCATCGCGGCTGGGGAAGAGGCGAATTCCGCTTTGGCGAACTCGACGTTTTCGCCGACGGTGCGGGAGCGGTCGAAAATCGTCTTGTAAGCCTTGCGCAACAGATAGATTTCGGAACGCGGCAGGCCGGCGCGCTTGAGGCCGATGATGTTCAAGCCGCGCAAGCTGGCGCGGTTGCCCGCGGCGATGGCATAGGGAATGACGTCACCAACAAATGCCGAGCACCCGCCAAGAAAGGCATTGTCGCCGACGCGCACGAATTGATGAACGGCGCTGAGGCCGCCAATATAAACATTGTTGCCGATCTCGCAGTGGCCGCCCAGCGTCGCCCCATTGGCGAAGGTAGCGTTGTTGCCGACGGCGCAATCATGGGCGATGTGGGCATAGGCAAGGAAATTGCCATTGTCGCCAACCGTCGTTTCGCCACGGCTGGTGTCGGTGCCGACATGCATCGTGACGCCTTCGCGTATGGTGCAATTGGCGCCAATGACGAGCGTGGTGCGCCCGCCCTTGTGCTTGGTGTTCTGCGGCGGCGCGCCCAATGTCGCCATCGGATAGACCTTGGTCGAGGTGCCGATGGTGGTGGCGCCCATCACCGAGACATGGCTGACCAGTTCGACACCGTCGCCGATCACCGCCTCGGCGCTGATATGGCAGAACGGCCCGATGCGCGCACCCTCGCCGATTTGAGCGCCTTCTTCCACGACGGAGGAAGGATGAATTGACGTCTTTATTTTCATAGGCACTCGATCGTCAGTCGCCGGTGACCATCATGGCTGAAATCTCGGCCTCGGCTGCCTTGGTACCTTCGACCAGGGCCTCGCAGGCGAATTTGAGCAGGTTGCCGCGCTTCTTGATTTTTTTGACATGGATCTTCAACTGGTCGCCGGGAACGACCGGTTTGCGGAATTTGGCGTTGTCGATGGTCAGGAAATAGACCAGGGACGGTTTCGACGCCCCAAGGCTGCGGATGCAGATGGCGCCGGCCGTCTGCGCCATGGCCTCGACGATCAGCACGCCCGGCATCACCGGCTGCTCCGGGAAATGGCCCTGAAAATGCGGCTCGTTGATGGTGACGTTCTTGATGCCGATGGCGGAGTCGTCGCCATCGATGTCGACGATGCGGTCGATCATGAGGAAGGGATAACGGTGCGGCAGGAGCTTCATCAGCCCCAATATGTCGACCGCTTCCAGCGTTGTCGCCGCCACCATGTCAGCCATTGTCCTTGCCCTGCTTGCGTGCCCTGGCCATCGTGCGCAACATGGCTATCTCTCGCATGGCTTCCGCCATCGGCTGTGCCGGGTAGCCACCCCATATCTCGCCGGCGGGAACGTTGCTCATAAATCCACTTCTGGCGGCAAGCTTGGCACCTGAACCAATCGTCAGATGATCCGCGAGCCCGACGCCGCCGCCCATGGTGACATTGTCCCCCACCACCACCGAACCTGAAATACCTGAAAGCCCGGCTACTATGCAATTGCGGCCGATGCGGACGTTATGGGCGATCTGCACGAGATTGTCGATCTTGGTGCCTTGCCCGATGATCGTATCGGACATGGCGCCGCGATCGACCGTGGAATTGGAGCCGATCTCGACATCGTCCTGGATGACGACCCGTCCGATCTGTGGAACACGCTCCGGCCCCTTGGCGCCGCCGACAAAGCCAAAGCCGTCCTGGCCGATCCTGGCGCCGCCATGGATGATGACCCGGTTGCCGATCAACGCGTACTGGATGCTGGCGCCCGGGCCGACATAGCCGTCACGGCCGATCTGGCAGGACTGTCCGATGACGGCATTGGGTGCAATGACGGTGCCGCTGCCGATCGAGACTCCTGGCCCGACGACCGCGCCGGCCTCGATGACGACGCCGGCTTCGACATGCGCGGTCGGGTCGACATGGGCATGCGGCGAAACACCGGTTTCGCCGGTCATTGCTCCCGGCGTGGCGGCTGTCGGAAACAAGAGGCGCCCAACCAGCGCGAAAGCCTGTTGCGGCCGTGGATGGGTCAGGACAGCGATGCCGGACGGCGCCTTGTTTGCGAACTCCGCCGGACACAGCACCGCTGCAGCCCGCAGCGACGGCATCAGCGCGGAATTACGCCTGCCGTCGACGAAGACCAGCGCGTTGGCGCCGCCTTCATTGGCTGGCGCCAGTGCATCGATCACAACGTCGGATTGGCCGGAATCGACTAGCACCGAGCCGGTCAGATTCGCGACTTCGGCCGCCGTATACCGGCGTGATGGCGCGAAGAACACCGGATCGGTCATTCCAGAAGCTATATCCAGCTAGGTCGGAACATTTCTCCCGGATCGAAAAAACCCGGGAGCATCGTTGGCCGCCGATCAGAAGCGGGTCGATATGCCGAAGTTGAATTCCTGCACGTCGTCGCTCGCTTCCTTCTTGACCGGAATCGCATAGTCGATGCGGATCGGGCCGAACGGCGAGGCCCACATCAGGCCGATACCAACCGAGGCGCGTATCTGCAAGCCGGTCGAGTCCTGATTGACCAGTGACTGATCGGCAATCTTGTTGCCGTAGAGCGTCGCCGCATCAGCGAACACCGCGCCGCGCAAGCCGAAGCTTTCGGGAACGACCGGCAACGGGAATTGCGCCTCGGCCGAAGCGTTGAAATAGGTCGTGCCACCCAGATGGTCGCCGCTGGTGCCGGCAGCAACCGGGCCGATGCCACCATAGGCAAAGCCGCGGATCATACGATCGGTGCTCTGGAAATGATCGAAGATACGCAGGTCGCCATCGCTGCCGTAGCCCTCCACATGACCGGCGCCACCCGAAACGAGACCGACGAGGTCAAGTTGTTCGGACAATGTCTGATAAACGCTTGCACGGCCCGTGATCTTCACGAACTTCGCATCGCCGCCGAGGCCGGCAACTTCCACCGTCGTGTTGGCGTAAATACCCTCATGCGGGTTCTTCATGTCGTCGATGGTGTTATAGACTAGCCCCAGGCTGACCGACGACTTGATCCAAGGGCTCTGCTCGATGCCGTCCAGGATGGCCTGGGAGATGTTGCAGGTGCCGCCGGGAGGATTCGGAGGATCGGTAGGACCGCAGCTATCGTCGACCTTATATTTCTCTTGCGAGATGTTGTACGCCAGCTGGGTCGTGATGCTGTTGGTGATCGGCAGCCCGAAGCGGATCGTCGCGCCAGTGGTGTCGCTGTCGTAATTGTTGTTGTACTCCCGCGTCGACTTGTAGATGTCGAAGCCGGCGGCGATGCGCCGCCCGAGGAAATACGGCTCGGTGAAGGACAGGCTGTAGTCGCGCGAATTCTTGCCGCCACCCGCCGACACCTTGATGAACTGGCCACGCCCGAGGAAGTTGCGCTCGGTGATCGATCCTTCGACGGACGGACCAGCCGAATCGCCACCGGTCGAATAACCAGCACCGACCGAGAACTCGCCAGTCGATTTCTCGACCACGTCGACCACAAGCACGACCTGATCGGGGGCCGAGCCCGGCACCGTGGAAATGTCGACTTTGTCAAAGTAATTGAGGTCTTCCAGGCGTTTCTTGGCGCGCTGGATCAGCACCTGGTTGAACGCATCGCCTTCGCTGACATCGAACTCGCGGCGGATGACATAATCACGCGTACGATCGTTGCCGCGGATTTCGATGCGCTCGACATAGGCCTTGGTGCCCTGATCGACGGTGTAGACCACCGAGATCGTGTGATTCTCGAAGTTGCGGTCACCGCGCGGCGTCACCTGGGCGAAGGCATAGCCGGAACCGGCCACCTTCTCGGTCAGCGCGATGATGGAGTCTTCCACGTCCTTGGCGTTGTAGACGTCGCCCTTGCGGGTTTCGACCACCGACTCCAGCGACTTCGAGTCGACTTCCGGAATGGTGCTCTCGACGCTGATGTCGCCGAAATTGTAGCGCTCGCCTTCCTGGACGGTGATGGTGACCGTGTATTTGTTGGTCGCGTTGTCGAGCTCGCCGACAGCGGAGACGACCTGGAAATCGGCATAACCGTGATTGTAGTAGAAGCGGCGCAGCAGCTCCTGGTCGGCACGCAGCTTGTCTTCGTCATAGACGTCGTCGCGCAATATGAACGAAACCCAGGACGAACGCTTGGTGTTGATCACGTCAGACAGGCGGCGGCTCGAATAGGCGCTGTTGCCGACGAAATTGATTGCCGCGATCTGCGTGCGGTCGCCTTCGGTGATGTGGAACACCACATTCACGCGGTTGTCGCCGAGATCCATGACCTGCGCGGTCACGCCTGCATCGTCGCGGCCGATGCGCCTGTAAGCGGCCTTCACCGCCTCGACATCCGAATCGAGCGTGGCCTGAGAGAAGGTACCGCGCGACTTCAGCTGAACGGCGGCCTGAAGCGCGTTGTCCTTGAGCTTCTTGTTGCCCTGGAACAGCACCTGGTTGACGACCTTGTATTCCGAAACCTTGACCACCAGGGTCGAGCCGACCTGGTTGATCTGGACGTCCGAGAACAGGCCGGTGCCGAACAGCGCCTTGACCGCGCTATCGACATCGGAGCTGGAGAAGGCCTTGCCGGGCTTGATGGTGATGTAGTTGCGAATGGTATCGGCGTCGACACGCTGGTTGCCGCTCACCTCCACCCTGCTTACGACAGCGGCTTCGGCCGCCGATGTGGCAACGAACTGCACTGCGAGCGCACCTGGTACGACCAGAGCGGCGGACAGTGCCGCCGCTGACGCGGCGTTTAGAAACTTGGATGCTGCCTTCATCGGGCTTAATAACCTTTTCTCGTAGTCCCCACGGCGAGAAAACCGGACGTGCGGTCATTTCCCCTACCGTATTAACCGGATTTTCCCTACACGCAAGGCTTCTGGTTAATTTGTATTTACTTAACCCTGTTGCGTGGCTTTCGCGTCACTCATATCCCCGTGCATGGTAAACGGCGTCTCAACATCGACCATGCCCAGGCCAAATTCCTTCATGATTTCAGCACCCAAAGAGATCGTTCCAGAACACGAACCCCATGAAGCACAACACCAGAAGCAGACCGGCCCGATAGGCCATTTCCATCATCCGTTCGGACACCGGCCGGCGGATGACAGCCTCCACCCCGTAGAACAACAGATGGCCGCCGTCGAGGGGGGGAATCGGCAAAAGGTTTAGAATGCCTATCCCCACGGACAGCAGCGCGACGAGCTGCACCAGCCATTCGAAACCCAATTTGGCGGCCTTGCCGGCCATGTCGGCGATCTTGACCGGGCCACCCAACTGGCACTTGTCCTCGCGCCCCACGGCGAAGCGTTGCATGAACTGGCCGGTGCGCTCGATGACGTGGCCGGTTTCCTCAATCGCCGCCGCAACGGCTCCGACCGGGGTGTAGGTGATGAGACGAGGCTGGCCGAGTTCCTTGTTGTTGACGACGCCGATCACCGCGACCTTGACCTTGTTGCCGAGCGCGTCCTCCTGCTCCATCAGTTGCGGCGACGCGGTCACCGTGACCTCCTTGCCGTTGCGCAACATGACGAAGGTGATGGTATCGCCGGCCCGGCCCGAAACCAGCCGCTGCACGTCGCCGAAGGTTTCGACCTTGCTGCCGTCAACGCTGACGAATCGGTCGCCAGGCAAGATGCCGGCCTTGGCCGCGGGACTGTCGGCGGTGACCTCCGCCACCATGGGCTCCGCGACATAACGCCCGTAGGAGGCAAACAGCACGGAAAAGACGACGATCGTCAGCAGGAAGTTGAACAGTGGCCCGGCCGCCACCGTTGCCGCGCGCTTCCAGATCGGCTGGGTGTGGAAGGCAACCTTGCGTTCCTCGTCGGTCAGCGTCTCGAGCTCTTCCGATGTCGGCTGGCTGGAGGTGGCGTTCATGTCGCCGACAAACTTGACATAGCCGCCAAGCGGTATGGCGCAAAGCTTCCAGCGCGTGCCATGCCTGTCGTTGAAGCCGATGAGCTCCGGACCGAAGCCGATCGAGAAGGCCCTGACCCCGATGCCGCACCAGCGGCCGACTAGGTAGTGGCCCATCTCGTGAACGAACACGACCACCGTCAGCACGAAGAGAAACGGCACGAGCGTGCCGAGAAAGAAGCCTTCCGTGCCGAAAATCGCGTGAAGAATCTCGTTCAATTCAAGCCCTCAAATTCTTCCGCGGTCGCGCCGTGACTGTGACATCAATCCAGGCGAATCCAAGGCAGGTCCGCCCCCGATCGTGCAACGACACCATTCAAATGGGAAACAGCCCCTGTGCCGGATGCTCGGCGCCCGCCGAAATCCAGCCGATGACGTATAGGGCAAGAGCGGCCGCGACAAGCCCGTCGACACGATCCATGATGCCGCCATGGCCAGGAATGAGCACGCCCGAATCCTTGTGGCCATGCCGCCGTTTGACCCAGGATTCGAACAGGTCGCCGGCTTGGGCGACAACAGACAGCACCAGCGCCACAAGGCCGAGCAAAGCCAGATTGCCGGCGCCGGCGATGGCGGCCAGCAGAAGTCCCGCGACGACGCCACCGACCGCCCCGCCGAGCGCGCCGCTGCGCGTCTTGCCGGGCGAAATCGACGGCGCCAGTTTGGGACCACCGACGGCGCGTCCGACGAAATAGGCGAAGATGTCGGTCGCCCAGACGACCGCGAACAGGAACAGGATGGCGACGAGTCCCGAATGGTCGCCGTCGCGCAAAAGGGCAAGCGAGAGGCCGGATACGCAGGCATAGGCAAGGCCGCCAGCGTCCCACTGGCCGATCTTGCGAATGCCGGCGGTGGTCGCTGTTATCGCAACCAGGACCACGACGAGCGGCAGCAGCCAGAACGCGGGCAGCCCAGCGATCAGGGCGCCGACGAAAATGACCATCAGCGCTTCCGGCAGAAAACCAAGCCCGTCGGCCGCAACGGGCCGCGACATGCGGGTCCACTCATAAAAGATCATTGCCGACATCAGGGCGCACAGCAGCCGGAAAGGCAGGCCACCGAGCCAGGTCAGGCCAAGCGCGACAATGGCGAGCACGACCGCTGAGATGACACGCAGCCGAAGGTTGCTCATCCCGCGGCCGGCCGCGAAGCGACGTCTTGCGGGCCCAGTCCGCCGAAGCGGCGCTCGCGGCCGGCAAATTCGCGCAAGGCCTCGGCGAAGTGCTCACGGTTGAAGTCCGGCCAGTAGCACGGCAGGAAGACGAGTTCGCTGTAGGCAGCCTGCCACAAGAGGAAGTTGGACAGGCGAAGCTCGCCGCTGGTGCGGATGACCAGCTCCGGATCGGGAATGCCTTGCGTGTCGAGAGCGCCGGCAAAGCTTTCGGCCGATATCGCCTCGCTGTCGATTTCACCGCGCGCCACGGCCAGGGCGAGCTTGCGCGCGGCGCGGACGATCTCGTCGCGCCCGCCGTAGTTGAAGGCGATCACCAGCGTCAGCGAGGTGTTGTGGATCGTCAGCGATTCGGCTTCGTCGAGCAGCCCTCTGATGTCCGCCTGCAGCCCTGCCCGGTCGCCGATGATCCTCACCCGCACGCCGCTCTGGTGCAGCTCGGCGAGGTCGCGGCGGATGAACAGCTTCAACAGACCCATGAGGTCGCTGACCTCGGACTTCGGCCGCGACCAGTTCTCCGACGAGAAAGCGTAGACGGTCAGGAAGGAGATACCGAGACCGGGGGCGGCGCGCACCGCCTTGCGCAGGGCCTCGACGCCGGCGCGATGACCCGCGAGCCTCGGCATGCCGCGCGCCTTGGCCCAGCGTCCATTTCCATCCATGATGATCGCGACATGCGCGGGCGTTGTCATGATCTCGCTTTCGGGTCAGCCAAGGGCCAACCCTAAACCTGCATGATTTCAGCTTCCTTGTCGGAAAGCAGATGATCGATGGTGCTGATGGTTTCGTCGGTGAGTTTCTGGACCTGGTCGGAACGCTTGCGCTGATCGTCCTCGCTGATCGTGCCGTCCTTCTCCGCCTTCTTCAGGAAATCCATGCCGTCGCGGCGTACATGGCGCGCGGCGACACGCGCGTTCTCCGCGTAGCCGTGCGAAATCTTGACTAGTTCCTTGCGGCGCTGTTCGTTGAGCTCCGGCAGCGGAATCCTTAGATTGGTGCCGTCGACGATCGGGTTGAAGCCCAGATTGGATTCGCGGATCGCGCGGTCGACGGCGCCAACCATCGACTTGTCCCAGACCGAGACCGCGATCATGCGCGGCTCCGGCACGGTGACGTTGGCCACCTGATTGATCGGCATGGTGGTGCCATAAGCCTGCACCTGGATCGCGTCGAGCAGATTGCTGGAAGCGCGTCCGGTCCGCAGCGAGGCCAGATCGTGCTTGAACGCGGCGATTGCCCCATCCATGCGCCGCTTGAGGTCGTCGTACTCACCACTCATTCTAGTCTCCTCGACCCGTCTGCCGCGGGTTCACTGCTTCGGGGCACGGCTCCGTTTTCGAGCCTGATTTCGAAAACCGGTTTCCCTTCAGGGATCAGGCCCGGATCACTCGTCCGCGACGACCGTGCAACGGCCGCCGCCCCTCAGAATATCGCCGAAACCACCCTTTTCGTGTATCGAATAGACGATTATCGGAATGTTGTTTTCACGCGCAAGTGCAATCGCAGCCGTATCCATGATCGAAAGGCCGCGATTTATGACTTCGGCGTGGCTGATGCGCTCGAAACGGGTCGCGTTCGGGTCCTTTTTCGGGTCGGCCGAATAGACGCCGTCGACCTGCGTGCCCTTGAACAGCGCGTCGGCGCCGATTTCGGCCGCACGGAGCGCGGCGGCCGAATCGGTGGTGAAGAAGGGATTGCCGGTGCCACCGGCGAAGATCACCACCCTGCCCTGGTTCATGTAGGCGGTCGCCTGGCGCTGCGAAAAGCTCTCGCAAAGCTCGGGCATGGCAATCGCGGACAGCACGACGGCGTCGACGCCGATCTTGTTCAGCGAGGTGCGCAGCGCCAGCGAATTGATGACCGTGGCAAGCATGCCCATATGGTCGCCGGTAACGCGGTCTCCACCCTTGGAAGCGACGGCCACGCCGCGAAAGATATTGCCGCCGCCAATGACGACACCCACCTCGATGCCCAGCGCGCGCGCTTCGGCGATGTCGCCGGCGATGCGGTCGACGACCGAGACGTCGATGCCGAAATGCTGTTCGCCCATCAACGCTTCGCCTGAAGCTTTCAGCAGAACACGTCGGTAGAGGGGCTTCACCGTCATCTGGTTCCTCGAAAATCCCGGCGCGGCAGACTTTGAAGGCGAAAAGGGCCTCCTGCTTCGTCCGGCGGTGCTGTCATGACGGGTTGACCGGATACACGAAGGGCGCGGCGATGTCACGCCGCGCCCTTGTGCAAAATTCCAGGCTTTCTGGATCAGTTGCTGCTGATGGCAACGGCCTCGCCTTCGACCACGACCGGCGATGCGTAGCCGGACGGCTTGTCGCCGGTCACGACGCCGCCGGCGACCCGGACCTGGATCTCGGGACCGAAAAAAGAATGCGGGAACGGCGCCGGTGTGCCGCTCACCTTGTCCAGCCGCTGGCGAAGCGAGGGCGGTATGGAGAAATCGAGCGCCGCAAGATTGTCCTGCAACTGCGAAAGCCTCGTTGCGCCAAGGATGACGGTGGCGATTCCTGGCTGTGTCGCCACCCAGTTGAGCGCCACCTGAGCCATGCCGCGACCGAGTTCGGCGGCGACTTTCTCCAATTCCGCCACAACAACCCAGTTGTGCTCGCTGAATTTCTGGAAACCTGGATGGGTGGTGTCGCGGAAGCCGTCGAGCCGGCCGGCATTGCCGCCTTGCGCCGGGCGGTACTTGCCGCTCAACAGCCCGCTGGCCAGCGGACTCCAGACCATGATGCCGGCGCCATGGCGTGTCCCGAACGGCACGAATTCGTGCTCGATGGCACGCTCCGCCAGGGAGTATTCGAGCTGCAACGCCGAGATCGGCTCATAGCCGCGCAGTTCGGCGATCGCCTGCGCCCGCCCGGCATACCAGGCCGGCACGTCGGACAGGCCGATGTGACGTATCTTGCCTGCCCGCACCAGATCGTCGAGCGTCCGCAGCACTTCCTCGGCCGGCGTCAGCCTATCCCAGATATGCATGAGATAGAGATCGATGTAGTCGGTGCCCAGCCGCTTCAGCGAGGCGTCGACGGCGCGCATGATGTTCTTGCGGCCATTGCCGCCGGCGTTCGGATTGCCGGGGTTCGAGTTCATGGTGAATTTGGTGGCGATCACCGCCTTGTCGCGCAAGCCGCGCTCGGCCACGAATTCACCGAGCCAGGTTTCGGCCGTGCCGCCGGTATAAAGGTCGGCGGTGTCGAAGAAATTGCCGCCAGCCTCGACATAGGCGTCGAACATCGCGCGCGCCGTGTTCCGGTCCGCGCCCCAGCCCCATTCCGTGCCGAAGGTCATCGTGCCCAACGCCAGCCGGCTGACGCGCAGGCCGCTGTTGCCGAGTGTGTAATAGCTCATCGTCATTGTCTTTTCCGATCCTGATCCGGTTGATGCGGGCGTCATTGCCCAGGCGTCGCCTTGACCCAGGGATTGCCGCGTTCATGCGTCATGCGGAAGGTGAAGCCATCGACCTTCCAGGCGGTGCCAGAACGCGTCAGGTGGTGCTCATACGTGCCCCAGACTTCCCACAGCGGATCGCCATTGCCCTCCACCCGGTTCCAGGCATAGCCGTTCGACAGAACGGTCGCCGTGTCAGCTTCGAGGACCACCTGGTGATTGGTGCGCAGGTGCAGGCTGGTCTTGCCGGCCTTGAGATTGCCGGCCCAGGCGCCGATCAGATCGTCGGAGGCAATGTTGGCCGCTGGCTGCCCGGACAGGCTGCTGAAGTCGGCGGTGACGCGATCGGCGAAATAGAAGCGGGCAAGCCTCCAGTCCCGCGCGTCGACCGCGCGGTCGATGGCATCGGCGATGCGGATGACGGCGCGCTCATCGGCCAGCGCCTGCCAGCCGGTCGGTTCGGCGCCACCGGCATCGGCTGGCGCCAATGCGATACCGGCCGCGAAAGTGACGTGCTTCAACGCATTCATGTCCTTGCTCCCTGATCTGGCCCATGGCCGTGGTGTTGGGGACAATGTGGGGCAATGCGTCGACATCGATAAGATGGCATTGTTTGCAAGGACCATGCGATATCATTCATGAATGGATCGCGATCTCCTCAGCCACCTGCCTGTCATAGTCGCCGTTGCCCGACGCGGCGGCTTCGCGCTTGCCGCGGCCGAACTGGGCATGAGCCCTTCGGCGGTCAGCCATGCGGTGCGCCTCGTCGAGGAGCGGATCGGCCAGCCGCTGTTCGCGCGCACGACGCGAAGCGTCTCGCTTACCGAGGCCGGCAAGGCGCTGGTGGAGACGGCGGCCCCTGCCCTCCAGGATATTGCCGAGCGCATGGACCGTATCCGCAGCGTCAATGGCAGGCCGTCCGGCCTGCTCAGGATCAACGCCTCCAACATCGCGATCCCATTGGCCGTGACGCCGGTCGTCGCGGCAATGGCCGAGCGTTATCCCGACATTACGGTGGAGATTTTTGCCGATCAGGGGTTGGTCGACATCGTCGGCGAAGATTTTGACGCCGGCATCCGGCTGGGCGAAATGATCGCGCAGGACATGGTGGCCATCCGGCTGACGCCGCCCTTCAAAACCGTCATCGTCGCCTCACCCGCCTATATCGGGCGACGTGGCCGCCCGCGCGGCATCGCCGATCTCGCGAACCACAATTGCATCGGATACCGGCTTGTCCGCTCGGGTGCGCTCTATCGCTGGGATTTGACCTGGGATGGCAAGGATGTGGTCATGGAGACCAGCGGTACGGCCATCGTGACCGACTCGCTCGCGGCAATCGATCTGGCCCTCGCCGGAGTGGGCCTTGCCTATATGTTCGAGCCGTTGGCGCGCGCCGATCTTGCGGCCGGGCGCCTGGTGCAGGTTCTGCCGCAGTCGACGATCGAGGAACCCGGGCTTTTCCTCTATTTCCCGCGCCGGGCGGCGATGGCACCGAAGCTCAGGGCCTTTATCGACACCGCAAACGAAATCGGCCTGACATCCCTGCGGACATCAGGCCGAAAAACGCAGTCGCAATAACGCGATAGGACGCTTACTTCTTGACCGCCGCCGCGACTTCCGCGGCGAAGTCGGTCTCTTCCTTCTCGATGCCCTCGCCCAGCGCGAAGCGCAGATAGGCGGTGATCGTGGCCGGCGCGCCGATTTCCTTTTCGGCATCCTTCAGCGCCTTCTCGACGGTGATGTCGGGATTGAGCACGAAGGCCTGCTTCAGGAGCACGACTTCCTCGTAAAACTTGCGCAGGCGGCCCTCGACCATCTTCTCGATGATGGCTTCCGGCTTGCCGGACTGGCGCGCCTGGTCGGAGAAGATCGCCTTCTCACGCTCGACGGCGGCCGGATCGATCTGCTCGGCGGTCAGCGCCAAGGGGTTGGTGGCGGCGACATGCATGGCGACCTGGCGGCCGAAGGCGTTGGCGGCATGCTCGTTGCCCGTGGTCTCGATCGCCACCAGCACGCCGAGCTTGCCGAGGCCATCGGCAACCGAATTGTGGACGTAGGTCGCGACCGCGCCATGCGGCACGGTGAGCTTGGCCGAGCGGCGGAAGCCCAGGTTCTCGCCAATGGTGCCGACAGCGTCCTTGATGGTGTCGGTGACCGACTTGTCGGAGCCCGGATACTTCGCGGCGGCCACGGCTTCCGTCGTGCCATAGGCAAGCGCCACCTTGGCGACGTTGGCGACGATTTCCTGGAACGCCGCATTGCGAGCGACGAAGTCGGTCTCGGAATTCACCTCGACGATGGCGGCTTCGCGCACGCCGTTGTCGACGCCGATGAGGCCTTCGGCGGCGGTGCGGCCGGCCTTCTTGTCGGCCTTGGAGATGCCCTTCTTGCGCAGCCAGTCCACGGCTTCTTCCATGTTGCCGTTGGTCTCGTTCAACGCCGTCTTGCAGTCCATCATGCCCGCGCCGGTCAAGTCGCGGAGTTCTTTGACCTGTGCAGCCGAAATGCTCATTGTCGCCTCTTTGTTTTAAATGCACCGACGCACCATCGGTACTCGATGGTGCGTCTGTTTAGCGTGCCAAAATATGAGAAAGATGAAGGCCGCTGCCGGCCTTCGATTATCAAGCCCGGATGTTTATCAAGCTTCTGGGGCTTCCGACGCCGGGGCCGGATCGAGCGCCGGCTCGACCGGAGCTTCGACCGAAGCGCCGATATCCATGCCGAGCGCGCCCTGCTGGCGGGCGATGCCGTCGATGGCGGCCTTGGCGATCAGATCGCAATAGAGCTGGATGGCGCGGGCCGCGTCGTCATTGCCGGGGATAGGGAAGTCGATCTTGTCCGGATCGCAGTTCGAATCGATGATGGCGACGACCGGGATGCCGAGACGCTTGGCCTCGAGGATGGCGATCGCTTCCTTGTTGGTGTCGATCACGAACATCAGGTCGGGCGTCGAGCCCATGTCCTTGATGCCGCCGAGCGCCTTGTCGAGCTTCTCGCGCTCGCGGTCGAGGTTCAGGCGTTCCTTCTTGGTCAGGCCTTGCGCTTCGCCGGCCAGCATCTCGTCGAGCTTGCGCAGGCGCTGGATCGAGTTCGAGATCGTCTTCCAGTTGGTCAGCATGCCGCCGAGCCAACGCGAGTTGACGTAGTACTGAGCAGAACGCTGCGCGGCATCGGCAACGATGTCCGACGCCTGGCGCTTGGTGCCGACGAACAGCACGCGGCCGCCCTTGGCGACGGTGTCGGAAACCTGCTTCAGCGCCTGGTGCAGCAAAGGCACCGTCTGCGAGAGGTCGATGATGTGGATGTTGTTGCGGGCGCCGTAGATGTAGGGCGCCATCTTCGGGTTCCAGCGGTGGGTCTGGTGGCCGAAGTGAATGCCAGCTTCCAAAAGCTGGCGCATGCTGAAATCAGGCAGTGCCATTCTCATTTCCTTTCCGGTTAGCCTCCACGGACACAGGCATTTTCGGACCGAGGTCCTTGAACGCCACCGGAGGTTTCAGCCGGATTTCTCCCGGGCAGACACCAAAGTCCGTGTGTGGAATGAGCGGGCATATAGAGGGGAAGTCCGACAAACGCAAGCGGGACGGTGCTTTAACGCCTAGCGTGCGGCAATCAGCGCTCCGGTGCCGATCATCGCGCTGCCGGCAAACCTGTTCATCAGCCGCATCCGCCGCGGCGTCCTGAACCAGCCCGAAGCCCGGCCGGCGAGCGCGGCATAGACCCCCATGGTCACGATATTGACGCTGATGACGGTCGCCACCACCAGCAGGCCGTCGAAAAACGTCATCGTATCGAGGTCGAGAATCAGCGGCATGATCGAGGCATGGAACAGGATCGCCTTCGGGTTCCCCAATGCGATGGATGCGCCCAGCAAGAATGATCGGGACAATTTCGCCTGCCCCGTCCCCTGCTCGTTCGATTGCGTGGCCGAGGCCCGCCACATCCTGACGCCGAGAAAGATCAGATAGGCGGCGCCGGCGTATTTCAGCAGGAGAAAAATCCATTCGAAGGTCTGAGCCAGGGCCACCAGCCCGAGCAGCGCCAGAGTGACGAGCACGGCGTCGCCGGCGGCGACCCCAACGCCGGCCATGAAGGCCCGCCGGAACCCACGCGATACGCCGTTGGTGATGACCGCGAACATTGCCGGTCCCGGCGTGGCGGCGGCGAGCGTGACGGCGGCGCAGTAAGCCAGGAATGCCGTTGGTGTCATCGCTTGGCCTTTCCGTTGGGCACCCGCACGCGCCGGAAGATGGCGACGATCTGCTCGCGGCTGCATTCGATGGCGCCGAGCCGCACCGCACGGTCGCGCTCGAAGCCGGTTATGTCATAGTGTGGAGCGGATGTCTTGGGCGGGCCCTGGTAAGACGAGCGCTTGATGCCGAGTTCAGCCGCAAAGCGATGCAACTCGTTGGTGTCGTCGGCTAGGAGATGGCACCAGAGATGACCGGCCCATTTCCAGATCGCCGCATCGACATAGACCGCCATCAAGCCCGCCGCGGCCAACTCACTTGCGCCTCGCTGCTATTTCGATACGGGGCAAGGCTTCGTCTGGTCGAACAGCGACAGGTTGACCAGCTTGCCGGTCATGGAGAAGTCGCCATAGTCCATGGTGAGGTCGCGGGTGATGCCGTTCTCGTGCAGCTTGAAGCTGATCCGGTATTCCGGCACTTCCTCGCCGTTCTGGGCGCTGTCGTCGAAATAGGCGATGTCGACCGGCCAATATTTGTCGGTGGCGAGCTTTGCCAGCGCCGGCGCTTCCGGGTCGGCCTTGTCGGCTTCGGTCTTCTTGCCGACGACAACCGTGGTCGTCATCACCTTGTTGGCGTCCTCCGAGCCGTCGAACAAATTGGTCTGGTAGAAGTTCTCGCCCTTTTCCGCCTTGCCGATCAGCTCGACCAGATGCTGGGTCGGAAACTGGGTGGCCGCGAGTTCCAGGCTGTTCTTCTCCGGCTTGTCGATATCGACCTTCAGGCCCTTGGGATTCTTCGTCGCGACGCCCTTCACCTCCTTGTCGAGGTTCTGGTCGACGAAGGACTTCGTCACGAAGGAAAACATCTTGCCTTCCGCGTCCTCGAAGGTGGTGGTCTGCTGGTCGGTCAGCTTCGTATTGTCGTTGGTGGCGATCTGGGTGACGAAACGGAATTTCACCGTATAGCCTTCGCAGGCCGAGCCATTGAACTCGTAGACCATGCGGCCGGTGATGCCGGTGATGCCGGATCGGTCATCCGCCTTCTTGAGAGTGAGATCATAGACGGCGCGATGCGCCTGCAGCGCCGGGACGGCGAAAGCGGAGCCTACGGGGAAGAGCGCCGACAACAGAGCGGCGTGGACTGCAAGGCGCACTGCGCGCATGAGGTACTCCAATCGTCGCGGCTGATGGCAGGCCGCAGGGAAAGATGGTCCAGCTTAAAAAAAGTCGTGGCGGAAGCGAGGCAAAAATAGCAATTTCGGCCCGGCCAGCGCGGCATCTTCCAGCAATAGGGAAAAGCAATGAGTGAAACAATCGAAAAGCGGCTAAGCGATCTCGGCGTGACGCTTCCTGTTGCCGCCGCGCCCGCCGCCAACTACGTGCCCTATTGCAGATCAGGCAACCTGCTGTTCACGGCGGGGCAATTGCCGCTCAAGGACGGCAAGCTGCAGGCGAGCGGCCTGATCGGCCGCGACGTCGACACGGCAACCGGCAAGGACGCGGCGAAATACTGCGCCATCAACATCCTGGCGCAGGCCAAGGCCGCACTTGGCGACCTCGAGAAGATCCGCCGCCTGGTGAAGATCACCGTCTTCGTGGCCTCTGCCCCCGACTTCGTCGAGCAGCATCTTGTCGCCAACGGCGCCTCCGATTTCCTGGTTGCCGTGCTTGGCGAGGGCGGCAAGCACGCTCGCTCCGCCGTCGGCACCGCCTCCCTGCCGCTTAATGCGGCGGTCGAAATCGAAGCGATCTTCGAAGTCGAATGAGTGAAGGTGAAGACATGACCGACCTCTCCTGGCTGACTGCCCGGCCGGTTGCCCATCGCGGCTTCCATGACATGAACAAGACGCGCTGGGAAAATACGCTTGCCGCCTTCGCTGCCGCGGCCGAACGCGGTTACGCGATCGAATGCGACGTGCATCTGTCGTCCGACAGCGTTCCCATCGTCATCCATGACGACGATTTGCAAAGGCTGACCGGGCAGGACGGTTTCGTCTGGCAACGCAGCGCGGCTGAACTGACCGCGCTCAAGGTTGGCGGCACGGCCGATCACGTGCCGACGCTGCAGGAAACGCTCGATCTCGTCGATGGCCGCGTGCCCATGGTTATCGAGCTGAAAGGAACCCCTGGTCGCGACGAAGGGCTGGTGGCGCGCGTCGGCAAGATGCTCAAGCGTTATAAGGGCAAGGCGGCGATCATGTCGTTCGATCACTGGCTGATCCGCGATTTCCCTAGGCACGCGCCCGGCATTCCGGCTGGATTGACCGCCTACGGCAAGGACGCCAAGCTGATCGAAGCCCATTTTTCCATGCTGGCGCACGAGCTCTCCTTTACCTCCTATGCCGCCGGCGACCTGCCCAACCCGTTCGTCAGCTTTGTGCGTGAAAAGCTCAAAATGCCTGTCATCACCTGGACGGTCCATGATCAGCCGGCGATCGACCTGACGTTCAAATATGCCGACCAGATGACATTCGAAGGGTTCGAACCCGACCTGGTCGAGGTCGCCTGAGCAGAGTGTCTGAAACGTGACTTGTAGCGGCTTGGATGGAGCTTAAATAAGCCTCATGGATCAGGGCGACGATGGCGACGAACAAACGGTGAATGCGGACTATTCGATCCGCATCGCCGCCGGCATCGGTGCCTTTACCCGCGACGAATGGGACGGCTTTGCCGGAACCACGCGCGGTGACGCGGAGACTGACTACAATCCGCTGGTTTCCTTTGCTTTTTTGAGCGCGTTGGAAGATTCCGGCTGCGCCGTGCGGCGCACCGGTTGGCAAGGCCATCACCTGCGGCTGGAAACAGCGCAAGGCAGGCTGCTCGGCGCCGTTCCCTGTTATCTCAAGTCGCACAGCCAGGGCGAATATGTGTTCGATCACGGCTGGTCGGATGCCTTCGAGCGCGCCGGCGGCCGTTACTACCCCAAACTGCAAAGTGCGGTGCCGTTCACCCCCGTCACCGGCCCTCGCCTGCTGGTCGGGAAGGGCGAGGATCAGGATGCGGTGAAGGCCGGGCTTGCCGCCGGTCTGAAAATGGTCACCGACAAGCTCGGCGTGTCCTCGGCGCATGTCACCTTCGCGCGGGAGAGCGACGTCGCGACGCTGGAGGCCGCGGGCTTCCTGCATCGCACCGACCAGCAATTCCATTTCTTCAACGAAGGCTTCTCCACCTATGACGACTTCCTCGCCACGCTTGCCTCGCGCAAGCGCAAGGCGATGAAGAAGGAACGGCGCGAAGCGCTCGCCGATGGCATCACGATCGATTGGCTCACCGGCAAGGACCTGACCGAAAAGGCCTGGGACGATTTTTTCGCCTTCTATATGGACACCGGCAGCCGCAAATGGGGCCGCCCCTACCTGAACCGCCAGTTCTTCTCGCTGATCGGCGAGCGCATGGCGGACGACATTCTGCTGGTGATGGCCAGGCGCGGCGGGCGCTACATCGCCGGCGCCATCAATTTCATCGGCTCCGACGCACTCTACGGCCGCAACTGGGGCTGCATCGAGGATCACCCCTACCTGCATTTCGAGGTCTGCTACCACCAGGCCATCGACTTCGCCATCGAACGCAAGCTGAAGGTGGTCGAGGCGGGTGCGCAAGGCGAGCACAAGTTGGCGCGCGGCTATCGGCCGGTGACCATGCATTCGGCACACTACATTTCACACCCGGGCCTGCGCAATGCGGTCGCCGACTACCTCAAGCGCGAGCGGCGCGAGGTCGAACGGATGGGCGAATATCTGGAAGAACATACCCCGTTCCGCAAAGATATTGGCGATCTCGACTGATCGCGCCGCGGCTTCGTCTTGCCGCTCGGAAGCGGCTTCGCTACACCGGATTTCAAGGCACACTCCGGAGCGTTCGCCATGGCTGAGGCCGCCTATGACACCGACAACATCTTCGCGAAGATCCTGCGTGGAGAAATCCCCTCGCACCGCGTCTACGAGGATGAGGCTGTCGTGGCCTTCATGGATGTGATGCCGCAAGGACCGGGCCATACGCTGGTGGTGCCGAAGGCGCCGTCGCGCAACCTGCTCGATGCCGATCCGGCAACGCTCGGCGCCTTGTTCACGGTCGTGCAGAAGGTGGCGGTGGCGGTGAAAAAGGCTTTCGATGCCGACGGTCTCACGCTGATGCAGTTCAACGAACCGGCCTCGGGCCAGACCGTCTATCACCTCCACGTCCATGTCCTTCCGCGCTTCGACGGCGTGCCGCTCAAGCCGCATACCGGGCAGATGGAGAAACCGGAAGTTCTCGCCGAAAACGCCGGCAAGATCCGAGCGGCTCTGGCGGGCTGACGCGGCGAGCAATCAAAAGTTCAGGTAAAGTCCGGCCAGCAGCAGAAGCTCGGCTGTGGCAATGCCGACGACCATGCGCTTTCCCGACGCCAGATAAGCGACGAAGCCCAGGGCGACCGCCGCTATCCTCAAGGCAAGTGACGTATGCGCAAGCGCGCCGCCCGGAAAGACAATCAGATTGCCGATGACGGCGGCGACAAGCGCGGTGGCCATCGTGCGAACCAGCACCAGCAGGTCTGAATCTTCGGAAAGCTTGCCGCCGAGATAGACACCGAGGATGCGCCAGACATCGGTCGCGGCGAAGCCGGCAACGAGAATGAACAGGTATGGCCACCACCAGGCGCCGTTGGAAAAATAACTCACGCCGCGCGCGCCTTGCGCCGCCACAGGTGCCAGCCATAGGCGGCCGTGCCACCGATAAGTCCGGCGGCCAGCAAGTCGATCCGCGGCAGCAGGATGTGGAAGAACGGCCCGAGGACGAGGCCCAGGACCATTGCCACATGCCCTACCCGTTCGCGCGCGGAACCCCACAACGAGGTCAGGAAATACATCGGCGTCAGCATAAGCAACGCCGCTGAAACCGCGGACGGCAGCGCATCCGCCACGGCATACACGACTGTCACGACAATGACGTTCGTCATCACCAGCATAGCGCCAAGGCCGGCATAATATGTCGTACGCATGCTGGGCGGAACGCGCTTCAGGCGCTCCATGGCGAGCACCCAGGACGTCACAGCGACGAAATGCGCGAGGAGATAGAGCACATACTGCCGGGTCGTTCTGGTGCGCATCTCGGGTACCAGCACCATTACCATCGGCATCAGACGTATGGCGGACAATGTGACGGCCAACATCGCCGCAGGCAGCGCTGCACCCGATGTGACCGCGCCCACCAGCACGACCATCGATGGCAACGCCCACACCGTTGCGGTCATGAAAGCGGCCTGTGTCACTGTGACCCCGGCGTCTTTCGCCAGGGCGGCGAAGCCGATAAACGAGCTGATGAGGATAAGGCCAGGCAGGGAAAACGCCGCGCCAACACCACGCAGGAACCAGGTGGAACGAGGCGCTGTGGCGTCTGGGGTCGACATGTGCCGCCCATAGCACGCGCGGCCACCGGATGCGACCGCACCGAAAGCCGCGTATCGTCTTTCCATTGATCCAAGAGACTGGTGGCAGTCGGCTTCCGGTTGATCGAAGATGCGACAAACAGGTTGGCGCGGCGCTCGGGAACTGACCTCTACTGTCCGTCAATCGGCAATTGCGCCACAGTCTGGAACGCCGATGGCTCCGGTGCGCCGGCCAGACGCTGCAGGATTGCCCCGGCACAGTCGTGCGGGCTCAACAGCGAGGTATCGACTTCCAGGTCGTAGATGCCGGGTTTGTGCACTTCTTCCTGCCACAGGCGGACGGCCGAAGGCACGGGATCACCAGCCGAGGCGGTGACGTAGCCCCTGCCCGGCTCGCTGGCAGCGCGCCGTTCCATGATGACCTCGATCGGACAGCGAACGCCAACAAACAGGACCGGCAGGCCGGCAAGCCGTCGCGCGCAATCGGCCAGAATGTGGAGCGGTTTGGAATACGCTTCGTGGTGACCGACATCCGCCACGACATTCTCGCCCAACCGGCTATGGGCGGCGATCGATTCATAAAGGGCCGCATAGAAGCGCTGCACGAAAACTTCGAGATCGGGCCGCTCGCCGCCAGGGCGCAGGCCTATTCCGGGACGATATGGCGGCGGCGTGATCAGTTCATAGCTGTCGACGCCCAGATTCATCCATGGGCCGTCAAAGCTCTCCCCGATGGCCCGGGCGATGCTCGACTTTCCCGAACGCGGCGCGCCGTTGAGGATGATGATTTGCCCGACCATGCGCATCTCATTGTGCCGATGAAAAAAGCCCCGTTTCCGGGGCTCTCTTCGACTTCTTGTCAGGCTCAGCCCTTTCTGGGCAGTTGCGGCACCAGGCTGCGCTTGCCGCCGTCCTTGCCCTTGGGCTCCGGCTTCTGCGCTACGGCCTTCTTTGCCGCGGGCTTTTTGGCCACGGCCTTCGGCGGCTGCGGCGCGTCTTCCGGCTCTTCCTTCTTCGGCTTCACCGGCGCCTCGTCGGCGAGCGATTCGAGCTTCAGGCCGGTCTCGCCGGTTTCCTTCTTCTCGACGGTGACGCGCACCGTGCCGCCCTTCTTCAGCTTGCCGAACAGCACCTCGTCGGCCAGCGGCTTCTTGATGTGCTCCTGGATGACACGGCCGAGCGGCCGCGCGCCCATGCGTTCGTCGTAGCCCTTGTCGGCCAGCCAGGCGATCGCGTCCGGCGACAGGTCGAAGGTGACGCCACGCTCGGAAAGCTGAGCTTCCAGTTGCATGACGAACTTCTGCACCACCTGGTGGATCACCGGCACCGGCAGCGAGCCGAACGGGATGATCGCGTCGAGACGGTTGCGGAACTCCGGCGTGAACAGCCGGTTGATCGCCTCGACATCGTCGCCTTCGCGCTTGGTCGAGCCGAAACCGATCGCCGCGCGCTGGGCATCGGATGCGCCCGCATTGGTGGTCATGATCAGGATGACATTGCGGAAGTCGATCTGCTTGCCATTGTGGTCGGTGAGCTTGCCGTGGTCCATCACCTGCAACAGAATGTTGAACAGATCCGGATGCGCCTTCTCCACCTCGTCCAGCAGCAGCACGCAGTGCGGATGCTGGTCGACGCCGTCGGTCAAAAGGCCGCCCTGGTCGAAACCGACATAGCCGGGAGGCGCGCCGATCAGCCTGGAGACCGTGTGGCGTTCCATGTATTCCGACATGTCGAAGCGGATCAGTTCGACGCCGAGCGAGGCGGCCAACTGCTTGGCGACTTCGGTCTTGCCGACGCCGGTCGGGCCCGAGAACAGGTACGAGCCGATCGGCTTTTCCGGTTCGCGCAGGCCGGCACGCGCCAGCTTGATCGCCGAGGTCAGCGCCGTGATGGCGGTGTCCTGGCCGTAGACGACGCGCTTGAGCTCGATATCGAGGCCCTGCAGCACCTTCTCGTCATCGGCCGAAACCGTCTTCGGCGGGATGCGCGCCATGGTGGCGATCGTGGCTTCGATCTCCTTGATGCCGATGGTCTTCTTGCGCTTGGCTTCCGGCACCAGCATCTGCGAGGCGCCGGTCTCGTCGATCACGTCGATCGCCTTGTCCGGCAGCTTGCGGTCGTTGATGTAGCGCGCCGACAGCTCCACCGAAGCCTTGATCGCCTCGTTGGTGAACTTCACCTTGTGGAATTCCTCATAATAGGGCTTCAGGCCCTTCATGATCTCGATGGCGTCCTCGATGGTCGGCTCGTTGACGTCGATCTTCTGGAAGCGCCGCACCAACGCGCGGTCCTTCTCGAAGAACTGACGGAACTCCTTGTAGGTGGTCGAACCGATGCAGCGGATCGCACCCGAAGACAGTGCCGGCTTCAACAGGTTCGACGCATCCATCGCGCCACCTGAAGTCGCCCCGGCGCCGATCACCGTATGGATCTCGTCGATGAACAGCACGGCGCCCGGATAATCCTCGAGCTCCTTGACGACCTGCTTCAGCCGTTCCTCGAAATCGCCGCGGTAGCGCGTGCCGGCCAACAGCGTACCCATGTCGAGCGCGAAGATGGTGGCATTGTGCAGCACTTCCGGCACGTCGCCCTCGACGATGCGCTTGGCCAGCCCCTCGGCGATCGCCGTCTTGCCGACGCCGGGATCGCCGACATAGAGCGGGTTGTTCTTGGAGCGGCGGCACAGCACCTGGATGGTGCGGTTGATCTCGCTCTCGCGGCCGATCAGCGGATCGATCTTCCCGGCCTTGGCCTTGTTGTTGAGATTGACGCAATAGGCGGTCAGCGCGTCCTGCTGCTGCTTCTTCTTGCCGCCTTCCTCCTGCGGCTCCGCGCCGTTCTGGCCGCCCTGCTCGTCATCGGCGCCGCGCGGGGTGCGGCTCTCCGATGCGCCGGGGCGCTTGGCGATGCCATGCGAGATGTAGTTGACCGCGTCGTAACGGGTCATTTGCTGTTCCTGCAGGAAATAGGCGGCGTGGCTTTCACGCTCGGCGAAGATGGCGACGAGCACATTGGCGCCGGACACTTCCTCGCGCCCCGACGACTGGACATGGATCACCGCGCGCTGAATTACGCGCTGGAAACCAGCCGTCGGCTTGGAGTCCTCGTCGTAGCCGGTGACCAGGTTGTCGAGCTCGGTATCGATATAGGTGAGAACCGTGTGCTTCAGCTCGTCGAGATCGACATTGCAGGCGCGCATGACGGCGGCCGCCTCGGTGTCGTCGATGAGCGCGAGCAGCAAATGTTCAAGGGTTGCGTATTCATGGTGCCGCTCGTTGGCGAGCGTCAGCGCTTGATGAAGCGCCTTTTCCAGGCCTTGGGAGAAAGCCGGCATGTTACCTCACTTCTTCTCCATCACGCATTGCAGCGGATGCTGATTCTGTCGGGCGAAATCCATGACCTGAGACACTTTGGTCTCGGCCACCTCGAATGTATAGACCCCGCACTCGCCCACCCCATGATTGTGAACATGAAGCATGATGCGTGTGGCGGCTTCGCGGTCCTTCTGGAAAAAACGCTCCAGCACGTGAACCACGAACTCCATCGGAGTGTAGTCGTCGTTAAGGATGAGAACCCGGTAAAGGCTGGGCTTCTTGGTTTTGGTTTTGGTGCGCGTGATGACGGCCGTCCCGCGGCCGGCCTCATTGCCGTCGCCGCCGCCGTTTTGCATCCGCGCCACTTGTCTCGTGGCAGTCAAACCTGAAGTCACGTAATCCTGCCTCTTTCGAATCCCCATGCGAGTTCAACATGTAGGTGTTCGATGGACGATTTTAAGCCCTTCTGGTTAGCTGACAATATGGCTAGGTGACCAACTTCGCTGATTTTCTTGGCGGATTTTCGCAATCGTGAAGCGGTACGCCGTCGCGGATCGGAAATTGGCATGAAAAAGCCCGGCCGCGTTTCCACGACCGGGCTTTTCCGCGCCCAAAGGGCCGGATTTGAAATTCCAGGGCGAAATCACTCGCCCGGGCGAAAATTACTTCGCCTTGGCAACGACCGATTCGAACGGCTTGTAGGCTTCCTTAGCGAGTTCGGCATAGAGGTCGCCGATCTTGGTGGCCTCGGCGACGAACGCCTCGTAGGATTGCTTGGCATAATCGGACTGAATCTCGATCGCCTTGTCCAGCGACTTGGCCGAGAACAGCTTCTCGACAGCGGCGCTGCCGGCTTCGAAGCTCTTCTTGGTGTATTCGCCGGCCTCGGTGGCGATCGCCTGCGCGCCCTTTGATAAGGAGGCGAAGCTCTTCAATCCGGTGTCGGCGAACTCCTTGCCGTATTTCGAGAAGTCCTCATAGGTCTGGGTCATTTCATACTCTCCCTGGACGGTTGAAGCGCCCTGCCCCGAGCGCCGTTGTGCAATGCATGATAATATATTGTGCGCCGCACAAAAGTCAAGAATTCAAGGGCTCGCGACCCCGCTGGCACAGGCAATGGCTAAAATTAGAATAAAGAGAGGCTCAAACCGCCAGAAAATGGTGAACGCGGCGGTTACCATAAACGGATTGGTAACGCTGCCCCGCTAGCTTGGCCGGAAGTGAGGCAGGATCCCTTTGCCGCCTCCAGCGCAACGAGAAATTCAAAGGAACTACCAGTGCGTCAGGCGTTGTCGGGCATCGTTTCCAAATCCGCGTTTCCTTTCAAAACGATCATGATCCTCGCCATGGCGATGACATTCGTCGTCGCGGGCGCAGCCTCGTCGCTGGCGGCGAAGTCGGCTGCCATCGTGGTCGATGCCAAGACCGGCAAGGTGCTCTACTCGGCTAACGCCGATGGCCGGCGCTACCCTGCCTCGCTGACCAAGATGATGACGCTCTACCTGACCTTTGAAGCGATGGCGAAGGGCAAGATCAACAGAAACTCGCCGGTCGTATTTTCGGCCCATGCATCCGCCGAGGCGCCGACCAAACTCGGCGTGAAGCCGGGCGGATCGGTCACCGTCGAGACCGCGATCCTGTCGATCGTCACCAAGTCGGCCAACGACTCGGCGACCGCACTCGGCGAAATGATCGGCGGCAACGAAACCAACTTCGCCCGCATGATGACAGCCAAGGCGCGGCAGCTCGGCATGGACGGCACGGTCTTCCGCAACGCCAACGGCCTCCCCGACCCGGGGCAGTTCACCACCGCGCGCGACATGGCCACGCTCGGCATCGCGCTCAGGGAGCATTTTCCCCAGTACTATGGCTATTTCGCGCAGCGGTCCTTTCTCTACGGTCGCCAGCGCATCAACGGCCACAACCGTCTGCTCGGGCGCATCAAGGGCGTCGACGGCATCAAGACCGGTTATACCCGCGCCTCCGGCTTCAATCTCGTCTCGTCCGTCAATGACGGCAACCGGCGTCTTGTCGCCGTTGTCATGGGTGGCACGTCGGGCGGCAGCCGCGACAACCAGATGGCTGGCTTGATCAACACCTATTTGCCGAGGGCCTCGACTCGTGGTGGCGGCGATCTGGTCGCCAACGCTGACAGCAATCCCATCAAGGCCCTTGCGAAGGTTCTCCTGCCCAAGCACGACGCGCCGACCCCCGACGAAAAGCCAGTGACCGTGGCCGAAGACGATACCGCTGTCGCGGACGACGCGACCGTTGCCCAGGGCGATAGCGAGGACGAGGATTCGGCCGAGGCCGAGGCGCCCAAGCTGGTTGTTCCGGCAAAGAAGGTGAAGACGGTCATCGTCGCCGCCCCCAAGGTCGCCACCGCGCAGGTCGTGGCCGCCTATGCCGAGCCCACGCCGGCCGTTGACCCCGTCAACACCGCTTCGGTTCCGTCGGGCTGGGCCATCCAGGTCGCGTCGTCGCCCAAGCAATCCGAAGCCCAGGCTTTCCTCGACAAGACCACCAAGCAGGCTCCCAAGGTGCTGGCCGATGCTTCCGGCTTCACCGTCGCTTTCGACAAGGACGGCGTCACCTATTACCGCGCCCGTTTCGGCGGCTTCGGGTCGAAGGACGCCGCCTGGAAGGCCTGCACCGCTTTGAAGAAGAAGAAAATCGAGTGCTACGCCGTCCAGCAATAGGACGGCGCGGCAACAATCTCCCGGAAAAATACTGCGTCGAAGGAGACTAATTGTGGTTGGAGAGCAAGACGTCCTTGGCTTCGTTAATCCGCGCCGCCAGGAAAGACGTGCCGCCGATATCGGGGTGCAGGCGCTGCATCAGGCGGCGGTGCGCCTTGCGGACATCCGCCGCGGCGGCCCCCGCTTCAAGACCAAGGACCTTGTAGGCCTCCTCCTTAGTCATGGCGCCCGGACCTGGCGCAACACCCAGCCTTTCGCCACCGTTCGTCTCAGCGTGTTTGCGCCAGACGGGAAATCTGCCGTCAAGATACGTCTCTAGCAGTTGCCGGCTCTCCGCATCGCCGGAGAGTTCGCGGTAGAGATGCTGCAACTCCGCAAGGGTCATCGAGCCAAGCATCTTGCCATCGTGGCGGCCAGCCAGGACCAGTCCTTCAAGGCCGCCCGTATCGTGATCGAGTTCCATCTCGAGTGCCGCCGTCCGCACGGTTGCGCGTTTTCCAGCAACCGGCCTGGCCTTTGGCCGGCCCGTGTGCATGGCGCCATACCAGGCGATTGCCACGAACAGGATGACGCCGCCTATGCCTTGGCGACCGACAAGGAGCACGGCGGCGCCGACCAGCGCCAGCAGGATCGGCCCCAGTTTTCTCATCCCGCTTGCCAGTTGCGCCGGATCCGCGCGGAGAAAGGCCGTGGCTGCTCCCAGGAGCACCAGCAACAACGCGACCACACCGATAATTGCGCCTAACATTTCCCGTCGCCCCGCAGATATCCTGTCCGTCTGGACAGCCGCGTGATGTCCTTCAACACTTTCTCTGCGCCAGAATCATGACCTTTACCCCAGCGGAAGAGGGCCGTCATGCGAACTGGTTCCTGCACGCCGCGAGCCATTCCGGCCCCGACAGTTCTTCATCGCGCATGGATTCAAGATGTGGCGTTGTCGCGCTGCTTGCAAGTCCAGCGCGGGGCAAGATTGAGGGCCAGAAAAGGCCAGCGCCGGAACGGGCAATCCTTCCGCCCAACGTCTAGAGCAAGCCGAGATCGGCCAGTTCGCGCCTGAGTTTCGGCGGCATCTCGACCAAGCCGGCCTTGCCCTTGCCGAGATCGGCCGGCGCGTCCGCCGGCTTCAGGTAGCGCCAGCCCTGGAAGGCGCGGCGCGGCTGCCAGTCGGTGCGCACCACCTCGGGGTCGAGCATCAAATGGCAGCGGCCGATGCCGTCGTCATCGGTAAACGGCCGGATTTCCGTGATCAATTGGCGGCATTGCACGCTGCCCTTGATGACCCAGTAGAGCGAGCCGCCGTCGGTGACCTCGTCGCCACGCGTGGGCATCATGCGGGTGGTGTGCCAGTGTTCGGCTGGTTCGCCGGCACGGCGGCGCTCGTCAAGACGGAAGGCGATCCACTCTTCGAGATCCTCGACGCTGTCGCAGCCGACGCAAAGCTTTAGGAGATTGAGAGCCATGCGCTAAGGTTTAGTCCGGGGCGCGAACGCGTCAACGGCCTGTGCGAGTTCTCCACAGTGCCAGACGTTCGTCCTCAACACTCCACGACATTGACCGCCAGGCCGCCAAGGCTGGTTTCCTTGTACTTCTCGTTCATGTCGAGCCCGGTCTGGCGCATGGTCTCGATCGCCGCGTCGAGCGGCACGAAATGGGTGCCGTCACCCTTGATCGCCAGGGACGCGGCGGTGACCGCCTTGACGGCACCCAGCGCGTTGCGTTCGATGCACGGCACCTGCACCAGCCCGCCGACCGGGTCGCAAGTCATGCCAAGATGATGTTCGAGCGCGATTTCGGCGGCATTCTCCACCTGTTCGGGCGTGCCGCCCATGACGGCGCACAGGCCGGCGGCCGCCATCGCCGAGGCGGAACCCACCTCGCCCTGGCAGCCGACCTCGGCGCCGGAGATCGACGCGTTGGACTTGATGATGCCGCCGACGGCGGCAGCCGTCAGCAGGAAGTCGCGAATGCTCGGCTGGTCGGCCTCGGGATGGAAATGCAACCAGTAGCGCAGCACCGCCGGCAGCGTGCCCGCGGCACCATTGGTCGGGGCGGTGACGACGCGCCCGCCTGCTGCATTCTCCTCGTTGACCGCCATCGCGTAGATCGACAGCCAGTCATTGGCGAGCAGCGGGTTCGGCCGGTTCTGCTGCCACTGTTCCTGCAGCTTGTCATGCAGCTGCCTGGCGCGGCGCCGCACCTTAAGGCCGCCCGGCATGATGCCGTCCTGCGACAGGCCGCGGTCGATGCAGCCCTTCATGGCGTCCCAGATGGCATCGAGGCCGGTGTCGAGCTCCTCGCGCGACATCTGCGTCTCCTCGTTGACGCGCTTCATCTCCGCGATGGAAAGGCCGCTCTTGGCCCCCATCTTCAGCATCTCGGCCGCATTCTTGAAGGGATACGGCACGCTCTTGCCCTCAGTCGTGACCGAGCCCTTGGTCTTCATCCGCTGCAGCTCTTCTTCCGAAACCACGAAGCCGCCGCCGATCGAATAATAGATGCGCTTGAGCAGCAGCCGGCCGCCGGCGTCGTAGGCATGGAATGCCATGCCGTTGGCGTGACCGGTGAGCGGTGTCTTGCGGTCGAGCACCAGATCGGTGGCCGGGTCGAAATGATAGGTCGGGTGACCGGGCGGTGAAATCCGCCTGTCGGCGGTGATACGGGCGACAATGCCGTCGGCCTGGTCGGGATCGACCGTTTGCGGCGTCTGGCCGGCGAGGCCGAGAATGACCGCACGGTCGCTGCCATGGCCGATGCCGGTATAGGCCAGCGAGCCATGCAGGCCGGCGCCGATGCGGGCGACCTTGGCGCCTACGGGGCGCGGCCAATCATCACCCGCTATCTCGTCGAGGAAGCGGCGCGCGGCCGTCATCGGCCCCATCGTGTGCGAGCTCGAAGGGCCGATGCCGATCTTGAACAGGTCGAAAACCGAAAGGAACACGTTGTCTCCTGGGGCGCGCTTCGAGGACTACATATAGGAATTCCCCCCGATGTTTCCGCTCTTTTGACAATCGCGGCGCAACGCCTGCCGACCTTGTTTGCTCCGGCAGCGACATTGGTTGTCTGTCTCTACAGCCGGTGACCGAAGCAATCGCGGGATATGGTAAGCTCAACCATGGGCGATTCCTCCTATCTGTCGACGACCGATCTCGCGGCGCTGGGCTTTTTCCTCCTCGCATGGCTGCTGCACACGCTCGCATCCGACGGCAAGCTGGTCAGCCGCATGTCCCTGACGACCGCCATGAATGCGCAACGCGAGGCCTGGATGCGCACCATGGCCGAGCGCGAGATCCGCATCGTCGATACCGCCATCATGAGCGGCCTGCAGCAGGGAACCGCGTTCTTCGCGTCCAGTTCGCTGATCGCGCTGGGCGGCTGTTTCGCGCTGCTTGGCGCGTCCGACCGCGTCATCGAGGTGCTGAGCGACCTGCCGCTCGGCGGCGTGCCGGATCGGGCGGCTTTTCAGATCAAGGTGCTGGGGCTGGTGCTGATCCTGGCCTTTTCCTTCTTCAAGTTCGGCTGGGCCTACCGGCTGTTCAACTATTGCTCGATCCTGATCGGCGCCGTGCCGATCCCGCATGGCGAAGCCTCGCGCAATCCGGTCACCGAGACGGCCGTGTGGCGCGCGACGCAAATGAACATGCTGGCCGGCAAGCATTTCAACTCGGGCCTGCGCGGCGTCTTCTTCTCGATCGGTTATCTCGGCTGGTTCGTCGATCCGGTGGTGTTCGTGCTGTCGACGCTTCTGCTGCTGGCCGTGCTGGTGCGGCGCCAGTTCTTCTCGGCGGCGCGGCGCGCCGTCATCGGTCAGCCGCCTGGCGCAGGAAACGGCCGGTCTATGCGCCCGGAAAGCCAATAGGCGAACAGCCCGATCCACTCGCGGACCGCCATGGTCGTATTTTCGAGCGAGTCGGCCGCATTGTCCCGGAACAGGCCGACGCCCTCCTTGCCAGAAGTGCGATAATCGACCGGCCACGGAACGGTTGGAAAGCCGGCCTTGTCGAACAGCGCCTTGGCGCGAGGCATGTGGAAGGCCGACGTCACCAGCAGCCAGGTCTCGCCCGGCTTGGGTTCGACAAGTCCGCGGCTGAAGACCGCATTCTCGTAGGTGTTGCGGGATTTATCCTCGAGAACGAGGCGGTCGGCCGAAACACCCAGCGCGCCAAGCAGGCGCGGCGCGGTGTCGGCGTCGCCCTCGCCATCGAGGAAAAGCGAACCGTTTCCGCCTGACACGACCACTTTGGCCTGCGGGAAGCGCCGGGCAAGGATCGCCGTCTCGACCATGCGATCACCGCCGCTGCTCAATTCATAACCGCCACGCGCGAGGTTGATGGCGCCCTCGAAGCCGCCGCCGAGCACGACGATGCCGTCGATTTTCGCCGGCAGAGGCGGCTTGGGGAAGCGTTCCTCCAGCGGATTGAGCATCATGGCGCCGAGCGACGTCCAGGCCGACAACGCAAGGATCAGAAACGCCAGCGCACTTCCGGTGACGGCAAGCCGCCGCCGGCCGGTCACCCCGGCGATCAGCCCCGCCAAAAGCAGGAAGATCGTCAGGTTAAGCGGCTGGATGAAGAACCAGAAGACCTTGGAAAGATAGTAGAACATCGCTCCTCCCTCGAGACGGGCGAAATCCTTACCACCATTTCTCCGGCTGGAATGTGCCGGCCGCCTGCTCGATGACGGCGGCGGTCTGGAACAGTGTCTCTTCCTCGAACGGCCTGCCGATCAGCTGCAGGCCGAGCGGCAATCCTTTCGGATCGAGGCCCGCGGGCACGGCGATGCCCGGCAGGCCAGCCATGTTCACGGTCACCGTGAAAATGTCGTTGAGGTACATCTTGACCGGATCGGCGGCCATGTCCTCGTCGGCGATGCCGAAGGCGGCCGACGGTGTCGCCGGGGTCAGGATGACGTCGACGCCGGCGGCAAAGACGTTTTCGAAGTCGCGCTTGATCAGGTTGCGCACCTTCTGCGCCTGCAGATAGTAGGCGTCGTAGTAGCCGGCCGACAGCACATAGGTGCCGATCATGATGCGGCGCTTGACCTCGCGGCCGAAGCCGGCGGCGCGGGTCTTCTCGTACATCTCGACGATGTCCTTGCCCGGCACGCGCAGACCATAGCGGACGCCGTCATAGCGTGCGAGGTTGGAAGACGCTTCTGCGGGCGCGACTATATAATAGGCCGGCAGCGCGTATTTGGTGTGCGGCAGGGAGATGTCGACGATCTCGGCGCCCGCATCCCTGAGCCAGGCAATGCCCTTCTGCCACAGGGCCTCGATCTCTTCCGGCATGCCGTCGACCCGATATTCCTTGGGAATGCCGACCTTCATGCCCTTGATCGGCTTGCCGATCGCGGCCTCGTAGTCCGGCACCGGCCGATCGACGGACGTGGTGTCCTTCGGGTCGACCGAGGCCATCGACTTGAGCAGGATGGCTGCGTCGCGCACGTCACGCGCAATCGGGCCGGCCTGGTCGAGCGACGAAGCGAAGGCGACGATGCCCCAGCGCGAGCAGCGGCCATAGGTCGGCTTGATGCCGACGGTACCGGTGAAGGCGGCCGGCTGGCGGATCGAGCCGCCTGTGTCGGTCGCCGTCGCGCCGGCGCACAGGAAGGCCGAGACGGCGGTCGCCGAACCGCCGGACGAGCCGCCCGGCACCAGCTGCGCATTGTCCAGGCTGCGCTGGGTTTTCGTGCCGCCAGCCGATACGAAGCCGCCGTCACCCTGATGCGTCGTCGGCATCACCACCGTATCGAGGCGCGAACGCCGCCAAGGGTTGATGACCGGACCGTAATAGGATGTCTCGTTGGACGAGCCCATGGCGAATTCATCCATGTTGAGCTTGCCCAACATGACAGCGCCGTCAGCCCACAGATTTGATGTGACGGTCGATTCATAGCGCGGCTTGAAGCCGTCGAGCACGTGGCTGCAGGCCTGGGTATGGACGCCCTCGGTGCCGAACAGGTCCTTGATCCCGAGCGGAATGCCTTCCAGCGCGCTGCCCTCGCCCTTGGCCAGCCTGGTGTCTGATGCCTTGGCCATGTCGCGCGCCTTATCGCCGGTTACCGCGACATAGGCATTGAGCGCCGGATTGGCGCGGTCGATAGCCGAGAGATAGCTTTCCGTCAGCTCGGTCGCGGTGATTTCCTTGGCGCGCAGCTTGGCGCGGGCCTGCGAAATCGTCAGTCGGGTCAGGTCGCTCATCAAAGGCTCTTTTCGTAAAACACCGACCACTCGGAATCGGGATAATCCAGCACCGGCCCGCAGCGCGAGAACCCGGCACGTTCATAGACGGCCCAGGCGGCGGGATGGCGATCGCCGGTCTCCAGCACCAGCCGCTTCAGCCCTTCCCGCCTCGCCAGCGCCTCGACCCGCTCGACGATCCTGGCGCCGATCTTGCGACCACGATGCGAAGGTCGCGTGTACATGCGCTTGACCTCGCCGACGGCGTCGCCATGGCGCTTCAGCGCCCCGCAGCCGATGGCGATGCCCTCATCGCGGGCGATGAAAACGGTGGTGTCCTGGCCGGCCATCTGCTCGACCGTAAGATGATAGCAGTGCTCCGCCGGCGTCAATTCCAGCAAGGTCTCGTTGAGTTCCTTGACCAGGCCGCGCACGTCGTCCTGCAGCGGTGTTTCGACGGCGATCTCGATTGCCATCGGCGCCTTACTCCACGACCTTCGGCACGAGGAAGAAATTCTCGTCGGTCGCCGGCGCGTTGGCGACGATGTCGGCCGCCTTGTTGCCGTCGGTGACGACATCGCCGCGCTTCTTCATCTCCATCGGCGTCACCGACGTCATCGGTTCGATGCCGGAAACATCGACCTCGTTCAGTTGCTCGACGAAGCCCAGTATGGCGTTCAACTCGCCGGTCATGCGTGCGGCATCCTCCTCGCTCACGGCGATGCGGGCGAGATGCGCGACGCGCTTCACTGTCTTGACATCAACGGACATGGACTTGCCTCGGGGAAAACCAGTCCGGGCTATAGCGGCGCGGCGCGCGGCGCGCAACATGCGCCGGCCGACAATCGGGCAAACAGCTTCATGGCAGGGCAATGCCTTCGCACAGATAATAGCTGCCGCTGTTGCCGCTCGCCTCGCTTTCATCGTCGATGGGCCGGACCGACACGAGATCGACCTGCGTCGGGTTCATCTGCGTCACCGACAGGACATCGGGAAAGACATAGCCTGGCTCCTGGCAGATGGCCGTCACCGCCCAGCTTGGCGAGCGTGTCGCCTTGCTGATCTGCAGGAACTCGCAATTGTATTCCACGCCTTGCAGGCCCTTCTTCGAAAGAACGATGTTGCCGGCATCGATCAGCGTCTGCAGCGTATCCTTCTTGGCTTGCGCGCAAAGTTCCTCCGACTGGAGATAGACGCCTTCGATGAAGTCATCGGCGGCAAGCGCGGGCGACGCCGCGACAAACATCGATACGCAAAGAGATCGCCCCAACGCCATGGATTTGTTCCGCTTTGACCATTTCTAGATGGTAATCGTCTGACCGATCCGCGGCAAGGCCACCTTGACGCCGGACCCTTCCATGCCGGCTTCGAACTTCTCCGGCGTCGGATCGATCATCGGAAACGTGCCGAAGTGGCAAGGGATGACCGTGTCGAACTTGAAGAAGCGGCGGCAGGCAAGGGCCGCCACGGCGCCGCCCATGGTGAAGCGGTCGCCGATCGGCACGATGCCGATCTTCGGCTCGTGCAATTCGTTGATCAGCGCCATGTCGGAAAAGATGTCGGTATCGCCCATGTGGTAGAGCGTCCTGTCTTCCGGGAAATGCAGAACCAGCCCACCGGGATTGCCGAGATAGACGTTCTTGCCGCCGTCTTCGCCAAACGAGGAGGAGTGCAGCGCCTGGACGAAGGTGGTGGTGAAGCCGCCGCAATCGACGGTGCCGCCGATGTTGCCGGGATTGATCTTATCGCCGCTGATGCCCTTGCCGACCAGGTACATGCAGATCTCGAAATTGGCGACCAGTTGCGCGCCACTCTTGCCAAGCACTTCGACGGCTCCGCTGATATGATCGCTGTGTCCATGGGTCAGCAGGACATGCGTGATCCCTTCGGCCGGTCCTTCCCATCCGTCTGTCCAGGACGGGTTGCCAATCAGATAGGGGTCGATGAGGATCTTCGCGTCACCGGTTTCGATGCGGAAGGCCGAGTGGCCGTACCAGGTCAGTTTCATGAATGCATTTCCTCGATTTTTGCCTTGCCACAGGATAGAACGCCGATAGCCCTGAGATCAAAGGGTATCGAGATCAAAGGGTATAGTGTCGGCCACGCATGCGGAAAGATGCGTGCCGCCGAAAAGACGAAGGAAATCCGTTGGCTGTCATCACGATTGAGCAACTACCGGCACGGCTCGCCAACGGCACGACCCTGGCGGGGCTCGATCTCGGCGACAAGACGATCGGCGTCGCGGTTTCCGACCGGGGTTTCTCCTTCGCTCATCCGCGTCCGGTTATCATGCGGAGGAAATTCTCGCTCGACGCCGCCGTCCTTTTGGCGTTGCTGAAGAAGGAGAATGTCGGTGCGGTGGTGATCGGACTGCCGATCAACATGGACGGGTCGGAAGGCCCGCGCGCGCAGAAGTCGCGCGCCTTCGTCCGCAACATGGCGCAACTGAGCGACCTGCCCTTCGTGTTCTGGGATGAGCGGCTATCGACCGTCGCGGCCGAAAGGACGCTGATCGAAATGGACTTCTCGCGCGCCAAACGCGCCGGCAAGATCGATTCGGCGGCGGCCGCCTTTATTCTGCAGGGAGTTTTGGACCGGCTTCAGTCGCTCGATGCAGCCGCTCGAACGGAATCGGACCCGTCCAGCGCCGCCTGATCCAGCCGAAGATCTCGCGGCGCCTGCGAAACGCCCATATCGCCATCAGCAGCAGGCCGTCGAACACGCAGGCCTTCGCCACCATGCCCGGGATGATGGCGGGATCGATGCCGAGCATCTGCCCGTAGAGCTGGAACACGAAGTCGTGCAGTTGGCGCGTCAGCATCACATAGCCGAAATTCATGTCGTTGAGCGACAGGTAGAACCAGCCCCAGAACAGCGCCATCGGCGCCGCCCACAACGCGAAGATGTAGCGCATCAGCGGCCTCCCTTCCTGGCCGGCCCGGCACGGCCCGATATCAGGGATAGCAGTGAGTTATGCGCCGCGGCTTTTGCCATGTTGTGCGCCGTGGCGTGGAAATCGTCCTCATCCAATGCGGCTACCGAACGCCGTTCGGCGAGCATCGCGACATAGGAGGCCAGAAGTGCTGCCAATTGCACGGCCACCACCATGAACAGGCCGTTGATGCCCTGGGCCGCGCCGCCGATCAGGATCACCGACATTAAGCCAGAAGCAGAGATAAAGGCGATACGAACGACGCTGTCGGCGCCCGAGCTGGACGCGTCGCTGATCAGCGAATCGACAAAGGCCCAGAAGAACAGCACCGCCACGACCAGCAATGCGGTCGCCAGCGGAGCGACCACGACAATGTTCTCCAGATTGACGGCGCGCGCGCCCTCGGCGGTCACACCGAGTAAGCCAAGCGCCGCCGCCACACCTCGGTTTCCGTCGATGCAGACGAGCGCCAACAGGGCGAAAACGATCGCCCAGTGCGCCGACAGAAAGGAGGTCAATACGTGTCGCATCGTGATTCCTGTTTCGCCAGGAATGACAGTGGGCTTTGCGCTTCGCCGTCGCAATCGAAACCATTTGTTAAGGTTAACGGCGACGACAGGCCCGGTGAAGGCTCCATCGACGCGCCTCGAAAATGGATGGCGTCGCGGTCAGTTCACCGGTGGGTAGAGCGTATCGATGATCATGCGGGCGTCGTGACGGGCATCGAGCATGCCGTAGGTGTTGCGCCATTGGCCGGCGAGCCGCGTCTCCACGAAGGCATCGGCAATTCGCCCTGCCCCCAGCCGGCGCAACTCGGCGGCCGCGGCCGACAGCGCCAGTTGTTCCGTCAGCAGCCGAGCCGAGCCCTCGTCCGTCGAAGCCACCTGCATGGCCGCCTTCAAAACGCCAATCGTGCCGCGCCCGCCGGCGCCAAGGTCACGGTCGATGCCGGCCAGCACTTCTTCGAAGAGGCCCGGCGCGCGGCCAAGCACGCGCAGCACATCGAGCGCCATCACATTGCCCGATCCTTCCCAGATCGCGTTGACGGGCGCCTCGCGGTAGTAGCGGGCGAGCGGCGCTTCCTCGACATAGCCATTGCCGCCGAGGCACTCCATCGCCTCGTAGAGCAGCGGCGGCGCGATCTTGCAGACCCAGTATTTGACGACCGGCGTCATGGCGCGGGCGAATGCCGCCTCGCCGCGATCGCTCGCCGCCTCGTCGAAGGAACGGGCCAGCCGGAATGACAGGGCGGTCGCAGCGGCGACATCGAGCGCCATGTCGGCCAGCACGCGCTGCATCAAAGGCTGTTCGATCAGGGTCGAGCCGAACACCTGGCGATGGCGGGCATGATGGATCGCCTCGGCCAGCCCCGCCCGCATGATCGCCGAGGACGCCACCGCGCAGTCGAGGCGCGTCAGCGTCACCATGTCCATGATCGTCTTCACGCCGGCGCCGGGCTCGCCGACCATCTCGCCGATGGCGTTGACGAATTCCACCTCGGAAGACGCGTTGGAGCGGTTGCCGAGCTTGTCCTTCAGCCGCTGGAAGCGAAAGCCATTGCCCGACCCGTCGCCGAGCACACGTGGCACCAGGAAGCAGGACAGCCCCTCCGGCGCCTGCGCCAGCACCAGGAAAGCATCCGACATCGGCGCCGACATGAACCATTTGTGTCCCGTCAGGCGATAGAAGCCGTTGCCGACACGTTCCGCCCTGGTCACATTGGCGCGCACATCGGTGCCGCCCTGTTTCTCGGTCATGCCCATGCCGAGCGTCAGTCCGGTCTTCTCGACCGGCGGCTTCTGGCCCTGGTCGTATTTGCGCGTCGTCACCCGCGGCGCCCATTCACGAAACAGCTTTGGGCTGGCCATCAGCGCTGCCAGCGAGGCGCTGGTCATGGTGATGGGGCACAGGTGCCCGGTCTCGAGTTCCGCCGTCAGGTAGAAACGGGCGGCCCGCACCTGATGGCGGCGGCCGATCTCGGCGTCGCCATTTTCCCAGACCGAGGAGTGCAGCCCGTTGGCCACCGAGCGGCGCATCAAGGCATGGTAGGCAGGATGGAATTCGACCAGGTCGATGCGCCGTCCCTGGCGATCATGCGTCCTGAGTTTCGGCGTCTCGACATTGGCCAGGCGCGCCAGTTCCTGCGCTTCCTGCGTGAGCACGAAACGGCCAAGCCCGTCGAGATCCTTGCGCACCGGATCCGAAAAGCGCTCGGCAAGCTGGATCAGCAACGGATCACCTCGCCAGGCGTTGCCGCCCGTCAGCGGCGGCGGCTGGTTCGTTACGTCGTCGGTCACGCCCAATCCTCTATCGGTAGAAAGGCCCTTATCGTCCGAAAGCCACGAATCCAAGGCCATCGGCTAGATATAGCCAAGCGTTGCCGCGCGCGCGATGAAAATACCGGCCGGTTTAATCGGCTATCTACACGAAAAAATTGAGGAGAACGGCCCCAATCCGAGGCAGGCGCTTGCGGGCGCGAAATCCGCACCCTATAGCAGCCCCTTGAGATGACCGACGCTTCGTCCCTGCCACTCTATCCTCACCGCCATCTTCTGGGCATCAGCGATCTTTCGCCCGCCGACATCGAGCTGTTGCTCGACAGGGCGGATCGGGCCGTCGCGATCTCGCGGCAATCCGAGAAAAAGACCTCGACGCTGCGCGGCCGAACCCAGATCAACCTCTTCTACGAAGCCTCGACCCGCACGCAGTCCTCGTTCGAGTTGGCCGGAAAGCGGCTTGGCGCCGATGTCATGAACATGTCGGTGGCGAGTTCTTCGGTGAAGAAGGGCGAAACGCTCATCGACACCGCGATGACACTGAACGCCATGCGGCCCGACATATTGATCATCCGCCACCAGTCGGCGGGCGCCGCGGCCCTTCTGGCGCAGAAGGTCGGTTGCTCGGTGGTCAATGCCGGCGACGGCGCCCATGAACACCCGACACAGGCGCTGCTCGACGCGCTCACCATTCGCCGCGCCAAGGGTCCGCTGTCGAAGCTGATCGTGGCGATCTGCGGCGATATCCTGCATTCGCGCGTGGCGCGCTCCAACATCATGCTGCTCAACGCGCTTGGCGCACAGGTGCGGGTGGTGGCGCCCTCGACGCTGCTGCCGTCGGGCATCGACAGGATGGGCGTGATCGTCTGCCGGTCGATGGCGGAAGGCCTCAAGGACGCGGATGTGGTGATGATGTTGCGCTTGCAGCGCGAGCGCATGGAAGGCGCGTTCGTGCCGTCGGTGCGCGAATATTTCCGCTATTTCGGCCTCGATGCCGAAAAGCTCAAGGCGGCCAAGGACGATGCTCTGGTCATGCATCCTGGCCCGATGAACCGGGGGGTCGAGATCGCCTCCGAAATCGCCGACGGCCCGCAAAGCGTCATCCAGGAACAGGTGGAGATGGGCGTCGCCGTGCGCATGGCGGTGATGGAAGCGCTGCTCGATCCCCGTCGTAATCAAGAGGGCCGTAATCAAGAGGGCCGCGGCGCATGAGCATCACGGTCTTTGAACGTGCCCGCATCGTCGACCCTTCGCGCGGGATCGACGAAGTGGGCTCCGTCATCGTCGATGGCAAGAAAATCGTTGCCGCGGGCAAGGCGGCGCTGAACCAGGGCGCCCCCGACGGCGCCACGGCAATCGACTGCGCCGGCAAAGCGATCATCCCGGGTTTGATCGACGGCCGCGTCTTCATCGGCGAACCGGGCGGCGAGCATCGCGAAACCATCGCTTCGGCAAGCATCGCCGCGGCCGCCGGCGGGGTGACGTCGATCGTCATGATGCCCGACACCGACCCGGTGATCGACAATGTGGCGCTGGTCGAATTCGTGCTGCGCACCGCCAAGGATACGGCTGTCGTCAACATCTTTCCGGCCGCCGCCATCACAAAGGGCCTCCACGGCCGCGAGATGACGGAGTTCGGCCTGCTGCGCGAGGCGGGCGCCGTGGCCTTCACCGATGGCCGGCACACCATATCGAGCGCACTGGTGATGCGCCGCGCGCTGACCTATGCCCGCGACTTCGGCGCCACCATCGTCCATGAAACGCAGGATGCCGACCTCGGTTCGTCGGGCGTCATGAATGAAGGCCTGTACGCCAGTTGGCTCGGCCTTTCCGGCATTCCGCGTGAAGCCGAATCCATCCCGCTCGAGCGGGACCTTGCGCTGGCGCGGCTGACGCGCGGTTCATACCATGCGGCAAAGATCTCGACGGCGATGGCCGCAGGCGCCATGGCGCGGGCTAAGGCCGATGGCGCGGCGGTGACATCGGGCGTCTCGATCCACAATCTGTCGCTCAACGAAAACGACGTCGGCGAGTATCGCACCTTCTTTCGCCTGACGCCGCCGCTGCGGGCCGAGGAAGACCGGCTGGCTGTCATCGAGGCGGTGAAGGACGGAACGGTCGACATCATCGTCTCCTCGCATGATCCGCAGGATGTCGACACCAAGCGCCTGCCCTTCGCCGATGCGGCAGCAGGAGCCATCGGCCTCGAAACCCTGCTGGGCGCGGCCTTGCGCCTCTACCACAATGGCGATGTGCCGTTGCTCAGGCTGATCGAAACCTTGTCCACCGCGCCGGCGAGGCTTTTTGGATTGCCAGGCGGCACGCTGAAGCCGGGTGCCATTGCGGACCTTGCGCTTGTCGATCTGGACGAACCCTGGATCGTCAGTGAAAGCGGCATTCGTTCGCGCTCGAAGAACACCTGTTTCGAAGGGGCGCGGCTGCAAGGCAAGGTCTTGCAAACGCTGGTGGCGGGCCGCACAGTGTTTTCAGCCTGAACCGGCAGTGGCCATGTCACGTCGGGGATGGTTGGGGGAAATGCGGGGGAACCAATGACTTACGGCCTGATCCTGGCACTGGTTTTCGGCTATCTGCTGGGCTCGATTCCATTCGGCCTGCTGCTCACCCGCGCCGCTGGCCTCGGCGACGTGCGCAAGATCGGTTCCGGCAATATCGGCGCCACTAACGTGCTGCGCACCGGCAACAAGGGGCTTGCCGCCGCGACCTTGCTGCTCGACGCGCTGAAAGGCACCGCTGCCGTTTTGATCGCCGGCCATTTCGCGCCCGAGACGGCGGTCTGGGCCGGCCTTGGTGCCTTTCTCGGTCACCTCTTCCCTGTCTGGCTGGGCTTCAAAGGCGGCAAGGGCGTCGCCACCTATCTCGGCGTGCTGATCGGCCTCGCCTGGCAGGTGGCACTGATCTTCGCCGTCGTCTGGCTGGCGGTGGCTTTCTTGTTTCGCTTCTCCTCCCTGGCGGCGCTGGTCGCGGCCGTCGTCGTCCCGATCGCCCTCTATTTCATGAGCACACCCCAGATTGCCGCCCTGTTCGTGGTCATGAGCATCATTGTTTTCATCAAGCATAGAGCCAACATCTCGCGGCTGCTTGCCGGCACCGAGGGCAAGATCGGAGCCAAGGGGTGAGCGAACCGGCCGCAGGGCCGCGTCTCAGCGATCGCCAGCGGCTGAGCTGGCTACGGCTGATCCGTACTCCGAATGTCGGCCCGGCCTCCTTTCGCGACTTGATCAACCGCTTCGGTTCGGCGGAAGTCGCATTGGAAATGCTGCCGGAACTGATGATCTCCGGCGGCGCCAACCGGATCGTGCGCATCCCTTCCATTGCCGAAGCCGAGGCCGAGATGGAAGCCGCACGACGGATCGGTGCACGCTTTGTCGGCATTGGCGAGGCAGACTATCCGCCGTTGCTGCGCAGCATGGACAATCCGCCGCCGCTGCTGGCGATCAAGGGCAATGCCGCGGTGTTCCGGTTGCCTGGGGTCGCGATCGTCGGCGCGCGCAACGCGTCGCTTGCCGGCATCAAGATGGCGCGCATGCTGGCCGCCGATCTCGGAAGGGACGGCTACGGCATCATCTCCGGCCTGGCACGTGGCATCGATACGGCGGCGCATCAGGGCAGCCTCTCGACCGGTACGGTCGGAGTGCTCGCCGGCGGGCTCGACCTGCCCTACCCGCCCGAAAATGCCGGCCTGTGCGATGACATTGCCGAGCGCGGCGCCATCCTATCGGAAATGCCGTTCGGCTGGCAGCCGCGCGCCCAGGATTTTCCGCGCCGCAACCGCCTTGTCGCCGGTGCTGCGCTTGGATTGGTCGTGATTGAAGCAGCGCAGCGCTCAGGCTCGCTGATCAGCGCCAGGCTTGCCGGCGAGATGGGCCGGCTGGTCTTCGCGGTACCCGGTTCCCCACTCGATCCGCGCGCCGTCGGAACCAATGGCCTGCTCAAGGACGGCGCCACGCTGGTGACGGAAGCTTCAGACATTTCCCGGGCGATCGCGCCGCTGACCGGAATGCGCGCGCCCGAGGTGCCGCCGTTTGAAGATCCGCCTGACTTTTCAGCCACCCCGCCACCGGGCGAGAGCGACCGCGCCAAGGTGATCGAGACACTGGGGCCGACACCCGTGCCAGTCGATGAAATCATTCGCCACACCGGTCTGCACCCCGCCCAAGTCTTCATGGTGCTCCTGGAACTTGATCTCGCCGGCCGCCTCGAGCGTCACGCCGGCGGCAATGTTTCTCTTGTTTTCGGGGAAGGCTGAGCCGCCTCAGCGGACCTGAGCGAGGCTTACCGCACCCAGCCAGGCCAAGGCCTCGTCCACGCCGGCAAGCGTGTATCGAGCCGCTGTCGGCCCGCGCGGTTTGATGCGGATCGAAATGCCGTCCATCTCATTGACGGCCTCGAACCCATTCTCGTCGGACGTGTCATCGCCCAGAAACACTGGCCGCCTCCCCTCGAAAGCCGGCAGATCCAAAAAGCGCCTGATTGCCGCGCCCTTCGCTGCCTCCAGCGGCATCAATTCAACGCCGGCATTACCCGCCAGCACCCGATATCCCACGGGCAACCTCTCCAGCGCCTGTTCGACCAGTTGCGTCGCGCGCTGCAACAAGTGCGGCGCCGCGCGTGTGTGGATTGCCAGGATCGGACCCTTGCGCTCGATATAGACGTCCGCGCTGGCCAGTTCCGCTTCGACTTCCTCGGCAAGCGCGGCAATATCGGCCGGCTCGCCAGCCGCCTCCACCGGACCGTCACGCGTGAGCCTGTGCTCAAGCCCATAGAGCCCGGCGGCGCGCAATCTTAGGGGCTGGAAGAGATGGTCGACCGCGGCGATCGACCGTCCCGTGATGAACGCCAGGGCTCCGTCCAATTGCAATTCGAGCCCCGCCAACAGCGTACGCAACCCATTGCTGACAACCACGGCATCGGGATGCGCGGCATGTTCCAGAAGCGTGCCGTCAATATCCAGGAAAAGGCACCACTGCCCTCTGGGGACTTCAGGCGCGGACAGTTTTGGCAAGGACAACATCACAGTGCCGCCACGCGTCTGCGATCAAGCAGCGATATCACATTGCCTGATGACGTCGGGGCCGCGCCGACGGCGCGATCGACCGCAACGCGTTTGCGCAAGCGCGCGGCATCGAGAAGCATGCTGCCTGCCCACCGATAGACATTGTTCTCGCGAACGATCTCACGCATCCGTTGCATGCGCTGCCGCTGCTCATCCGCCGACATCGTCAAAGCCTGCAACAAGGCGTCTCCCATCATCGTGGCGTCGTAGGGGTTGACGATCAGCGCCTCCAGCAATTCCTTCGAGGCGCCGGCGAACATGCTCAGCAGGAGGACGCCTTGTTCGTCATCGCGCGCCGCGACGAACTCCTTGGCCACAAGGTTCATGCCATCATGCAGGCTTGTGACCATGCACACGTCGGCGGCCCGGTAGATTTCGTAGACCTGATCCTGGGAATGATGTTCCGTCACCATCAGGACGGGAGTGTAGCCGTCACGGCCATAGCGCAGGTTGAGGTCGTCGGCTTGGCGCAGACATTCCTCGTGCAGCTGTTGATATGCGGGCAAGCTTCCGCGGCTGGGGGCCGCTATCTGCAGGAAGGCGACCTTGCCAATCCATTCCGGATGAAGCGTCAGCAGCTCATCGAGTGCGGTAAAGCGATCGAGGATGCCCTTGGTGTAGTCGAGACGTTCGACGCCAACGCACAGCCTGACATCATCCGCCAGCCCGAATTTCTCACGAACAAGCCGGCGGCATTGCGCCACATCGGGCAGCTTGGCCTGTCGCGCCGGGTCCCATTCGATCGAAATCGGATAGGCATGAACCAGGCTGATCTGGCCGCCATAGGAGATCGCGGAATCCTCGCGCTCGATCCTGCTCTCCAGGAAGCGGTCGACGCTGTCGATGAAGTTGTTGCAATGAAACTGCGTGTGGAAGCCGACGATTGAACTGCCAAGCAGCCCTTCGAGAATCTTCTCGCGCCACGGGCAGATGCTGAAGACCTCGGAGTTCGGCCATGGAATGTGCCAGAAGGTAATGATGATCGCTTCCGGCAGGCGCTCCCGGATCATCCGCGGCAACAACGCGAAATGATAGTCCTGGACTAGAACGATCGGCCGTTCGTTGCGGGCCTCGGCGACAACCGTCTCGGCGAATTTGCGATTGACCGCCTCATAGGCCTCCCAGTCCGAAGCGCGGAAGGTCGGCCGGGTGAAGGCAATGTGGCACAGCGGCCATAGCCCTTCATTGGCAAAGCCCAGGTAATAGCCCTGCAGTTCTTCCTCGCTCAGCCAGACGCGGCGCAACGTATAGGAAGGATTTTCCGGCGGCACCTCGACGCGGTCATTTTCATCGACGACAAGTGCATCGGCCGAGCCGCCTCCATAGGCGATCCATGTGCCGGCACAGGCGCGCGTAATCGGCTCCAGGGCCGAGACCAAGCCGCTGGCGGGCACGACCAGCTGGATTTCGTCGCCGTTGCGGTTGTGGATATAGGGTTCACGGTTCGAGACCACGATCACCTGCGCGTCCGGAAGTTCCTTCGCCAGAATGTGACGCAAGGTTTCCGGCGACCATTGGACGAGCGCGGCGGTAGCGGATTGCCCATTCTTTTCGAATTCCGGCAGCGGACTGCGAGCGGGCCCTGCTTCGAGGCGAGTGCGCTTCGCGTTTCTGGCCCGATTCGCCCGCGAAATCGCCAGGGTCAGGGCGATGCACAAGGTACCGACAATTGCGATGATGAAGAGCCACGTTGCAGCCGAAGGGACGACCAGATACGAACTGTTGTCGGGCATTTCGAATTGATTACCTTTCAATGCGATGCGGCAAATCCACCGACAGGAACTCCAGCATCCTTGGCATGGCAATCCAACGTTCCGGACCCCATGATGGTTCCGATTTTTCAGCTCCTGACCACCAGAGGGACCAGACCCTCATGCGCATCGGCGAGGAAGGCGCCGACACGATCTCCCACGCGTTGAAACGTCAGATCCACCGCCACGTCTCCTACCGAGAGATGGCGAAGGACGAGGTTGTCGATACCGATCGGCAAGCGCGGCTGGGTCACGTGAATTTCGTTGGTCCGGCCGTCGATCTGGAGGCCCAGGCAGGCCTGCATGAGCATGAAGGCGGAGCCCGCGGACCAGGCCTGCGGCAGGCAGGCCACCGGATAGGCGATCGGCGCTTCGCCGGCCGCGCGCGTGAAACCACAAAACAGTTCGGGCAGCCGCATGTTGAAGTGAACCGCGGATTCGAAGGTTCCGCTCATCAACCGCACCACGCTGTCGCGGATCCCGTATCGTGCCAGTCCGGCCGCGCAGATCGCGGTGTCGTGCGGCCAGATCGACCCGTTATGATAGGACATCGGATTGAAAAAGATCGCGTCGTCGGCCAGCGTTCTCAGTCCCCAGCCGGAATGGAACGAAGCCGACAGCAGCTGGTCGGCGACCATGCGTGCGCGATCCGGACTGGGAAGGCCGACATAGAGCAGGTGACCGGCATTGGACGTGCGCACCTTGCAGGGCTGGCCATCGCCATCGATCGCCAGTGCATAATAGCCGAGGTCTTCGATCCAGAAGTGACGTTCGACGTGTTGGCGAATGGCATCCGCGCGCACTTCCCAATCTTGCGCCCGCTCCTCTTCGCCGCGCAACCGCGCAAGCTTTGCCAATCCCTGGAACGCCGCGAAGACGTAGCCCTGGACCTCGACCAGCGCTATCGGTCCTTTTGGAAAGCGGCCGTCGGCATGGAAGACGGAATCGAAACTGTCCTTCCACCCCTGGTTGGCAAGCCCTGACTCCGCGGCGCGCTGGTAGGTGAGGAACCCTGTGGGACGGCTCGCTGTTTCGATCCACTCGGCCGCCGCGCACAGCGATGGCCAAAGGCTGTCGATGAAAGCCGTGTCTCCCGTGCGGTCGGCATAGGCGCAGGCGAGATGGATGTAGAGCGGCGTCGTGTCGACACCGCCATAGTAGCGGCCGAACGGCAGTTCGCTGAGCGCCGCCATCTCGCCCTTGCGCGTCTCGTGCATGATCTTGCCGGGTTCGGAATCGCTGAAGAGAGAGGTCTCGGTCGCCTGGTGCTGGGCGAGAAACGCAAGCACGCCGCGGGCCAGGCCTGGATTGAGCCAAAGCATCTGCAAGGCGGAAATCACCCCGTCCCGGCCGAAGGCGGTGGAAAACCATGGAATGCCGGCATAGGGGTAAGGGCCGGTCGCCAATTCCGTCGTGAGCAACGCCACGTCCGCGCGGGCGCGTTCCATCCAATCATTGAAAACACGGCCCGAACTGTGCAGCGTCGCGCCATGCCGCCGCTTGGCGCGCATGCCGAAACGGGCGCGGGCGGCGGCGGCCCGAAACCGGCCGCTTTCGGGCCGGTCTGTCGTCTCGCCGCCCACTTCCACGTAAAGCGTCTGGCTGCTGCGCTTGGTGATCGCGATGAAGAAATCCGCCCGCTCGGAGGTCAATTGATCGGGCGTCTGCGAAAACGATATCGCGGACGTGCGCACCACCTTGTCCAAGCCTTCGTAGCGCAGCAAGACCGAGTTCCGATCGATCTCGGCCGTGTGGGCAGTTCCTCGCTTGGGACGCGTCGAACCCCGAACCTCGAACATGTCGCGAAAATCGACACCGAAGCGCAGCGACAGAAGGACGGTCGAATGCTCCCGGCTGTAGTTGGAGAGCGTTATGCGTTCATACAGTCTTTCCTGCCACAGCAGTCTGACCCGCTCGATATGAAGGGCACCTTGCGGAATCTGGCGGCCAGCGGCGCTCTCGATCGGCAGGTTGGTCAGATTGCTCGTGAACAGGACGTTGTCCTGGCTAAGCGATGCGCCAAGCAATGAGAGCGACCGTCCGCCGACGGTCAGGCGAAATTCGGAGAGCATCCGCGTGTCGTCACGGAAGAAGCCGTCGCCGGCGCCGCGTATGTCGCCATAGGCATCGGCGACGGCAAAGCAGTCACCGTGCTTGAGGGCGTAAAGCCGATGCGGCTCCCGGGGCGCGGTTTCGTCGAGTGAAGCCAGTGCGATTGCAGGATCGAGCTTGCGCTCGTCGAGTTGGGTAATGGTCAAGAAGATTGTCCCGTGTTGGTTTCCGAACGGGTGAAGGTCTACGAAGCTCTGCTTTCTTCGAGACCATCGCTCAGCCGCGAATAAGCCGCGACATAATCCCTGGCCATTCTGTCGGCCGAAAACCGCCTTTCGAAGGCGGTTCTTATTCGTCGCCTGTCGAGCTGCAGGAGAGCAGGCATCGAGGCGACGGCATCCTCGATGGTCTCGACGACAAAGCCGGTGGCCCCATGATCGATGATCTCGGGCATGGCGCCGCAACTCCAGGCCATGACCGGGGTTCCGCAGGCCATGGCCTCGATCACCGCAAGCCCGAAGGGTTCGGGCCAATCGATGGGGAACAGCAAGGCAGCCGCATTGCCCAAGAACCTGGCCTTCTGGTCCTCGCCGATCTCGCCGACATATTGGACCCGGTCGCCATCGATGAGCGGCTGCACGACTTCCTCGAAATAGGCGCGGTCGCCATCGCCGACCTTGGCGGCGAGCTTCAGTTTCAGGCCGGTGCGGCGGGCAATCTCGATCGCCCTATCCGGCCGCTTGTCGCGCGACATTCGGCCGAGAAACGCAAGGTAGGTCCCGTCCGAGCCCGCTTCGAAATCGGGCTCATAAAGCCCAAGCGGCAACCCGTGATGGATTGTCGCAAGCCAATTGGCGGACGCGAACCGCGCCCGCTGGCTGCGGGATATGGAAATCATGGGGAACCGCGGAAACCGGTCATAGGCCTGCGCGAGATCCACGTAATCCAGCCTGCCATGCGGGGTCGTCACCGTGCGTTGCGGCATATCGCGGAAAAACGGGAAATGCAGGAAATGGCTGAGATGGAAATGAACGACGTCAAAATCGTCGGCGCGTTTCCTCACCTCGTCGAGCATGGACAGATGCGCCGCGATCTCCGACTTCAGCGGGCGGGGATCGAGACGAAGCGCCCTTTCGCGGCACGGCACGAGCTTGGCCGAGGTCTTCGTATCGCCGCTGGCGAACAAGGTCACCTCGTGGCCGAGGTCGACGAGCGCTTCGGTAAGGTATGAGATGATGCGCTCGGTACCCCCGTACAGTCTTGGCGGCACCGATTCGTACAGCGGCGCGACATGGGCGATCTTCATGTCCCGGCGTCCCTCAATAAGCTGGTCATAGAGCCAAAATGCATCAGGGCCGGGATCGTTCCGGAATCATTGGAAAGTGCGACGAATGATCGATCCGTCCCCTGTTTGGCTCGACGCAGCCGCCCTATTTCCTGTTGGTGCCGACCTGCGCTTACGGCGGTCGAAGGAGGCCCAGATGCAGGAACCCAGGGATATCGCAGCCCGGCGTCTGAGTATGATCATCGAGCAATATGTCGAGGCCAGAAAACGGCATTTCGGCTTTGTGTCCACGGACCAGGCTGCCCGAGTGATCCGCAGAACCCTGAAACCTGATCCTTCTGAGCGAGCGCTTTCCGATCACGACCTCGACGACATGGTCGCCGCCCTCGCCGTGAAGAACGGCTTGGCCGTCATCTTCGACCGCGGCGTAAGGGGACCGGCCAACGGCGCCGACGCCGACCTGAACAGAAAGGAACCGATTATGCGAGCACCGACCGAGACCCCCGATGTTGCCGGCGCGGTGGACGCCATCCTGAGCGATCGCACGGCGCGGCTTTCGATGAGCTCCGTGATCTCGTTGCTGCGCGAACGGACGGGAACGAAGCGATCCGACGCCGATCTGGAAGGGTTGATCGCCAAGAAAGCCGCCGTTTTGGACGTGCATCTGTCATGAAGCATCTGAACAGTCGTTGAGCGCGACAAGATACACGGACAAATCAAAAAGCGCTGGCAAGACATTTGACGATGGTGAGCGCGATGGGATTCGAACCCATGACCTACTGATTAAAAGTCAGTTGCTCTACCGGCTGAGCTACGCGCTCCCTCGGGCTCGAAAAGGCCGCCCTCGAAATTGCGCGGAACATAGGGAGAGTGCCGCGACCGGTCAACCGGAAAAGAGCGTCAAAAGGCCGGCTGTTTCAAGCATGGTCACTTCGCCTGATAAGACGTCCCGAAGGCTCCAAATCCCCCGAGCAGCCGGCAGAACTTTTCAATGGGCTGCCGACCCAACCGAGAAACATTACAAATCAGCAACTTGGCGGTTCATGAGGAACCATCGGTAAGATCGCTCGTTACCTCGCCACAAGGGACGTCAATCACCCTTTCGAAGGAGAAGACCATGAACAAGCTCGCAACGGGTATACTGGCGACCACGCTATCAATATCTTTTGCCGCGGCGGCCGCCATGCCGGCGGAAGCAGCCCAGATGTTTGTGCCGCAGACGTCATCAGCTTCTAGCGATGCACAGAACGTCGACTACAAGCCCTGGATGAACAACCGCCACGGCAATCGAAACTTCAGCAACCGCAACTTCAACCGCAATCGTAACTTTGCGCGAAACTATGATGGTGGAAGTTATTGGAACGGCCATCGCGGCTATCGTGAATACCGTCGCGGTTACCGCCGCCATGGCGATTACTGGTTCCCGCTTGCCGCTTTCGCGACTGGCGCATTGATCACCGGTGCGATCGTCAACAGCGAGAGCAATCGTGTCTATGAAGGCAACTCGCACGTCCAGTGGTGCTACGACCGCTACAAGAGCTACCGGGCATCGGACAACACCTTCCAGCCGTACAATGGGCCGCGCCAGGAGTGCCGCTCGCCGTACTGATCCACGGATAGTGTGAGTGGCGTATGAGTAGCGTATGCTTGTGAGTAGAAGGCCCGCGCCAAATGGCGCGGCCCTTTTTAGGTGCTCAGTGTCCTGCGCACGGCATCGCGCCAGCCCGACAGTTTCGCCGCACGGCTGGAAGCGTCCATCTCCGGCTGAAAGCGCCGCTCCAGCGCCCAGCTTTTTGCGAATTCTCGCGCCTTCGGCCACACGCCGGCTCTCGAACCGGCGAGCCAGGCCGCTCCCAGCGCGGTCGTCTCCAGTATGGTCGGCCGATCGACCGGCGCGTCGAGAATGTCGGCCAGTCTCTGCATGGTCCAGTCCGACGCCACCATGCCGCCATCGACCCTGAGCACGGTCTTGGCGGAGGCGCCCTTCCAGTCCTTGCGCATCGCATCCAGCAGGTCGCGGGTCTGATAAGCGACGGATTCCAGAGCGGCGCGGGCGAACTCCGCCGGGCCGGAATTGCGGGTCAACCCGAAGATCGCGCCCCTCGCCCCGGCGTCCCAATGCGGCGCGCCGAGCCCGACAAAAGCCGGCACTAGATAGACATTCTGGGTCGGATCGGCCTCCGCCGCCAGCCTGCCGCTCTGTTCGGCCTTGCCGATCACCTTGATGCCATCGCGCAGCCATTGCACGGCGGCCCCGGCAATGAAGATCGAGCCTTCCAGCGCGTAGGTGGTCTTGCCGTTCAACCGATAGGCGATGGTCGTCAGCAGCCGGTTCTTCGAGCGCACCAGATCGCTGCCGGTGTTGAGCAGCGCAAAACAGCCTGTGCCGTAGGTGGATTTCATCATACCCGGCTCGAAGCAGGCCTGCCCGATGGTGGCGGCATGCTGGTCGCCGGCGACGCCGAGGATTCTGATCTCGGCGCCAAAGAGGCTTTTCTCTGTGATTCCATATTCATCGGCGCAATCCTTGACTTCGGGCAACATCGCGGCTGGAATGCGCAGGATGGAAAGCAGTTCGTCGTCCCAGGCATTCTCGGCGATGTTGTAGACGAGCGTGCGGGACGCGTTGGTGGCATCGGTGGCGTGCACCTTGCCGACGGTCAGCCGCCAGATCAGAAAACTGTCGATGGTGCCGGCCAGCAATTCGCCCTTCTCGGCCCGCTTCCTTGCGCCTTTCACCTTGTCCAGCATCCAGGCGATCTTGGTGCCCGAAAAATAGGGATCGAGCAGCAGGCCGGTCTTGCGCGTGAATTTCTTTTCCAGCCCTTGTTTTTTGAGCTTCTGGCAAAGCGGCGCGGTGCGCCGATCCTGCCAGACAATCGCGTTGTGAATCGGTTTGCCCGTCGCCCTGTCCCAGATGACGATGGTCTCGCGCTGGTTGGTGATGCCGATGGCCACGACATCGGCAGCCGTACAGCCGGCCTTTTTCAGTGCGGCCTTCACCGTCGTCACGACGCTTGCCCAGATCTCTTCCGGGTCGTGCTCGACCCAGCCGGAGGCCGGATAGTGCTGGGTGAATTCCTTCTGCCCGCTGCCGGCGACTGTCATGTCCTTGTCGAACAGGATCGCCCGGGTCGATGTCGTTCCCTGGTCGATGGCCAGCACAAAACCGCTCATTCCCGCATCCTCCGCCTTGATACAAAGAAGGGAGACGGCAACGCGCCGTCTCCCCCTGTTTCACACGGGCGCGAACGCCCGCATAGACCGTCTTACTTCTGCCAGCTTTTGACCAGCTCGTCATAGTTGATGGTCTGCGGCTTTTCCTTCTCGTTCTCGATCTTCAGCTGAGGCGCGAGATTGCCGGCCTTGACCGCGTCGGCATTCCAGTAAGCGAGATCATGTTCCTCCGCGAGCTTCGGCCCGATGTCACCCTGGACGCCGGACTTCTCGATGCGGCCCATGACCTTTTCCTGCTCGGCGCAGAGCGAGTCCATCGCTTCCTGCGCGCTCTTGGCGCCCGACGACGCATCGCCGATCGCCTGCCACCAGAGTTGTGCCAGCTTCGGATAGTCAGGCACGTTGGTGCCGGTCGGCGACCACTGCACACGGGCCGGCGAACGATAGAACTCGATCAGGCCGCCGAGCTTCGGTGCGCGTTCGGTGAAGCTCTTGTCGTGGATCGTGGAGTCGCGGATGAAGGTCAGGCCGACATGGCTCTTCTTCACGTCCACGGTCTTCGATGTCACGAACTGGGCATAGAGCCAGGCCGCCTTCGCCCGGTCTTCGGGCGTCGACTTCATCAGCGTCCACGACCCGACGTCCTGGTAGCCGAGCTTCATGCCGTCCTTCCAGTAGACGCCATGCGGCGATGGGGCCATGCGCCACTTCGGCGTGCCATCGTCGTTCATGACCGGCAGGCCGGGCTTCACCATGTCGGCGGTGAAGGCGGTGTACCAGAAGATCTGCTGGGCGATGTTGCCCTGCGCCGGAACCGGGCCCGATTCGGAGAAGGTCATGCCCTGCGCTTCCTGCGGCGCGTAGGCCTTCAGCCAGTCCAGGTATTTCTGGATCGAATAGACCGCGGCCGGGCCGTTGGTGTCGCCGCCGCGCGCCGTGCAGGAGCCGACCGGCTGCGATTTCTCGTTGACCTTGATGCCCCATTCGTCGACCGGCAGCCCGTTGGGCAGGCCCTTGTCGCCGTTGCCGGCCATCGACAACCACGCGTCGGTGAACCGCCAGCCCAGCGACGGGTCCTTCTTGCCGTAGTCCATGTGGCCATAGACCTTCTTGCCGTCGACGTCGCGGCCGGTGAAGAACTCGGCGATATCCTCATAGGCCGACCAGTTGACCGGAACGCCGAGGTCGTAACCGTACTTGGCCTTGAAGTCGGCCTTGTTCTTCTCGTCGTTGAACCAGTCGTAACGGAACCAGTAGAGGTTGGCGAACTGCTGGTCGGGGAGCTGATAGAGCTTCTTGTCCGGCGCCGTGGTGAAGGAGGAGCCGACGAAGTCTGCCAGGTCGAGGCCCGGATTGGTGACGTCCTTGCCTTCACCAGCCATCCAGTCGGTCAGGTTGCGCACCTGCTGGTAGCGCCAGTGGGTGCCGATCAGATCGCTGTCGTTGACCCAGCCGTCATAGAGGTTCTGACCGGTCTGCATCTGGGTCTGGATCTTCTCGACGACGTCGCCTTCCTGGATGACGTCATGCGTGACCTTGATGCCGGTGATGGCGGCAAACGCCGGCGCCAGCACCTGCGATTCATACTGGTGTGTCGTCAGCGTTTCCGAGACCACCTTGATCTCCATGCCGGCGAACGGCTTGGCGGCGTCGATGAACCACTGCATTTCCTTTTCCTGGTCGGCGCGCGAGAGCGTCGACAGATCGCCTATCTCCTTGTCGAGAAAGGTCTTTGCTTCATCCATTCCGGCATAAGCGTGGCCCGCGCCGAGCAAAAGGACAAGGGCAGTCGTTGACGTTAAAAATTGCCGTCGCATTGTGTCTCCTCCGAGTTTCTAAAAAGGTTTCAAGTGCGATCTGGAGCGTCCGCCGATACGCGGCCGCCCCATCAGTTTCCCCCTCTATACGTAGCGGAACACGCCAATGGCGTAGACCACGGAGAGAGCGAGAGCCCACCACAGGCTGGGCCCAACCAGACCCAGCCAAGCGAGATGGATAAAGGCGCTGCCAAGCAGCGAAACGAAGAGGCGGTCGCCGCGCGTCGTCTCGAAGCGCAGCACGCCGATACGCGGATGACCGCCGGGCGAAGCGTATTCCCAGACACCCATGCCGAGCAAAAGCAGCGCGATGACGCTGAAGAACGCCGCCGTCGGCCAGGTCCACGCCATCCAGGAGAAATCGAGGTTCATGGATCATACCCTCCCCAGCGCAAAACCCTTGGCGATATAGTTTCTGACGAACCAGATCACGAGCGCGCCCGGGATCAGCGTCAGCACGCCGGCGGCGGCGAGCAGCCCCCAATCCATGCCCGAGGCCGACACGGTGCGGGTCATCGTTGCCGCGATCGGCTTGGCGTCGGTCGTGGTCAACGTGCGCGCGATCAAGAGCTCGACCCACGAGAACATGAAACAGAAGAAGCAGGCGACACCGATGCCGCTGGCGATCAGCGGCATGAAGATCTTGATGAAGAAGCGCGGGAACGAATAACCGTCGATATAGGCGGTTTCGTCGATTTCCTTCGGCACGCCCGACATGAAGCCTTCGAGAATCCACACCGCCAGCGGCACGTTGAACAGGCAGTGCGCCAGCGCCACCGCGATGTGCGTGTCGATCAGGCCGAAGGCCGAATAGAGCTGGAAGAACGGCAGCGCGAACACCGCCGGCGGCGCCATGCGGTTGGTCAGTAGCCAGAAGAACAGATGCTTGTCGCCAAGGAAGCGGTAGCGCGAGAAGGCATAAGCCGCCGGCAGCGCCACGGTGACCGAAATCACCATGTTCATCACGACATAGGTGATCGAGTTGACGTAGCCGGAATACCAGGCCTTCTGCGTGAAGATAGTGACGTAGTTGGCGATTGTCGGCGCATGCGGGTAGAGCGTCAGCGAGTTGACGATCTCGGCATTGGTCTTGAAGCTCATGTTGATGAGCCAGTAGATCGGCAGCAAAAGCACGATGATGTAGAGCGTCGGCACGATCCACCACCAGCGCGATTCCTCGCCGCGGCGGCGCATGCGCCTGTCGAGTTCACTCTGCGACAGCGAACTGGCGAGCCCTTCGGAAGCGGCCGTGCCGTTCATCGCGTTGCGTTCGGTGCGTTCATTGGCGCCTGCCATCTCAACGCTCCGCGTCGTAGTTGGTCATCACGGTGTAGAACACCCACGACAACAACAGGATGATGAGGAAGTAGACCAGCGACATTGCCGCCGCCGGACCAAGGTCGAACTGGCCGAGCGCCGTCTTGACGAGGTCGATCGACAGGAACGTCGTCGAATTGCCCGGACCGCCACCGGTGACGACGAAAGGTTCGGTGTAGATCATGAAGCTGTCCATGAAACGCAGCAGCACGGCGATCAAAAGCACGCGCTGCATCTTCGGCAGCTGGATGTAGCGAAAGACAGCCCAGCGCGAGGCGCCGTCGATCTTGGCCGCCTGATAGAACGCGTCCGGGATCGAGACCAGGCCGGCATAGCAGAGCAGCACGACCAGGCTGGTCCAGTGCCAGACATCCATGACGATGATCGTGACCCAGGCGTCGAACGGATCCTGCACGTAGTTGTAGTCGATGCCGAGCGCGTTGACGTAGTAGCCGAGCAGGCCGATATCGTTGCGCCCGAACACCTGCCAGATGGTGCCGACGACGTTCCACGGGATCAGCAGCGGCAGCGACATCAACACCAGGCAGACCGGTACGCCCCAGCCCTTTTTCGGCATGTTGAGCGCGATGAAGATGCCGAGCGGCACCTCGATCGCCAGGATGATGAAGGAAAAGACCAGGTTGCGAACCATCGCTTCCCAGAAGCGGCTGGATGAAAGCAGTTCCTCGAACCACTCGGTGCCCGCCCAGAAGAAGACGTTGTTGCCGAACGTGTCCTGAACCGAGTAGTTGACGACCGTCATCAGCGGGATGACGGCGGTGAACGCCACCAGCACCAGCACCGGCAGCACCAGGAACCAGGCTTTGTTGTTCCAGGTCTTGTCCATCTATGCCACCCCCATCTCGACACGCCCCATGTCAACTAGCCAGGAATCGGCATAGATGTTGATGCCGGCCGGATCGAACCGCACCTTCGGTTCGGCCGGCACTGTCTCGTCCTCGCCGATCACCGCCGCGATGTCGCGGCCCTCCAGCTTGGCACGCACCACCTTGTGTCGGCCGACATCCTCGACCTTGCTGATCGAAACGGCCATGCCGTCGCGGCCGAGCCGCACATATTCCGGCCGGATGCCAAGCTCGATCGCGCCACCGCCCGCCTTGGGCGCGCCCGGCAGCTCGATCCGCTGTGAGCCGAGCGTCGCGGTTTTGCCGTCGATCGCCACCGGCATGACATTCATGCCGGGCGAGCCGATGAAATAGCCGACGAAGGTGTGGCGCGGCCGCTCGAACAGTTCCGCCGGCGTGCCGATCTGGACGATGCCGCCATCATACATGACCACCACCTGGTCGGCGAAGGTCAGTGCCTCGGTCTGGTCGTGCGTGACATAGACCATGGTGTAGCCGAAGCGCCGATGAAGCTGCTTCAATTGCGAACGCAGCACCCATTTCATATGCGGGTCGATGACCGTCAGCGGTTCGTCGAACAGGATGGCGTTTACGTCGGAACGCACCAGCCCGCGGCCGAGCGAAATCTTCTGTTTCTGGTCGGCGGTCAGGCCCCTCGCCTTCTTCTTGGCCCACGATGCCAGATCGATCATCTCCAGCGTCTCGCGCACCTTGCGGTCGACATCGGCTTCCGGCACGCCGCGATTGCGCAGCGGGAAGGCCAGATTGTCGTAAACGGTCATGGTGTCGTAGATGACCGGGAACTGGAACACCTGCGCGATGTTGCGCTCCTGCGTCGACAAATTGGTCACGTCCCTGCCGTTGAACAGCAACTGGCCATGCGAGGGATGGAGCAGGCCAGAAATGATGTTGAGCAGCGTTGTCTTGCCGCAGCCGGACGGCCCGAGCAGCGCATAGGCGCCGCCATCCTCGAAAATGTGGTGCACTTCGCGCAGCGCGAAATCGGCATCCTTTTGCGGGTTCGGCAGGTAGGAATGCCTGACATGGTTGACGTCGATGCGTGCCATATCGCCCTCCTCAAGCCGCCAGCTTCGGCGCGGTCATGGCCCGGCCGTGCTCGTCGAAGACCATGATGTGACGCGGATCGATGAACACCTCGACCACCGCGTCGGTTTCGAAATCCCTGATGCCATGGGTCAGCATGACCCAGCGCGCATCGGCGAAATCGAGATGGATGAAACTTTCCGACCCGGTGATTTCGGTGATGGTGACCTTGGCTCGCACCGGCACGGCCAAGGCATTGGGCCGATCGAGCGAGAGGTGATGCGGTTGGAAGCCGATCGTGTAGTTAGTATCGGCGATGTCGGCGAGTTCCACGGGCACCGGCAGCTTGACGCCGCCCTCGAGCAGGAAGTCCGGGCCCTTCTTGGCCAGCACGATGGTGTTGAGCGGCGGATCGGCGAAGGTCCTGGCCGTCACCAGGTCGACCGGCCTGCGGAAGACATCGATGGTCGGGCCGAACTGGGTGACCCGGCCTTCCGACAGCGTCGCCGTGTTGCCGCCGAGCAGCAACGCTTCGTGCGGTTCTGTGGTGGCGTAGACGAAGATGGTGCCCGCGGCCGCGAAGATCCTCGGCAGTTCGGCCCGCAATTCCTCGCGCAATTTGTAGTCGAGATTGGCCAGCGGCTCGTCGAGCAGCACCAGGCTGGCATTCTTGACGATGGCGCGAGCCAGCGCCGTGCGCTGCTGCTGGCCGCCTGACAGGCTGAGCGGCGTGCGGTCGAGATAGGGCGTCAGCTTGAGAAGTGCCGCCGCTTCGCGCACCTGGCTGTCGATCTTGGCCTGTTCGACGCCGGCCACGCGCAAGGGCGAGGCGATGTTCTCATAGACGGTCATCGCCGGATAATTGATGAACTGCTGGTAGACCATGGCGATCTTGCGCTTCTGCACCGGCGTCCCGGTAACGTTCTGGCCGTCGAACCAGACCGAACCGGAGGTGGGCACATCGAGGCCGGCCATCAGCCGCATCAGGCTGGTCTTGCCCGACAGGGTCGGCCCCAGCAGGACGTTGAGCGATCCATGCTGGAGCGTCAGCGACACGTCGCGGATGTGCTCGGCCGCGCCGACCGCCTTGGTGACGTTTCTCAGTTCCAGCATGACGCCTCCTCCCAGGCCTTCCGCATCAGCTCGAGACCCTCTTCATTCGGCGGCCGCGACGTGCCGCCGGCTGATGCCGCGCATGAATTCATCCAGGGCGGCAACCTGCTCACGCGCAAGATGCAGGCCGCGCTTGGTCCGGCGCCACAGCACATCTTCCGCAGTGACAGCCCATTCGTTTTCAACGAGATAGCGCACCTCGACCTCGTAGAGGTCGCCGCCGAAATTGCGGCCGAGGTCGGCAATCGACTTGGCAAGGCCGAGCAGCACCTGGGCGCGCGTCCCGTAAAGCCGGGTCAGCCGGCGGGCGAGGCGCTGGTCGAGGAAGGGATAGACACCCTTGAGCTTCGCCACCTGCGCGTCGAAACCGGTGGCCGGAAAATCTCCGCCAGGCAGCGGTGCGTTCGATGTCCACGGCTTGCCGCGCTTGCCAAGAAAACCCTCGATCTTCTCCAGCATCGATTCCGAAAGCCGGCGATAGGTGGTGATCTTGCCGCCGAAGGCATTGACGATCGGCGCGGCGCCTTCGCCGCCATCGGCCTTCAGCACATAGTCGCGGGTCGCCTCCTGCGCCTTGGAGGCGCCGTCATCGTAGAGCGGGCGCACGGCCGAATAGGTCCAGACGATATCCGAGCGCTTGACGGGAACCGCGAAATACTCGCTGGCCGCGGCGCAGAGATAGTCGATCTCGGTGTCGCTGATCTTCACATCATGCGGATCGCCGGGATAATCCTGATCTGTGGTGCCAATCAGCGTGAACTCGTCCTCGTAGGGAATGGCGAAGATGATGCGGCCATCCCTGTTCTGGAAGAAATAGGCGCGCGGATCGTCGAACTTTTTGGCGATGACGATGTGGCTGCCCTGCACCAGGCGCACATTGTGCACCTCGTTCAGCCCGACGACGCCGGACAGCACGTGATCGACCCAGGGCCCCGCCGCGTTGACCAGCAGCCGCGCCTTGACCTCTTCGGTCTCGCCGGTCCGCAGGTCCTCGATCCTGATTGTCCAAAGGCCGTTTTCGCGGCGCGCGCCGACCACCTTGGTACGGGTGCGGATCGTTGCGCCGCGATCGGCGGCATCACGTGCGTTGAGCGCCACCAGACGCGCGTCGTTGACCCAGCCGTCGGAATATTCGAAAGCCTTTTTGAACAAAGGTTTCAAAGGCTTGCCGGCCGGATCGCTCGTCATGTCGAGCGTCCTGGTCGCCGGCAGCAATTTGCGCCCGCCAATGTGATCGTAGAGAAACAGGCCAAGCCGGATCAGCCAGGCCGGGCGCAGGCCCTTGGCGTAGGGCAGCACGAAACGCATCGGCCAGATGATGTGCGGCGCGTTCTTCCAAAGCACCTCGCGCTCCATCAGCGCTTCGCGCACCAGACGGAATTCGTAGAATTCGAGATAGCGCAGGCCGCCATGAATGAGCTTGGTCGAGCCGGACGAGGTTCCGCTGGCGAGATCGTTCATCTCGGCCAGAAAGACCGAAAACCCGCGCCCAACGGCGTCACGGGCAATGCCACAGCCGTTGATGCCACCGCCTATGACGAAGATGTCACGGATTGAAGATGCGTCCACCAGTTCCTCCACGATTTCGCATTGCACCATTTTTGTCTTTTGCGAAACCGTGGCGGAATTATTTCGAACTCATAACGAATGTCAAACGAAATATCACAAGCCCGTGAAACGGCCGTGAAAGCGTTTAGCCGAGTGACGTCTCGATCAGTTGAACCTCGGCCTCCTGGCAGATCCTGCGCACCGAGGCAATGTCGCAGCGGTCGGTGATGAAGGTGTTTACCTGGGACAGATGGCCGATCCGCACCGGCGCCGTACGCTCGAATTTGGTCTGGTCGGACACCAGGATGACATGCCTTGCGTTGGCGATGATCGCTTGCGCCACCTTCACCTCGCGAAAATCGAAATCGAGCAACGCGCCATCATGATCGATAGCCGAGGCGCCGATGACAGCATAATCGACCTTGAACTGCCTGATGAAATCGACCGCCGCCTCGCCGACGACGCCGCCGTCGGAACCACGCACAACCCCGCCCGCGATCACCACTTCGATCGACGGATATATGCGCATCCTATTGGCAACATTGATGTTATTGGTGATGACCATCAGACCGTTGTGGTCGAGCAATGCCTTGCTGACCGCTTCCGTCGTGGTGCCGATATTGATGAACAGCGAGGCGTTGTCGGGGATAAGCCTGGCTGCCGCGCGGCCGATCGCTTCCTTCTCGTCGGCCGCGATCTTGCGCCTTGCCTCATACTCCATGTTCTCGATGCCGGACGGGAACAAGGCACCGCCGTGGATGCGCGAAAGCAGGCGCTGGTCGCAGAGATCGTTGAGATCCTTGCGAATGGTCTGCGGCGTCACGTTGAAATGGGTCGCCAGATCGTCGACCAGCACACGGCCATTGTCCTTGGCCATCTGGATGATTTCGGCATGGCGCGGCGACAGATACATTACACGACCTCCCCTTTCGTTTTTCTTGATTATAACTGAAAACGAAAATGATGAAAGGGTATAAGCCGGCTAATGGAAATCACATGATTGCAAAGGCAAACTCCGGCACAACTCCACAAGCCCGGTTCAGGTCAGGCTACGCGCGATTTCGGTGATGACTGCAAAAGCCGAATCGACATCGGCGGCGGTTGCCTCGAACTGGCCGACCTGGAAGCGGATGGCGACGCGGCCATTCACACTGGTCTGCGTCAGGTAGATGCGGCCGTCATCGTTGATGGCATTGACCAGGCGAAGATTGTGACTGTCGGGCTCGGCGCCGGTGGGAGCGGCATGGCGGAATGAAAACAGCGACAGCATCGGCTCGGTGACGATCTCGAAATCCGGCTCGCCGGCGAGGCGCGCGGCCAGGCCTTCGCTCCAAGCGACATGATTGCGGATCATGGCGCGCAGATTCTCCAGCCCGTGGGCACGCAGCAGGAACCAAAGTTTCAGGGCGCGGAAGCGTCGGCCGAGCGGCACCGACCATTCGGAGTAATTGATGATGCCGTCGCGGCCATGTGTCTTGAGGAATTCGGGCTTTATGGCAAGCGTGCGAACGAGGTCCTCGGGCTGGCGAATGAACTGTATCGAGCAGTCGAATTGCGCGCCCAGCCATTTGTGGGGGTTGAAGACGATGGAATCCGCCAGCTCGGCGCCGGCCCAGAAATGGCGAAACTCCGGGCAGATCATCGCCGACCCGGCCCAGGCGGCATCCACATGCAGGTAGAGCCCGTGCCGCCCCGCGACCGTCGCGACCGCTGCGATATCGTCCGTGCCGCCGGTGCTGGTACCGCCGACGCTGGCGACGATGCCCGCGGGCAGCATGCCGGCTTTCCGGTCGGCGATGATGGCCGCTTCGAGAGCCGCCGTATCCATGGCGCGAAAACGGCCGGCGACCGGAATACGCACGAGATTGTCCTCGCCTATGCCTGACACCCAGATCGCCCGATCGATCGAAGTGTGCACCTGATCCGAGCAATAGACGCGCAACCGCTCCTGCCCGGCCAGTCCCTTTTTGTTGCCCTGCCAGTCCAGCCCCCGCTCGCGCATGGTCAGCACCGCATTGAGCGTCGCCGAAGAGGCCGAATCCTGGATGACGCCGGAAAAGCCTTCCGGCAGGCCGAGCGCCTGGCGCATCCAGTCCACTGTGCGGGTTTCGAGCTCGGTTGCGGCCGGCGATGTCTGCCAGAGCATGCATTGCGCGGCCATCGCCGACACCAGATACTCCGCCACCACCGAGACCGGCGCCGCGTTGGCTGGAAAATAGGCGAAGAAGCGCGGATGCTGCCAATGGGTCATGCCCGGTACGATCTTGGCTTCGAAGTCGGCGAAGATCCTGTCCATCGGTTCCGGGTCTTCGGGTGGCGACGCTTCGATGCTCCTGAAAATGTCGCCCGGCTCGACCCGTGGCCGCACCGGCCGCTCACGCAGATTGTTGCGGTAGTCGGCGCCCCACTCGGCGGCGCGATGCGACCATTGCCGGAAATCGTCGTTGTTCATCCTGCCCTCCCCGCATGATCGCCACGCCAGCACCCATCGCCCGGCTTTTGAAAAGAGCCGCGGACTCCGCGGCCTCCTAGCCAGGGAAATCCGGCAGGCTGGCGAAGGCCGTCTTCAGCGCATTCGACCATCCGTCGGAGATCGTGCGGTAATAAGGATCGTCCTGCCCGATCCGCTTCTTCAGCCCGACCTTGAAGGCATCCTGCTCCAGGAAGAGCAGGTCGAGCGGCAGGCCAACCGACAGGTTGGATTTCAACGTGGAATCGAACGACACCAGAAGCAGCTTCACCGTTTCGGCCAGGCTCATCGTGCGCTCATAGGCGCGGATGATGATCGGCTTGCCATATTTGGTCTCACCGATCTGGAAGAACGGCGTGTCGTCGGTCGACTCGATGAAATTGCCTTCGGGGTAGATCATGAACAGGCGCGGCGGGCTGCCCTTGATCTGCCCGCCCAGGATGAAGGAGGCGTTGAAATAGGAATCAGCCTTTTCGCCGGCGGGCGACGATTGCTCGATCACCTCTTTCACCGTGTCGCCGACCAGCCGCACCGTCTGGTACATGGACGGCGTTTCGAGCAGCTTCTCGTGACGGTCGGTCACCGCCTTGGTGCGCTCGTCGAGCAGGCTGACCACCGCTTGCGTCGTCGCCAGATTGCCGGCCGACATCAGCACGATGACGCGCTCGCCCGGCTGCTCCCAGACATGCATCTTCTTGAAGGTCGAGATCGAATCCATGCCGGCATTCGTGCGCGTGTCCGACATGAACACGAGCCCGCGATCGATCTTGAGGCCGACGCAATAGGTCATGGAATCTCTTGAAACGGTAATCCCTGGGGGATTACTGCTCTACCGTGACCGTGACCGCAAGCAGTTCTTCCGCCTGTCCCAGTCGAATTCCCGACACGGGCGAAGCGTCGCGATAGTCGCGGCCGGTGGCCACCTTCACATAGCGTTCGTCGGGAGAAATACCGTTGGCGGGATCGAAGGCAACCCAGCCGAGGCCCGGAACATGCGCTTCGGCCCAGGCGTGACTTGCCGCCTGCTCGACAGCCGCATCCATCATCAAATAGCCGCTGGCATAGCGTGCCGGAAACCCCATCGCACGCGCCGCGGCGGCAAAGACGTGGCTATGGTCCTGGCAGACCCCGGTTTTCAGCACCAAGGCTTGCTCGGCCGACGTCGTCGCATTGGTGGTCCCTGGCGTGTAGGCGACGCGCTCGGCGATGGCGGCCATCAGCCGATGCAGTCTTTCAAGGTCGGTGCCCTTGCCGACCGCCTCGGCAAGATCACGGATGCCGTCGCCTATGGTGGTCAAGGCGGTCTCCTGCGCGAACAACCAGAGTGGCGCGAAGCCCTGATGCGGCCCGCAAACGCCAGAGGTATCGCGCGTCACCACCTCGCCCGACGCCTCGACCGTGATGAAGTCGTGGTCACCCTCGACGCTCAACAGCCTGGTATCGTTGCCGTAGTGGTCGGTAAATCGCACCTCCTCGCGCGCGCCTTCGACCTTTAGCGCCCAGGACAGCACGGTCTGCGTCGGCCCGCTCACGGGCAGCAGACGAAGCCGCTGGAGCAGATATTGCACCGGCGCGTCGTAGCGGTATTCGGTCCGGTGGGTGATTTTCAGCCGCATGGCTATCTTCCGTTCGCGTGCATGATCTCTAGCGAAAAGCGGTGTCCACGTTCAATCATGCTCAATAAAACCTGTAGTCCTGCGCGATCTCGTCGCCGAGCCTGGTGTTATCGCGAATGAACCCGGCCAGGAACTCATGCAGGCCGGCGTCGAATATGTCCTTGATCGACCCCGCCCTCAGCATCGCCTGCGTTTTCTCCGCCGTCGCGTGGCAGGCATGGCGCTCGCCATAGTCATCGGAGAGAAATTTCAGATGTTCCGCCAGGAAGCGATAGCAGAAGGTCAGCGATCGCGGCATGCGGACGTTGAGGATCAGGTAGTCGGCAATGTTGGTCGGCTTGTAGTCGGCATCGTAGACCCAGCGATAGGAGCGATGCGCCGACACCGAGCGCAGGATCGATTCCCACTGGTAATTGTCGAGGCTGGAGCCGACCCATGAGATCGACGGCAAAAGCACATAGTATTTCACGTCGAGGATACGCGCCGTGTTGTCGGCGCGCTCGACATAGGTGCCGAGCTGCGAGAAATCGAAGATCTCGTTGCGCAGCATGGTGCCATAGAACGAGCCACGGATCAGCGCCGTCTCGCGCTTGATGGCGTCGAGCACGCTTGGCAGGTCGCGCTCGTCGATCGGCCTCGCCAGCATCCGCTTCAACGCCATCCAGGCTTCATTGATGCTTTCCCACGTTTCGCGTGTCAACGCGGTGCGCACCATGCGGGCATTGTAGCGGGCCGTCTCGATCGACGACATCGTGCTCGACGGGTTCGAGGTGTCGCGCAGCAGGAAATCGGAGACATTGGAGGCGGTGTAGTCCTGGTATTTCTGCGTGAAGGTGGCATCGGAGCCGGCACTCAGCAGGACCGAGTTCCATTCCTCCGACGCGCTTTGGGTGCGGGTCAGCGCCATCCGCAGGCCGGCATCGACCAGCCGCGCCATGTTTTCCGCCCGCTCGATATAGCGGTTCATCCAGTAGAGCCCGTTGGCGGTGCGGCCTAGAAGCATGTCGGGCCCTTCGGGCTAGTGAGCAGGGAATAGTGAGTAGGAAGTCGCAAGCGCTTGAATCTCAATAGAATATGGCATTTCGTTCCCCTTTGCCTCACGACTGACTATTCCCTACTCACTCATCTCAATCATCCAGCACCCAGGTGTCCTTGGTGCCGCCGCCTTGCGAGGAATTGACGACCAGCGAGCCTTCCTTGAGCGCGACGCGCGTCAGCCCGCCGGGTACGATCTGGATGCGGTCCGAGACCAGCACGTAGGGCCGCAAATCGACGTGACGCGGCGCCAACCCCTTTTCAGTCAGGATCGGGCAGGTTGAGAGGGCAAGCGTCGGCTGGGCGATGTAATTAGACGGTTTGGCCTGCAGCTTCTTGGCAAAATCCTGGCATTCCTTCTTGGTCGCCGCCGGCCCGACCAGCATGCCGTAGCCGCCCGAGCCATGGACTTCCTTGATCACCAGTTCGTGGATGTGTTCGAGCACGTATTTCAGGCTGTCCGGCTCCGAACAGCGCCAAGTCGGGATGTTGCCGAGGATTGCCTTGCGGCCGGTATAGAATTCGACGATCTCGGGCATGTAGGAATAGATCGCCTTATCGTCGGCAATGCCGGTTCCCGGCGCGTTGGCGATGGTGATGTTGCCGGCGCGGTAGACATCCATGATGCCGGGTATGCCAAGCGCCGAATCCGGCCGGAAGGTCAGCGGGTCGAGGAAGGAATCATCGACGCGGCGGTAAAGCACGTCGATCTGTTTGTAGCCTTCGGTGGTGCGCATCGCGACATGGCCGTCGACGACGCGCAGATCCTGGCCCTCCACCAGTTGCACACCCATCTGGTCGGCCAAGAAAGCGTGTTCGAAATAGGCGGAATTGAAGCTGCCGGGTGTCAGCACGGCGATGGTCGGCGCGCCCTTCGTGCTCTGCGGGCGAACCGCCGCCAGCGACTGGCGCAGCAGCTGCGGGTAGTTCTCCACCGGCCGCACCTTGATCTTCTGGAACAGCTCGGGAAAGAGCTGCATCATCGTTTCGCGGTTCTCCAGCATGTAGGAGACACCGGACGGGGTGCGCGCATTGTCTTCCAGAACGTAGAATTCGTCCTCGCTGATGCGCACGATATCGACGCCGATGATGTGCGTGTAGACGCCGGCCGGCGGCCGCACGCCGATCATCTCGGGCAGGAAAGCCTCGTTTTTGGCGATCAGGTCCCGAGGGACGCGGCCGGCGCGCAGGATTTCCTGGCGATGGTAGATGTCGTCGAGGAAGGCGTTCAGAGCCTGCACGCGCTGCTCGATGCCTTGCGTCAGCCTGCGCCACTCATTGCCTGAAATGATGCGTGGGACGATATCGAATGGGATCAGCCGTTCGGAGGCTTCCTGCTCGCCATAGACGGCGAAGGTGATGCCGGTCTTGCGGAAGACGCGTTCGGCGTCCTGCATCTTCTCGGTAAGCCTGGCTGGATCCTGCTCCTTCAGCCAGCGATCGTAAGCCGAATACGGTCTTCTCAGTCCGGATACCTCCGGAAGCATTTCATCGAACGCTGCCAATCGCATACTCCCCTGTGACGCCATTTCACTGGCGTCGCCCGAGAAAATCAAGCGCAATCGATGATTTGGGGTAAGCGGACGACCAGTATGTTGCGGCTGCCTAAAATTAAGGCAGCCCCAACAAGCGCTTGATCAGCCTTTGCCTCGTGCCCGGGCAAGCGCCTCGCTCTCCTAGAAGGCGCGGAAGGTGACGACGGTGAACGTGTCCTTGATGCCGGGGAGAATCTGCACCTTCTCATTGACGAAATGGCCGACGTCTTCCTCATCGTCGACATAGAATTTGGCGAGCAGATCGTAATTGCCGGCGGTGGAGTAGATTTCCGAGGCGATCTCGGCGTCGGCAAGCGCGCTGGCAACCTCATAGGATTTGCCCAGCTCGCATTTGATCTGCACGAAAAACGCCTTCATGGCTTCGTCCCGCTAAACTTCCAGGTCCAAGCGGCCCTTCTGGCAGACTGGAGGCGGGCTTTCAAGCGTTGGAATCCGCACTTAGCCGGCGCGAGCCCTGGCCACGGCCTCGCGCAGCTCCGCAACCGGCATGCCGCGCTTGAACAGCCTGCCACCGATCACCAATGCCGGCGTACCCTGCAGCCTGAACGCCGCGGCCTGGGCGTCGTTGCGCGACAGCAAGGCATCGATCCGCGGCCGGTGGCCGGCGAGACCGGTGCGCGCCTTTGCAACATCGACGCCGACAGATCCGAGAATAACGTCGGTGCGACGCTCGGAAAGCCCACGCTCATTGGCCATCAGCGCATCCACCGCGGCTGCATAGTGGTCGCCGGCCGACAAAGCCATCCTTGCGGCGTCGCGCGAGACATCGCCAAAGATCGGCCAGTCCTTCATCACCAGCCGGATGCCGCCATCCTCGGCCATCAGCTTCTTCAGCTCGACAAAGACCAGCTTGCAGATAGGGCATTGATAATCGACGAATTCGGCGATGGTCACATCGCCCTCGGGATTGCCCAGTGCCGGGATCGCCGGATCGAAGGCCACATCGGTGACAGTCGGTGCCGCCCTCGCCCAAGCCGGCAGCGGCGCAAGGGCGACAAGACTGGCGGCACCTTTCAGCAACAGGCGTCTGCCAACCGGATGCGTGAAAATCATGTGTCCCATTGCACGCTCCTTCCCCGAATGTACGATGAGCGCCCCATCTTAAAGGAGGCTTAAGCATAGGGAATCCGGCGGGATGAGTACGAATATCGGCGGCCGCTGAAACCGTGAAGCGCCCTCGCGCGTATGTTAGGATGTCTCCTGAAAACTTTTCTGGAGGTGGTTCGAGGGACGGTGGAGACAGGCCATGCGCCGCGGCTTTTTCGCATTCGCGTTCGTTTCGCTCATGCTGGTTTCCCAGGCGCTTGCCGGAGATGCCGAGGTTCAGGCTGGCCAGGCCGTCATCGACGGTCAGTTGAAGGCGCTCATCGCCAATGACGGCGCCAAGGCCTACAGCTTCGCCGCTCCGAACGTGAAGCAGGTCTTCCCGACCGTCGATGCCTTCATGAACATGGTGACCAATGGCTACCCGCCTGTGCGCAAGCCGCAGTCCTACGCTTTCGGCAAGGTCGAGCAGACTGGTCCCGGTTCGATCGTCCAGCAGGTGCTGATCGTCGGCCCTGACGGCAAGGATTATGAGGCGGTCTATACGCTGCAGCAGCAGCCTGACGGCACATTCCAGATCACCGGCTGCAGCTTGCGGGCATCGAACTCGCTCAGCACCTGAGGTTACGGCACCGGGGCTTTACAGCGCCGGGATATCGCCCCTGGCCCAGCGCTCGGTGATCTCGGCTCCACGCGCCTCGAAGGCGCCGGCTTCGATCGCGGCCCGGATGTCCTGCATCAGCTTCTGATAATAGGACAGGTTGTTCCAGGTCAGCAGCATTGCGCCGAGCGCTTCCTGCGAACGCACGAGATGGTGCAGATAGGCGCGCGAATAATCGCGTGCGGCGGGGCAATCACTCTCTTCGTCGAGCGGGCGCGGATCGTCGGCATGCCGGGCGTTGCGCAGATTGACCTTGCCGCGCCTGGTATAGGCAAGGCCATGCCGGCCAGCCCGCGTCGGCATCACGCAGTCGAACATGTCGATGCCGCGCGCCACTGATTTCAAGATATCGTCCGGCGTGCCGACGCCCATGAGATAGCGCGGCTTGTCCGAAGGCAGTTCGGGACAGGTGATGTCGAGCATGTCGAGCATCACGGCTTGCGGTTCGCCGACAGCCAGGCCGCCAACCGCATAGCCCTTGAGGTTCATCGCGCCCAGTGCCTGCGCCGAACGCACCCTGAGTGTTGCATTGTCACCGCCCTGCACGATACCGAACATCGCCTTGCCCGGCTGGTCGCCGAACGCCGTCTTGCAGCGCTCGGCCCAGCGCAGCGACAGTTCCATGGCGCGCTCGATCTCTTTCAATTCGGCCGGCAGCGCCGTGCATTCGTCGAGCTGCATCTGGATGTCGGAATCGAGCAATCCCTGGATCTCGATCGACCGTTCCGGCGACATCTCATAGGCGGCGCCGTCGATATGCGAGCGGAAGGTGACGCCCTTTTCCGTCAGCTTCCTCAGCTTCGACAGCGACATCACCTGGAAACCGCCGCTGTCGGTCAGGATCGGATGCGGCCAGTGGGCGAATTCGTGCAGCCCGCCAAGCCGCGCCACGCGCTCGGCGCCGGGGCGCAACATCAGGTGATAGGTGTTGCCCAGGATGATGTCGGCGCCGACGCCGCGCACCTGGTCCATATACATGGCCTTGACCGTGCCGCCGGTGCCGACCGGCATGAAGGCCGGCGTGCGGATTTCGCCGCGCGGCATGTCGATCAGGCCACGCCGCGCCTTCCCGTCGGTCGCCAGAACCTTGAAGGTGAACGTCTCAGCCATTGAATTCCTTGTCGTGGACCGGGGCATCCGGCGCCTGCCTGTCGAGCGACTGGCGGTATTGGATGCAGCCGCGTATGAATTTTGGCCAGGGCGGCACGGCGATCGCCGGCTCGGTCTTTTCAGGCAGCAGGTCCCACAGGTCGGGGTGATGCCAGCAAAGATCATGGCCCGAAGTATCGCGGTGGGCGCGGATGCCGGCGCGCAGCTTTTTCACTTCCGCGACAAGGCTTTCGCGATCGAGGGTTTGCAGATCATCGTCCATCGTTCTCCTCCCTGAACAGAAGACTGGCGTCTCCATAGGAATAGAACCTGTATCCGCTCTCGATGGCGTGCGCATAGGCCGCTCGCATCGTGTCGAGGCCGCTGAAGGCCGAGACCAGCATGAACAATGTCGAGCGCGGCAGATGGAAATTGGTCATCAGCATGTCGGCGGTGCGAAAACGGTAGCCGGGCGTGATGAAGATATCGGTGGGGCCGGACCAGGCAGCGAGCTTGCCGTCCTCACGCGCCGCGCTCTCCAGCAGGCGCAACGACGTCGTACCGACGGCAATGATGCGCCCGCCCCTCGCCTTGGCCGCGTTGAGCGCCCTGGCTGTCGCTGCGCTGACCGAGCCGATCTCGGCGTGCATCTTGTGGTCTGATGTATCGTCCGCCTTCACCGGCAGGAACGTACCGGCGCCGACATGCAGCGTGACGAAATGGCGCTCGATCCCCTTGGCGTCGAGCGCCGCGAAAAGCTCCGGCGTGAAATGCAGGCCGGCGGTGGGTGCTGCTACCGCACCTTCCTCCCGGGCATAGATGGTCTGGTAATCGGCGCGATCGCGCTCGTCGTCATCGCGCTTCGAGGCGATATAGGGCGGCAGCGGGATGTGGCCGACGGCGTGCAGCGCCTCATCGAGGAAAGGCCCCGCTAGGTCGAAGCCAAGCAACGCTTCGCCGCCCTCGCCCTTCTCGATCACAGTCGCGTCGAGCTGGCCGAGGAAACAGGAATTGCCGTCATGGCCGAAATGGATGCGGTCGCCGGCGGCAATACGCTTGCCCGGCCGCATGAACGCCAGCCATCGATCCGGCGCCACGCGCATGTGCAGCGTGGCCTCGACCTGCGCCTCTGCCCCGCCACGCCGCCTGATGCCCTTGAGGTGTGCGGGGATGACCTTGGTGTCGTTGAAGACCAGCACGTCGCCGGCACGGAGCAAGGATGGCAGGTCGCCGACGGTCCGGCCTTCCACCCCTTCGCCCGGCTTGACCACCAGCATCCTGGCGCTGTCGCGCGGTTCCGCCGGGCGAAGCGCGATGCGCTCCTCCGGCAGGTCGAAGTCGAAGAGGTCGACGCGCATCGGGGCTCAAAACAACCGGACGAGCAGCGCTCCGGCCAAGAGCAGTACCGCCCCGGCGATGCGGCCGAGCGAGATTTCACGCACCGCGACGCCAAGGAAGCCGACGCGGTCGATGAGCACGCCGGCGAGCAATTGACCAGCCACCAGGAATGCCATCAGCGCGGCGGCGCCGATGCGCGGCGTCAGGATGGTGGAGAGCGTGACATAGAAGCCGCCGAGCATGCCGCCGGCGACGTATAGCCAGGGCGCCGGGGCCTTCCAGTCGAGCGAGATGCCTTGCAGCTTCACCACGGTGACCGAGATGATGCCGAGAACGATCGCGCCCGACAGGAACGAAAACGCGGCCGCCGCGACCGGGAGACCCAGGCCGCGCGCCAACTGCGAGTTGATCGGCGCCTGAATGGCAATGAAGGCGCCGGACAGGATGCCGAGAAGCGACCAGACGACGCCCATCATTGTCGTTTCGCCTTACTTGACGTCCGCCGCGACCTTCAGCGACACGATCTTGTCGGGATCCTGCACCGGCTCGCCGCGCTTGATCTTGTCGACATTGTCCATGCCTTCGATGACCTGGCCCCAGACCGTGTACTGGCGGTTGAGGAACGCGGCATCGTCGAAGCAGATGAAGAACTGCGAGTTGGCCGAGTTCGGGTTCTGCGAACGGGCCATCGAGCAGGTTCCGCGGCCGTGATTGGCGTTGGAGAATTCAGCCTTCAGGTCGGGCTTTTCCGAGCCGCCCATGCCCGCGCGCGACGGCGCGAAGGAGGGCTTGCTCGAATTGCCGAACTTGACGTCGCCGGTCTGCGCCATGAAGCCCTCGATGACGCGGTGGAAGACCACGCCGTCATAGGCGCCTTCGCGCGCCAGTTCCTTGATACGGGTGACATGGCCGGGGGCCAAATCGGGAAACAGTTCGATGACGACCTTGCCCTTGGTCGTTTCCATGATGAGCGCGTTCTCGCGGTCCTTGATCTCAGCCATGTCAGATATCCTTTTGTAAAATGGAACTATTTGTCGGCGGCGATGCGCACCTTGATCATCCGGTCGGGATCGGTGACCGTGCCATTGTCCGCCTCGTCGCCCTTCTTGATCTTGTCCACCAGGTCCATGCCGCTGACGACATTGCCGACGATGGTGTACTGGCCATCGAGCGGCGGTGCCGGTGCGAACATGATGAAGAACTGCGAATTGGCGGAGTTCGGATCCTGCGAACGGGCCATGCCGACCACGCCGCGCTTGTAGTGCTCGGTCTGCGAGAATTCGGCCGGCAGATCGGGCAGGTCCGAGCCGCCGGTGCCGACGGCCTGGGCGTTAAATCCCTTCTCCATGTTACCGAACTTGACGTCGCCGGTCTGCGCCATGAAGCCGCCGATGACGCGGTGGAAGGCAACATTGTCATAGGCATGATCACGCACGAGCTTCTTGATCTGCGCGACATGCTTGGGTGCCAGATCTGGGCGCAACGCAATGGTGACGTCGCCGCCCTTCAGCGTGATGATCATGGTGTTTTCCGGGTCGGCGGCATAGGCCGAGACCGATGCGGTCACGAGACCGGCAAGCACGACGAGGAACGAGGCAAGCTTCTTCAGCTGCATGGAAGGTCTCCGGAATTTCTATTTCGCGAATTTGGCGGTGAGCGCGCCGGCAACGGCAGCCGGCACGAAGGGGCGGATGTCGCCACCCATCGAGGCTATCTGGCGCACAAGTGTGGCGGTAATGGTGCGCACCGACGGGCTGGCGGGCAGAAAAACGGTCTGCAACTCCGGCGCCATGGTCTCGTTCATGCCGGCCATCTGCATCTCGTAGTCGAGGTCGGTCCCGTCGCGCAGGCCGCGGATCATGATCGAGGCGCCCTCTCTCCTGGCGGCGTCGATGACCAATCCATCAAAGGCGACAACCTTGATGCGGGCGCCATCGCTGCCAAATTCCGCCTTGGTCGCGGTTTCAATCAGCTTCACCCGTTCCTCGAAGGAAAACAGCGGTTTCTTGCCGGGATGAATGCCGATCGCGGCATAAACGATGTCGGCAACCGCCAGTGACGCCTTCAGCACATCGAGATGGCCATTGGTCAGCGGGTCGAAAGAGCCGGCATAAAGGGCGATGCGTTCGGTCATGGCGGAGCTTCTAGCGAGCCTCTCTCACAAAGGCAAATCCGATTGGCACGCGGGGCCGTGAACCTTTTCCGGCACATGAACGACAGATGAACACGCTGATCACGAAGCCTTCACGCAGCGTTCACTAGGTTGCACCTTAATAAGATGAAACCAAAATCCCATCTATCCGTTGTAAGGCGCAGGAGAACACGCATATGCTGATCTACATGCTCGCCACCGCAATGACCGTCGCCATGCTGATCGCCACAGTATTCGGGCTGCATCAGGAGGCACAGCGCATCCGCGTCAAGGCAAACACCAAGCGCTTCGAGGGCTTCGGCCCGCGCAAGCCGTATCGTCACTACTAAGTCAATCTCGCATTGCTGCCGCGCCGGCCATCAGGCCGGCGTTGCTATGTCTGGCACAGGATTATTCGGCGCTATCCGGGCCGGCATCAGTCGTCGGATCGGATTCCGTGCCACTCTCGACGGCCTCTTCCACTTCCTCGTCCGATTGCGGCTCCGAAATCCGCTCGACCGAAACCACCTTTTCACCTTCAGCCGTGTTGAAGATGGTCACGCCCTTGGTGGCGCGGCTGGCGAAACGGATGCCGTTGACAGGCACCCGGATGACGGTGCCGCCGTCCGACACCAGCATGATCTGATCGTCATTGCCGACCGGGAAGGTCGCCACCAGACGGCCGATCTCGGCCGTCTTCGAGACGTCGGTGGCACGGATGCCCTTGCCGCCGCGTCCGGTCAGCCGGAAATCGTAGGACGAAGAGCGTTTGCCGTAGCCATATTCGGTCACCGTCAGCACATACTGTTCATGCGCCTTGAGGAATTCGTAGCGCTCGTCGGAAAGCTCCGTCTCCTCGCCGACCTCTTCATTGGTGAGCGCGATCTCTTCTTCCTCTCCGGCCGTCTCGGCGGCAAGCCGCCGCTCCGACGCCGCCCGCTTGAGGTAAGCGGCGCGTTCCGCCGGTGAAGCATTGACATGCTCGATCACCGACATGGAGATGATGCGGTCGGTTTCAGCCATGGTGATGCCGCGAACGCCAACCGAATTGCGGCTCTGGAAGACGCGCACGTCGCCGACGGAGAAGCGAATGCACTGACCCGAATTCGCCGTCAAAAGCACGTCGTCATTGTCGGTACAGGTCTCGACGCCGAGAATTTCGTCGCCCTCCTCCTCCAGCTTCATGGCGATCTTGCCATTGCGATTGACCTGGACGAAGTCGGACAGTTTGTTGCGGCGCACGGTGCCGCGCGTCGTGGCGAACATCACGTCGAGATCGCCCCAGCTGGTCTCGTCCTCGGGCAGCGGCATGATGGTGGTGATGCGCTCGCCCTGCTCCAGCGGCAGCATGTTGATCAGCGCCTTGCCTCGCGACTGCGGGTTGCCGATCGGCAGGCGCCAGACCTTTTCCTTGTAGACGATGCCGCGCGAGGAGAAGAACAGCACCGGCGTATGCGTGTTGGCGACGAACAGCCTTGTGACGAAATCCTCTTCCTTGGTCGACATTCCGGAGCGGCCCTTGCCGCCACGGCGCTGTGCCCGGTAGAGCGACAGCGGCACGCGCTTTATGTAGCCGGAATGGCTCACCGTCACGACCATGTCCTCGCGCTGGATCAGGTCCTCGTCTTCCATGTCCGCGCCACCGTCGGTGAGCTCGGTGCGGCGTGGCGTGCCGAACTCGTCGCGCACGGCGGCGAGCTCGTCCTTGACGATCTGCTGGATACGGGCGCGGGACGACAGGATGTCGAGGTAGTCCTTGATCTCGTCGCCGATCGTGTTCAACTCATCGGCGATTTCGTCGCGGCCAAGCGCTGTCAGGCGCTGCAGGCGCAGTTCGAGGATGGCGCGAGCCTGTTCCTCGGACAGATTGTAGGTGCCGTCCTCATTAATGCGGTGGCGCGGATCGTCGATCAGCAGGATCAATGATTCGACATCGCCGGAGGGCCAGCGCCGCTCCATCAACTGCTCGCGCGCCGTCTGCGGATCCGGCGCGGTGCGGATGAGCTTGATAACCTCGTCGATATTGGCGACGGCGATAGCCAGGCCAACCAGCACATGGGCGCGGTCGCGCGCCTTGCGCAGCAGGAACTTTGTCCGCCGGCTGATCACTTCTTCGCGGAAGGTGACGAACGCCTTCAGCATGTCTGTGAGCGTCAGCAACTCCGGCTTGCCGCCATTGAGCGCCACCATATTGGCGCCAAAGGATGTCTGCAGCGGCGTGAAACGGTAAAGCTGGTTGAGGACCACGTCGGCGACGGCGTCGCGCTTCAGCTCGACCACGACCCGGTAGCCCTGGCGATCGCTTTCGTCGCGGATGTCGGAAATGCCCTCGATACGCTTGTCGCGCACCAGTTCGGCCATCTTCTCGATCATCGAGGCTTTGTTCACCTGGTAGGGAACCTCGGTGATGATGATCGATTCGCGGTCGTTGCCGCGCTGTTCGATGTTGACCTTGCCGCGCATGACGACGGAGCCGCGCCCGGTCGAATAGGCGCTGTAGATGCCGGAACGGCCAAGCACGATGCCGCCTGTCGGGAAATCGGGGCCCGGAATGATCTCCATCAGCGCCGGCAGGTCGATCGCTGGATTGTCGATGACGGCGATGGCGGCGTTGCAGACTTCACCGAGATTGTGCGGCGGGATGTTGGTGGCCATGCCGACCGCGATGCCGCCCGAGCCGTTGACCAGCAGATTGGGAAAGCGCGCCGGCAGAACTTTCGGCTCGGTGTCCGAAGCATCGTAGGTGTCCTGGAAATCGACGGTGTCCTTGTCGATATCCTCCAACAGCTCGTGCGCGACCTTGGTCAGGCGCGATTCGGTGTAGCGCATCGCCGCCGGCGGATCGCCATCGATGGAACCGAAATTGCCTTGCCCGTCGATCAGCGGCACGCGCAGCGACCAGTCCTGCGCCATGCGCACCAAGGCGTCATAGATCGAGGCATCGCCATGCGGATGGTATTTACCCATCACGTCGGCGACAGGACGTGCCGACTTCACATATTTGCGGTTCCAATGGTAGCCGCTCTCATGGGCGGCGTAGAGAATGCGGCGGTGCACCGGCTTCAGGCCGTCGCGCACGTCGGGCAGCGCACGGCTGACGATCACGCTCATGGCGTAATCGAGATAGGAACGCTGCATCTCCTCGATGATGGAGATCGGCTCGATGCCGGTGGGTCCGCCGTCGGCGCCGCGCGGTGTTTTTTGGTCGGTCAAATCGGATCACAATCTAATCAGGAATCACTTGGTGCTTATATAGGATGCAAGGGCGAAACTCCAATGTCCGCGGCACTTTTCCAGTGTCATTTTTAGTGGTAATTTCAAAAGGATACCGCTGATTGCGACGATATGGCCACGATGCTTTTCGCCGCCACCAAGGCAAAAGCCGGCAATGGACCAACTTCCTCGGACAAAAGCCGCGAGCGCGATCAACTGGAGCTCGTGGCTGCCTTTGCGGGCGCTGGTTGGCTGGACGCCGCGGGATCTCAATGGCGATCTGATCGCGGGTATAACATTGGCCGCCATCGCCATTCCCGAGCAGATGGCAACGGCCAGGCTCGGTGGCTTTGCGCCCGAGATCGGCTTCTTCGCCTTTGTCGCCGGTTCCGTGGCGTTTGCCCTGTTCGGCGCCAATCGCCACCTTTCGGCCGGCGCGGATTCGACCATCACGCCTCTGTTCGCCGGCAGCCTGGCCCTGCTCGCATCATCAGGCTCACCGCATTATCTGGCGCTGGCTGCCACCCTGGCGCTGATGGTCGGGCTGATCGTGATGCTGAGCGGTGTCTTTCGCCTTGGCTGGATTGCCGACCTGCTCTCCGTGCCGGTCACCACGGGCTTTCTGGCCGGCATCGCCGTCCACATCATCGTTTCGCAACTGCCCGGACTGCTCGGCCTGCCCGCCGAAAGCGGCGAAACCGTGCGGCGCATCGGCGAGATCGCCGGCAGCCTCCATCTGACCAACCCCTGGAGCCTGGCGCTCGGCCTTGGAGTATTCGCGATCGTGTTGTTTTCCGAGCGCATCAGCGCCCGCATCCCGGGCGCGCTGATCGGCATGGTGCTTGCCACGGCGGCGGTCGCCGTCTTCGGCCTCAAGGATCGTGGCGTCGAGGTGCTTGGCGCCTTGCCGAACGGCCTGCCGCGGGCAGGCTCGCCGCTGGCCGGTCTCGACGACGTGCAGGCGCTGGTTCCATTGGCCTTGCTGATCGCCATCGTCGTCATGGTGCAGACGGCCGCCACCTCCCGTTCCTTCGCCCCGCGGGGCGACGCGCCCGACGTTAACAGGGATTTCGTCGGTGTCGGCGCCGGCAGCATCGCGTCCAGCCTGTTCGGCGCCTTCGCGGTCAACGCCAGCCCGCCGCGCACGGCGATCGTCTCCCAGTCGGGCGGCCGCTCGCAACTCTCCGGCCTCATCGCCGCGGCCATCGTTCTGGCGCTGGGTGCCTTTGGCGGCGGTCTGCTCGCCGATGTTCCGCAGGCCGCCCTTGCCGGGGTTCTGATGTTCGTCGCCCAGCACATTCTGCGCTGGAAGGTTTTCGCCAGCGTCTACCGGCAGGCGCCGGTCGAATTCGCGTTGATCCTGATCACCATGGCGGCCATCGTCGTGCTGCCCATCGAAACCGGCGTGGCTATAGGCATCGGCCTGTCGCTGCTGCATGGGATCTGGAGCGCGACCCGGACGCTGCCGATCGAACTGGAACAAGTGCCGGGAACCTCGGTCTGGTGGCCGCCGGCCAAGCCGAGCGCTGGCGAACAACTTCCCGGCGTGCTGGTCGCCGCGTTCCAGGCGCCGCTGTCCTTCGTCAATGCCGACCGTTTCAAGCGCGGCTTTTGTGATCTGGTCGACGCCGGCCAGGGCGATGTGAAACTCGTCGTGCTGGAGGCCAGTAACATTGTCGAGATCGACTACACCGCCGCCCAGGCTTTGATCGAAACCATCACCCATTGCCGCAATGCGGGCGCAATATTCGCCATTGCTCGGATGGAGTCGGTGCGTGCCCAGGCAGCCCTTGCGCGGTTCGGCATCATCGATCTCGTCGGCCCGCAGCGGATCTTTCACAGTGTCGATGCCGCCATCAGGGCTCTGCATTCCGGCCCGCCGGAAAACCAGGAGAGTGCGTCATGATCGTCCTGAGAGAGCCGCTGGTGACCCCGGTTCCGGTCAAGGAACTGCGGCCGACGCAGATTACCGTCGGCATGCGCGAGGTGGAGATCAAACGCCAGTTGATCCGCTCGCAGAGCGCCGCCAAGACAGGCGCCTTTCTGGGCAAGCACATGATCCCGGTCGTGTTGGGTCCCAAAAATCGCAACTACGTCACCGATCACCATCATCTTGCCCGCGCTTTGCTCGACGAAGGTATAGAGAATGTGCTCGTGACGGTGATCAGTGACCTGTCAGCGCTGGACAAGGACGCGTTCCTCTTCATGCTCGACAACCGCGGCTGGATGCACCCATTCGATGAAAATGGTCAACGCCGCGACTATACGGCCCTGCCGAAGACCATCGGCGGCCTCGTCGACGACCCCTACCGGAGCATGGCGGGCGAACTGCGCCGGCTGGGTGGCTACGCCAAGGACACCACCCCGTTCAGCGAATTCCTGTGGGCGGACTTCCTGCGCCGACGCATCGACAAAGGCGCGGTGGCGAAAAATTTCGACAAGGCGATGAAGGATGCGCTCGTGCTGGCCAAGGGCAAGGACGCCGCCTATCTGCCCGGCTGGTGCGGTCCGACCATGGACTGATGCCGGCGGGGCAACTTTTCAGCTGCAGCCCGCGCGTCTGGCACGATACCGGCCCGGTGTCTCGCCCATGACCCGCCGAAACCGGCGGTTGAAGGTCGACAGATCGTTGAAACCGGCCTCGAAAGCAATTGCCGAGATGGCATCGTTCGACATGCGCAAGCGCACCGCCGCGCGGTGCAACCGGGTCCTGAGCAGGTATTGATAGGGCGTCATGCCGACGACCTGCCGGAAGGCGCGCAGGAAATGATAGGGGCTGGTCGCGGTACCGTCCGCCAGGGCTGAAAGCGAGATCGCAGCCTCGGCGTCCAGTTCGATCCGCCGTACCGCATCAGCAACCCGTTGCTGATCGCGGCGGCTCGGGCCTCGCCTGACATCGGTGACGCCGGACACCATGGACACGGCGACCCCCGCGATGCGCAGAGCAAGCTCCTCGAACGCGTCCGCGTCGCCAATCTCGCGCGCGGCTTCCGCCTCGGCCAGCAACGGCGCCAGGGCCGGCAACGGCGGCAGGCGTGGCGCCCCGAAGGTGAGTGTCCTGGCGCCCGGTACATCGGCCACGATCCGGTCCATATAGGCAGGCCCGAAATGGAAAGAGAGGCAACGGTCGCCGCTGCCATGCTCGTGCCCGCACTCATAGCATGTCCCGGAATTGCCGAGCAGGAGACTGCCAGGCGCCAGCATTGCCGTGCCTTGCCGGGCGCGGTAGCGGAACGTGCCGCTGGTGACGGCCGCGACGCAGAAATCCCGATGCTCTTCCTCGACCGGTCGATCGCCGGCGCTGGCCGTGCAGATCACGTCCGCCACGTGCCAGCCAGGTCCCGATGCAAGCGTATTCGCGGTCGCCGTCATGGCCGAAATATAGCAATTTTTCCCAAGCCCAGAACCCTGCCAGGGCCTATTCCTCGCGGTCTCCTGACAAGAAGAGGCCGCAGCCATGTTCGACCAATCCTCATTTGCCGAAGCCTTGCACAGTCCCGGACCGATCGACGGGCTCGCTGAAAAACTGGACCTTTACGGCCGCTTCGTCGGCGCCTGGACGTTTGACGCGGCGCGTCATCTCGAAGACGGCACGGTGCTGACCGGCCGAGGCGAGGTGCATTTCGGCTGGGTATTGGAGGGCCGCGCCATCCAGGATGTCTGGATCCTGCCCGCGCGTGACGCCGGCCCCTCGCCGTCGCTGGGCAAATGGACCTTTTACGGCACGACGCTCAGGGTCTACGACCCCGGCACGGACGCCTGGCACATCTTCTGGAGCGACCCGCGCAACCAGTATTTCAGCCGCCAGCTCGGCCGCGCCGAAGGCGACACCATCGTGCAGGTCGGCGCCGACGGCACCGGCGCCTCGGTGCGCTGGAGCTTTTCGCGCATCACCGAAAATTCCTTCCGATGGCTCGGCGAGCGCTCGCAGGACGGCGCGGACTGGCACCTCGAAGTCGAGTTCCTGGCGCAGCGCGAGAATGAAGCTCGATAAGTCTTCGAAAAGTCGCTCGAAATAATCGATGGCGATCCTTCGCGCCCCCCTCTATCCGGCAGAACCGAGAGGGGCGCTGTCCCGCCAGCATAAAAAGGGAACCAGGCATTCACACCGCTGACAGTTCCCACCGGCCGGGCTTTGCTTTACCAATGTCTCCAACCAATTCCAGGAAAAGTGCGAAACGGTTTTCCGCCGGAATTGCGTCAAAACAAGGAGATAGAGCGGGTCCGCGTTTCCACGAAACGCTGAGCCGCTCTAATACGGGCAAAGCCCGGCGGGAGGGGTCAGCGATGCCGAGTTTCGACAGCCTGTTCAACGCCTTCGTCACCATTCTCGTGACCATTGATCCGCCCGGGCTGGCGCCGTTGTTCCTGGCCGTGACACGCGGCATGAACCGGGAGGAGCGCCAGCAGGTGTCGGTGCGCGCCTCGGTCATCGGCTTCCTGGTGATGGCGCTGTTCGCGGTGGCCGGCGCTTCGATCCTGTCGGTGTTTGGCATCACCCTGCCGGCCTTCCGCGTCGCCGGCGGCTTCCTGCTGTTCTTCATCGCCTTCGAGATGGTGTTCGAGCGCCGCCAGGACCGCAAGGAGAAGATCGGCGACGTCGCCATCACCAAGGACATGATCCACAATATCGCCGCCTTCCCGCTGGCGATCCCGCTGATCGCCGGCCCCGGTGCGATTTCGGCGACCGTGCTGCTGTCGGGACATTTTGAAGGCTTTGCCGCCCAGGCGGCGCTGGTCGGCATCATCTTCGTCTGCCTCGTCATCACCTATCTGGTGTTCGTGCTGTCGGAACGCATCGACCGCATCCTCGGGCAGACCGGCCGCTCGATCCTGACCCGCCTGCTCGGCGTCATCCTGGCGGCGCTGGCGGTGCAGTTCGTGGCCGATGGCATCAAGGCGCTGATGGCTGGTTGAGCCGTATCCCTATTGCCTATTGCCCTACTTCGCCGTCGTATCGACGATCTCGAAATCATGCGTAAGCACGGCCGTCTTGGCCATCATGGCCGAGGCAGAGCAATATTTGTCGATCGAAAGGTCGATCGCGCGCTTGACCTTGTCGTGCGACAGCGCGCGGCCCTTGACGATGAAATGCATGTGGATCCGGGTGAACACTTTCGGGTCGGTTTCGGCCCGGTCAGCGTCGAGTTCGACCACGCAGTCCTCGACCGCCTCGCGGCCTTTTTCCAGGATATGGACGACGTCATAGGCCGAGCAGCCGCCGGTGCCGATCAGCACCAACTCCATCGGGCTCGGTCCCGGCGTCTTGCCTTCCGGGCTGGACGCCGTGCCCAGCACGAGCTTGTGGCCGCTACCCGACTCGCCGACGAAGGTGCGCTCCTCGACCCATTTTACCCGTGCCTTCATCGCCATGCCTTCCAGTCCTTCGATCCCAAATCAACAAAGCAAAACCCCGAAAGTCCATGCCGGACCCTCGGGGCACATCAAGCACAAGCGTTAGCCGTTTGGTACGGCTTCCGATCAGAACGGAATTTCATCGTCCAGTTCGCGCGACGAACCGCTGCCACCGCCGCCTCGGGGAGCACCGCCACCGCCACCACCACGGTTGAACCCTTCGTTCGGGCTCGACTGGCCGAAATCCGACCCACGGCTGCTGCCGCCGCCGGAATAGCTTCCGACCTGGCCGCCCTCACCCTGGCCGCGCGCGTCGAGCATCTGCAGCTCGCCACGGAATTTCTGCAGCACGACTTCCGTCGTGTATTTGTCGGCGCCGGTCTGGTCCTGCCATTTGCGGGTCTGCAACTGGCCCTCGACATAGACCTTCATGCCCTTCTTCAGATACTGCTCCGCCACCTTGGCGATGCCCTCATTGAAGATCACCACGTTGTGCCACTCGGTCTTTTCCTTGCGCTCGCCGGAATTCTTGTCGCGCCAGCTTTCCGACGTGGCGATGCGGATATTGACGACCGGCTCGCCCGAATTCAGGCGGCGGATTTCAGGGTCGGCGCCGAGATTGCCGACCAGAATGACCTTGTTGACGCTACCCGCCATCATATTTCTCCGCGCTCATCCGAAACAAATTTTTGTCGCAGCACCTTACAGGTTACCGACGTCAGCCGCCTGCCAAGGCTGGCTTTTCCCACAAGGTTTTTGTTCCCTTTTCGTTCCTATATGGACCGCTGCTGATTGTCAAGGAATGGCAGCAATGGCCAAGGCCTTGATATGGGTTTCAAAACAGCGCTTGCCAAATCGATAAGTATCGACTTATGCTTTTGTCATGATCGAAGCAGAAATTTTCCGCGCCCTGGCCGACCCGACGCGCCGCGCCGTCTTCGAGCGCCTCGCGACCAGCGAGATGAGCGTGTCGGAACTGCGCAACGGCCTGACGGTGTCGCAGCCGGCCGTGTCGCAGCATCTGGCGGTGCTGCGTGGCGCCGGCCTCGTGGTCGAGCGGCGGGCCGGCCGCAACGCCTATTACCGCGCCGATCCGCGGGGGCTTGCCCCCCTGCTCTCCTGGATTGAACGCTACCGGACGTTCTGGCCGGAACGCATCGAAAAGCTGAAGACGGTCTTGAAGGACATGGATCAATGAACGACCAAAGCGAAGTCGCGGCAGATGCGCTCGAATTCGAATATGACCTTGCCGAGCCGCCTGAAAAGGTGTGGCGGGCGTTGACCGTGCCGGAACTGCTCGCCGCCTGGATGATGCCGAACGACATCAGGCCACAGGCCGGCAGCCGCTTTGCCTTCGCCGGGCCCGACGCGGCGATCGAATGCGAAATCCTCGACGCCGAGCCCGAGCGCCTGCTGCGCTATTCCTGGCGGGAGCAGTCGAGGGACGCCGCGCGGCGGGATCCGCTCGACAGCATCGTCACCTTCACACTTGCCCGCACCGTTTCCGGTGGCACGCATCTGCGCATCGTCCATGACGGCTTTGCCCGCAAGGCGATGCCGGCGGTTGCCATGGCGAGCGCCGGCTGCCGGCTTTCGCTGCGCGGAGCCGGAAAGCCCATCGTCGCCAACAACACGCCGCATCTTCTGCTGCGCGCGGCCTGAACACGGGAAATCGGAGAAGAAAAATGAGCGGTGTTGCCAGTCTGGTGCCGATGGTGATCGAGCAATCGAGCCGCGGCGAACGCGCCTTCGACATTTTCTCGCGGCTGCTGCGCGAGCGCATCGTCTTCATCAATGGCGAGATCAACGACGACGTCTCGGCGCTGGTCTGCGCGCAACTCTTGTCGCTGGAATCGGACAATCCCGACAAGGAAATCTCGCTCTACATCAACTCTCCGGGCGGCGTGGTGACCAGCGGCTTCGCCATCTACGACACTATGCAGTATATTAGCTGCCCGGTGTCGACCCTGTGCATGGGATTCGCGGCCTCGATGGGATCGTTCCTGCTTATGGCGGGCACGCCGGGGCGCCGCATCGCGCTGCCCAACGCCACCATCCTGCTGCATCAGCCGCTGGGCGGCTTCCAGGGCCAAGCTTCCGACATCCAGCGCCATGCCGAGCGGATCAGCCAGACCAAACGCCACATGACCGAACTCTACGCCCAGCATTGTGGCCGCACTTATGAGGAGGTCGAACGCACGCTTGACCGCGACCATTTCATGACAGCGCGCGAGGCTCAGGCATGGGGCATTGTCGACCATGTCTTCGATACCCGCAAAAAGGCGGCGTGAAGCCCAAGCGGCGTGAAGGCCAAGTCGAATTCCTGCCGCTGTCGAAGATTTGACGATACCGGTCTGGTTCCGGTGGCGGCAGGTCCCTATAACAGGGAGATGACCGACACTCATCGATCCAGGACATCGCGCCGTGTCACCGCCGCCATGGCGCTTGCCATCGTCGGCCTTGCCTCCAGCCCGGCGCTTGCCGACGACGCCTCGTCGTCGGTGCAAAAGGGTGCCCTGCCCGGCGTGACCGGCGACTATCGCATCGCCAAGCCGGCCCCGGTGCCCGAACCCGACGACGCGTTCCCCAGCAGCGGCAACGGCCAGTTCAAGATCGGCAATACCGATGTCAGGATTTCCGGCAGCATCACCGTCGATGTCGGCGTTGGCGGGATCAAGCCGCCCAGATAGGCAAAAGCACAAGCCTGCCCAATCGAGCCCGTACAAAAGAACAGCCCCGCCGTGCCTGGGGCAAACTGACGGGGCTTTTCTGGATCTCAAATCCATTTTTGCCGGGAGTGTACTGCCGGCGTTGGAATTCGGATGCTTCGCGGCATTCAGCCGACGATCCGACTAACGTCTCTGATTTTGGGGGATATGGCAGGTCACGGTTTGTCGGGTGGCGCAAACGCTATACCCTGGCACTTATGCCTGCCGCGGCTCCAACGAGACGTGGAGCCCTGGGGGACTGTCCGGTGGCGTCATGCTCCGCTCCTTTTGTCCGTTGCGACATTGCCGTCGCGAAGCGCAAATCGCAAATGCCTGCGGCGTCTCGCAGGCCGCCTTGGGGCGGCGAGGCCATCGATAGACGGCCGGCTTCGCTGACCTGAGGAGACTGCTCCCGTGAGCCGGCCGCGTCAACCATCAATAGCCGGTTACGGAAAAATGTGATTGCCGGGAGGTTACGTCAGGGTCAGTTTCCGCACAGCTTTGTCAGGAGCGTGTTCGGCCTTTGTTCTTTCCGCTTGCCCCTTCGCGCGAAAGGCGGTTAAACGACTTCTGTCGAGAATTGTGGCGTCTCTCGACGTGGCGGCAAAAATACCTACATAGGGGATGGCCGGGAACCTGCCGATCCCACAAATTCCAGATCTGAGGCGGCGACCTGACATGGCCGACCATAAATACCTTTCCATTCGCGGGGCGCGCGAACACAATCTGAAGAATGTCGATCTCGATTTGCCGCGTGACAGCCTGATCGTCATGACCGGGCTGTCGGGGTCCGGCAAATCGTCGCTCGCCTTCGACACCATCTATGCCGAAGGCCAGCGCCGCTATGTCGAGAGCCTCTCGGCCTATGCCCGGCAATTCCTCGAAATGATGCAGAAGCCCGACGTCGACCAGATCGACGGTCTGTCGCCGGCCATCTCCATCGAACAGAAGACGACGTCGAAGAACCCGCGCTCGACGGTCGGCACCGTCACCGAGATCTACGACTATATGCGGCTGCTGTTCGCGCGCGTCGGCGTGCCCTATTCGCCGGCCACCGGCCTGCCGATCGAGAGCCAGACGGTCAGCCAGATGGTCGACCGCGTGCTGGCGGTCGAGGAAGGCACACGCCTGTTCCTGCTGGCGCCGATCGTGCGCGGCCGCAAGGGCGAGTACCGCAAGGAACTGCTGGAGCTGCAGAAAAAGGGGTTCCAGCGCGTCAAGGTCGACGGCGTTTTCTATGAAATCGGCGACGTTCCGGCGCTGGACAAAAAATACAAGCACGACATCGATGTCGTCGTCGACCGCATCGTCGTGCGCGGCGATCTTGCCGCGAGGCTTGCCGATTCCATCGAGACGGCGCTGAAGCTCGCAGAGGGGCTGGCGGTGGCCGAGTTCGCCGACAAGCCGCTCGATGCCAGCCAGACCGGCGAGGATTCGGTCAACAAATCCAAGAACGAGACGCATGAGCGCATCCTGTTCTCGGAAAAATTTGCTTGCCCGGTGTCCGGCTTCACCATCCCCGAGATCGAGCCCAGGCTGTTCTCCTTTAACAACCCGTTCGGCGCCTGCCCGACCTGCGACGGTCTCGGCAGCCAGCGCGCCATCGACCCCAATCTCGTGGTGCCCGACGAGAACGTGTCGCTGCGCGACGGTGCCGTCAGCCCATGGGCGAAATCGACCTCGCCCTATTACTCGCAGACGCTCGAAGCATTGGGCAAAGCCTACAACTTCAAGCTCGGCGACAAGTTCAAGGATCTTTCCACGTCGGCCCAGGAAGCGATCCTGCGCGGCACCGGCGAACGTGAAATCACCTTCCAGTATGATGATGGCCTGCGCTCCTACAAGACGACGAAGACCTTCGAGGGCGTCATCCCCAATCTCGAACGGCGCTGGAAGGAGACCGAATCCGCCTGGATGCGCGAGGAAATCGAGCGCTTCATGTCGGCAACGCCCTGCCCGGTCTGCAAGGGCTACCGGCTGAAGCCAGAAGCGCTGGCGGTGAAGATCGCCGGCAAGCACATCGGCGAAGTCACCGAACAGTCGATCCGCAACGCCGACAAGTGGTTCACCGACCTGCCGGCGCAGCTCAACGACAAGCAGAACGAGATCGCTGTCCGCGTCTTGAAGGAAATCCGCGAGCGGCTGCGTTTCCTCAACGATGTCGGGCTCGATTATCTCACGCTGTCGCGCAATTCCGGCACGCTGTCGGGCGGCGAGAGCCAGCGCATCCGGCTGGCCTCGCAGATCGGCTCGGGCCTGACCGGCGTGCTCTACGTGCTGGACGAGCCGTCGATCGGCCTGCACCAGCGCGACAACACGCGGCTGCTGGATACGCTGAAGCACCTGCGCGACATCGGCAACACGGTGATCGTCGTCGAGCATGACGAGGACGCCATCCTGCATGCCGACTATGTCGTCGACATGGGTCCGGCCGCCGGCATTCATGGCGGCGAAATCATCGCCCAGGGCACGCCGCAGCAGGTGATGGCCAATCCCAATTCAATCACCGGCAAATATCTGTCGGGCGCGTTGGAGGTGGCGACGCCAGCCATTCGACGTGAGGCCAAGAAGAACCGGCGGCTGAAGATCGTCGGCGCGCGCGGCAATAATCTCAAGAACGTCACCGCCGAAATCCCGCTCGGCACCTTCACCGCCGTCACCGGCGTGTCGGGCGGCGGCAAGTCGACCTTCCTGATCGAGACGCTGTTCAAGGCGGCGTCGCGCCGAATCATGGGTTCGCGCGAGCATCCGGCCGAGCACGACCGCATCGAAGGGCTCGAATTCCTCGACAAGGTCATCGACATCGACCAGTCGCCGATCGGGCGCACGCCACGTTCGAACCCCGCGACCTATACCGGCGCCTTCACGCCAATCCGCGACTGGTTCGCGGGCCTGCCTGAAGCCAAGGCGCGCGGCTATCAGCCCGGGCGCTTCTCCTTCAACGTCAAGGGCGGCCGCTGCGAGGCCTGCCAGGGCGACGGCGTCATCAAGATCGAGATGCACTTTTTGCCCGACGTCTACGTCACCTGCGACGTCTGCCACGGCAAGCGCTACAACCGCGAGACGCTCGACGTCCTCTTCAAAGGCAAGTCGATCGCCGACGTTTTGGACATGACGGTCGAGGAAGGCGTCGATTTCTTCGCCGCCGTGCCCGGCGTGCGCGACAAGCTCGAGACGCTGAAGCAGGTCGGCCTCGGCTACATCCATATCGGCCAGCAGGCGACGACGCTGTCGGGCGGCGAGGCGCAGCGAATCAAGCTGGCCAAGGAACTGTCGCGCAAGGCGACCGGCAAGACGCTCTACATCCTCGACGAGCCGACCACTGGCCTGCATTTCCACGACGTCGCCAAACTGTTGGAAGTGCTGCACGAACTGGTAGACCAGGGCAACACGGTGGTCGTCATCGAGCACAATCTCGAGGTGATCAAAACCGCCGACTGGGTGCTTGACCTCGGCCCCGAGGGCGGTGACGGCGGTGGCGAACTTGTGGCCTCCGGCACGCCGGAAGCCATCGTGCGGGAAAAGCGCAGCTACACTGGCCAGTTCCTCAAGGAACTTCTGGAGCGGCGCCCCGGAGGCAAGCGCGAAGCGGCGGAGTGATGGGCAAGGATGGTCTCATCACGGTCCAGAGCCGCTTTGGCGTGAGGCCGGCCCACCTCGAGGATCTCGCCGCGATCGTCGCGCTGACGCAAGCGGCCTATGCGCCCTATAGTGCCATACTCGACGCACCGCCGATACCGGTTACGGAGGACTACGCGCCGCGCATTGCCCAGGGTGAGGTCTGGCTGCTGGAGAGCGGCGGCGTACTTGCAGGGCTGATCACACTGGAACGCCATCCCGACCACGCCATGATCTTCAGCGTCGCCGTCTCCGCTGCTTTTCAGGGCAAAAAACTCGGCATCGCACTGCTCTATCATGCGGATGAACAGGCGCGCCTGTGGGGCGTGCCGGAGGTACGGCTCTACACCAACGCCAAGATGGAACGGAACATCGCGCTCTATCTCGCCTATGGTTTTCACGAAACGGGTCGCCGACCCAATCCCTATCGGCCAGGGTGGATACTCGTCGACATGGCCAAACCTGTCGACAGGCCCAACGCGGCCTGATCGCTTTTAGAAATCTGGGAGGACGACGATGAGCAAATCGGGAACAATCCGCGCCGGCATGGGCGGCTGGACCTTCGAGCCCTGGGACACGTCCTTCTATCCGGACAAGTTGTCGAAGGCCAAGCAACTGAACTACGCCAGCCGGCAAGTGCCGAGCATCGAGGTCAACGGCACCTATTATTCGAGCTTCAAGGAGCCGACCTTCGTCAAATGGGCAAACGAGGCGCCGGACGGTTTCGTCTATTCGCTGAAGGGCAACCGCTTCGTCACCAACCGGCGCGTGCTGGGCGAGGCCGGTGAATCGATGATGCGTTTCCTCGGTTCCGGCGTCGCCGCGCTCGGCGACAAGCTCGGGCCGATCCTGTGGCAGTTCGCACCGACCAAGAAATTCGACCCTGACGATTTCGAGGCGTTTTTGAAACTGCTGCCGGAAAAGCAGGACGGCGTCGCGCTGCGCCACGCGCTCGAAGTGCGCAACGACAGTTTTGTCGTGCCGGAATTCGCAGCGCTCGCGCGCAAATACAAGGCGGCGATCGTCTATGCCGACCATGCCAAATATCCAGATATCGCCGACATCACCGGCGATTTCGTCTATGCGCGGCTGCAGACGGGCAGCGACGACAATCCCGATTGCTACACGCCGAAGGGCCTCGACGAATGGGCGGCGCGCGCAAGAACCTGGGCGGAAGGCAAGCAGCCGGCCGATCTGCGGCGCGCCGACCCGGCGACGGATGCGCCGGTCAAGCCGCGCGACGTGTTCGTCTACTTCATCACCGAGGGCAAGGTGCGCGCGCCTTTCGGGGCGATGGCGCTGATGAAGCGCGTGGCCGACTGAAAAAGCATCAGCCGGCTTCAAGCTACACACTATAAGTCCCTCGCCTATGCGTTTTGCGCGTAGCGGAGTGCCCATTCCAAGGCATCTTCGCCATGATCGTAACCTTATCGACACTTCCTTGCCGCATAAATACGGGGACGCCAAACCGCAGGGCTTGAGCCGCCGCCGGCAGGAAAAGAGGGGCATGTCGCTCGACTACACTTCACTTCTGCTGGCTGTCGGATTCTCCGCCGCGTGCCTCGGTCTGACATTGTTCGGCATGTGGCTGACCGCCCGCTCGGAAAAATTCCTCCTGACTTGGGCGATCAGCCTGGTATTCGTGGTCGGCGATATTTTTATCTACGACGCCTATATCGACATGCCCGGACGCCTGCTCGGCGTCGCCACCTCGGCGTTCCTGCTGATCGGCTTTTCGGCCATGCTGGGGGCTGCCTATCAGTTCCGAACCGGGGGCTCTCCACTGCCGCGGGCGCTGTGGGGTTGCGTTTCCCTGGTGGTAGCGCTGCCTCCCATGGCTTTGGGCTATGATGGCATCGGCTTCATGTTCGAGAACATGTTCGCCGCCTTGCTCCTGTTCGCCACGGCGTTCGAATACTGGAGGGGCCGCGATGAAGCGCCCGCTTTGACGACCGGCATCACCGCGCTCTATTCGGCCACGGCCACATCCTTCGCGCTCTGCGCCATGGTTCTCGCCTGGGATGGCAAACTGATCCTGGGGCACGCACCAAGCAACTGGGCGGAGGAGCTCAGCCTCATCGTGGTGATCGCCAGCATGACCGGTATTGGCGCGCTCTCGCTTGCCCTCAACCAGGGGCGCCTGGCGCGGCACCACCATCGGAACGCCCTGACGGATCCCCTGACCGGCCTGCTCAACCGGCGCGCTCTGTTCGACATGCATGGCCATGTCCCGATCGGCGCCTTTACCGCGGTGGTGGTCTTCGACCTCGACAACTTCAAAACCATCAACGACGAATTCGGACACGCCGCGGGTGACGCGGTGCTGAAGGTGTTCGCCAGTGAACTCGCCGGCAATCTTCGCCAGACCGACGTCGCCGCGCGCATGGGCGGCGAGGAATTCGCGCTGGTGTTGAAGCGCACCCTGCCGGAAACGGTCGAGGAATCGGCGGAGCGCATCCGCGCCGCTTTCGCAACGCGGCTGATAGAAACCGAAGCCGGCTCGCTGAGTTGCACGGTCAGTGCCGGTTTTGCGTTTGGCAGCAAGGAAGGGCTCAGCTTCGACAAGGTGCTTAGCGCCGCCGACAAGGCGCTCTACGATGCCAAGCGCGGTGGCCGCAACCGCGTCACCGCCTCTCCCGGCGCGCGAGCTGACAGCGCGTATCAGCGCCGGTCGGTGTTGTCGAGTTAGGCGAAGCAGCCCTTAGGCCGCCATCACGATCTCATTGAAGGCATCGAGGTCGACGTAGAAGACCTTGGTGATCTCCTCGATCAGATCGTCATAGTCGCAGCCCTGTGACCTCAGGATGTTGATGGCGGCGATGATGTCGACACGCTCGGTAAGCCGCCGCTTCTGGTAGTCCTCGACGAAACGTTCCATGGCTGTCCCTTAGCCTGTGTGCTCAAACGCGTTTGAACGACAATCAGACCGGGAAGCTAGGAAGCCTTGCTTGCGTGGAACTTGCAGAGCCTTCGCCGCGCCTCGATCCGCGATAACCAGACTGATACGGAAGCGGCCGACTCACAAAGCCAAGACAAGACTAGCATCACATATTGCGTGTGCCAGGGACACGGATGACCAGATCGGAGAAATATTGGACTTGCCAAGGACTTCGGATCTTCAACCGAAATCCGGTGCCGATTCTAGACCGTGAGGAATTTGCGAACATCAGCCCGATCTAAATCTTCCGCCGGACCGGTATGCACGATCTGGCCGCGGTCCATGATGTTGACCTCGTCGGCAAGCTCGCGGCAGAAATCGAGATACTGTTCGACCAACAGCACCGCGATACCGGCCTGATCGCGCAGATAGCGGATGGCGCGGCCGATATCCTTGATGACGGAGGGCTGGATGCCTTCCGTCGGCTCGTCGAGCACCAGCAGCTTCGGCCGCATCACCAGCGCCCTGCCGATGGCGAGCTGCTGTTGCTGACCGCCAGAAAGATCGCCGCCACGGCGGCCAAGCATCTGCTTCAGCACCGGAAACAGTTCGAAGACGTGCGCCGGCACGTTGCGGTCGGCGCGTTTCAAGGGGGCGAAGCCGGACTCGAGATTTTCCTGCACGCTGAGCAGCGGAAAGATCTCCCTGCCCTGCGGCACGAATGCGATGCCCGACCGGGCGCGGTCATACGCCGCGCTCCGGTCGAGCGCCTTCCCCTCGAAGGCAACGCTTCCGCTCGTCAGCCGATGGTGGCCGACGATCGATCTCATCAAACTTGTCTTGCCGACGCCGTTGCGGCCGAGCACGCAGGTGATCTTGCCGGCGCCCGCCTTCAGCGACACGCCGCGCAGCGCTTGGGCGGCGCCGTAATGCAGCGTGGCATCGGAAACTTCGAGCATCTCAGCGCCTTCTCCAGACCTTCAGGAAAGACAGATCGAAGCGATGGAATTGAACCCGCCAGTGCATGCTCATCTCCCCAGATAGACTTCGACGACGCGCTCGTCGGCCGAAACGAAATCGAGCGTGCCTTCGGACAGAACCGAACCCTCATGCAGGCAGGTGACCTTGACGCCGAGTTCGCGCACGAAATGCATGTCGTGCTCGACGACGATGACCGAATGGTCGCGCGCGATATCCTTGAGCAGCCGGGCGGTTTCCTCGGTCTCGGCGTCGGTCATGCCGGCGACCGGCTCGTCGACCAGGAGCAGCTTCGGATCCTGCGCCAAGAGCATGCCGATCTCGAGCCATTGCTTCTGGCCGTGGCTGAGATTGGCGGCGAGTTGACTGCGCTTGTCGCCCAAGCGGATGATGCCAAGGATGTCATCGATCTGCCGCGCCTCGGCGGCCGAGCGGCGATGAACCAGCGCCGGGAAGATCGAACGCGGTCCCTTCAGCGCCAGCATCAAGTTTTCTTCGATCGTGTGGCTTTCGAAGACGGTCGGCTTCTGGAATTTGCGGCCGATGCCCATCATGGCGATCTCGGCTTCGTCATGCCTGGTAAGGTCAACCTGGCCGTCGAAGAACACTTCGCCCTCGTCGGGCCGGGTCTTGCCGGTGACGATGTCCATCATCGTCGTCTTGCCGGCGCCGTTGGGGCCGATGATGGCGCGCATCTCGCCCTTGTCGAGCACCAGCGACAGATTGTTGATGGCGCGAAAGCCGTCGAAGGACACCGAGACGCCATCGAGATAGAGGATGGTGTTGGATTTGCTCATGACCGCTTACTCCGCCGCCTGCGGTTCGGGGTCGGACCATGACCATTCGCCCGGATTTCTCGCCGGCGAGCGAGCGGGCTTCGAGGTCGCGGACGCGACCCTAACCTCGGTGCCGGCTTCTTCAGCCAGGGACGCCGCGCGCAACGCCCTCGCATTGCCGCGCCAGCCGTCCCACATGCCGATGATGCCCTTCGGCAGGAGCAAGGTGACGGCGACGAAAAGGCCGCCGAGCGCAAACAGCCAGAATTCAGGCAGCGCGCCTGTAAACCAGGATTTGCCGGCATTGACGAGCAGCGCCCCGACGATCGGCCCGACGATGGTGCCGCGCCCGCCGACAGCAGCCCAGATCACGACCTCGATCGAATTGGACGGTTCGAACTCGCCGGGATTGATGATGCCGACCTGCGGCACGTAGAGCGCGCCGGCAATGCCGGCCATGATCGCCGAAACCGTGAAGGCGAACAGTTTTACATTCTCCGCCCGCCAGCCGAGGAAGCGTGTGCGGCTCTCGGCGTCGCGCACGGCCATCAAGAGCTTGCCGTATTTGGAGCCGACGATTGCCCAGGTGACGAAAACCGCGAGCGCCAGCATCACCGCGCTGGCGGCGAACAGCGCGGAACGGGTCGCGTCGGCCTGCACGTTGAAGCCCAGAATATCCTTGAAATCGGTGAGGCCATTGTTGCCGCCGAAACCCATGTCGTTGCGGAAGAAGGCAAGCAGCAGCGCATAGGTCATCGCCTGGGTGATGATCGACAGATAGACACCGGTGACGCGGCTGCGGAAGGCGAACCAGCCGAAGACGAAGGCAAGCAGGCCCGGCACCGCCAGCACCATGATTGCCGCGAACCAGAAATGGTCGAACCCGGTCCAGAACCACGGCAATTCCTTGTAGTTCAGAAACACCATGAAATCGGGCAGGATCGGATTGCCGTAGACGCCGCGCGAGCCGATCTGGCGCATCAGATACATGCCCATCGCGTAACCGCCGAGCGCGAAGAAGGCGCCGTGGCCGAGCGAAAGAATGCCGCAATAGCCCCAGACCAGGTCGAGCGAGAGCGCCAGCAGCGCGTAGCAGAGATATTTGCCGGTCAGCGCCACGATGTAGGACGGGATATAGAAGGCGCTGGTCGGCGAAACAGTCAGGTTGAGCACCGGCACGATGATGGCCACCGCCAACAGGATGAAGATGGTGATGGCGATGCGGCGGTCGGCACCGGCGGCAAAGAAATGTCCTGTGATCATGCTTCCACCGCCCTGCCCTTGAGCGCGAACAGGCCGCGCGGGCGCTTCTGGATGAACAGGATGATCAGCACCAGCACGACGATCTTGCCGAGCACGGCGCCGGCATAGGGTTCGAGAACCTTGTTGACGATGCCGAGCGAAAAGGCGCCGACCAGCGTACCCCAAAGGTTGCCGACACCGCCGAAGACGACGACCATGAAGCTGTCGATGATGTAGCCGCGGCCGAGATTGGGCGAGACATTGTCGATCTGGCTGAGCGCGACGCCGGCAATGCCGGCAATGCCCGATCCCAGCGCGAAGGTCAGCGCGTCGACCCATGGCGTCCTGATGCCCATCGAGGCCGCCATGCGCCGGTTGGCGGTGACGGCGCGCATCTGCAGACCCCAGGACGTGCGCTTCATCACGTAGAGCAGCACGCCGAACACCGTGAGTGCGAAGACCAGGATCCAGAGCCGGTTCCAGGTGATGGCCAGTTGCCCGACGTCGAAGGAGCCGGACATCCAGGAGGGATTGCCGACCTCCTGGTTGGTCGGTCCGAAGATCGAGCGCACGGCCTGCTGCAGGATCAGCGAGACGCCCCAGGTCGCCAGCAGCGTTTCCAGCGGCCGCCCATAGAGGAAGCGGATGACGCCGCGCTCGATGGCGAGGCCGACGAATGCCGCGACCAGGAAGGCAAGCGGCAAGGCTATGACCAGCGACCAGTCGAACAGGCCGGGAAAGGATGTCCTGATCACCTGCTGGACGACGAAGGTCGTATAGGCGCCGAGCATCACCATCTCGCCATGCGCCATGTTGATGACGCCCATGACGCCGAAGGTGATGGCAAGCCCGATCGCCGCCAACAGCAGCACCGAGCCCAGCGAAATTCCGTACCAGATGTTCTGGCCGGCATCCCACAAGGCCAGCGTCGAGCTGATATCGGCGATCGCGGCCGTCGCCGCGTCCTTGACCGCGCCTGACGCGCTGGCTTCGACCGAGGTGAGCAGCGAAACCGCATCGCGATCGCCGCGCGCCCCGATCAGTGCGACCGCGGCGAGTTTGTCGGCCTCCGGCCTGTCGGAAACAAGCACCGAGGCCGCACGAGCCTGTTCGAGCAGAGCCTTGACGCTGGCCACCGTTTCACCGGCAATCGCGGTTTCGAGCGGTCCAATATTCGCGGCATCGGGCGTCTTGAACATGGTATCGGCGGCGGCGATGCGCACGGCCGGATCCTTGGCGCCAAGCGTCAACGTGCCCAGCGCATCGCGGATGACGCGGCGCAGCGTGTTGTTGACCTTGATCTTGGTAATGTCGTCCTTGGCCGCCTCACCAGAGGCGTCGCCGCTCAGCGGGTCGAAAAGCTGGACGCTTTCGCCGGTTTCCTTGCCGATGAACACCAGGGAATCGGCCTTGCGGACATAGAGGTTGCCGTCGGCAAGTGCTGAAAGCGGGCGTTCGACGGCTGGGTCGCCGACGGCCGTCAGTTCGTGGACGACAGCTCCTGTCTCCGAAAAACCCTTGGCCGTCGCGAATTTGGCGATGATGGCGCGCAGATCGGACTCCGCGGCGCCCGATGGCGACAACGTCGTCAGCAGGAACAGCAGCGTCAGCCCAATCGCATGCAACACGTTCATCTGCTTTCAGTGACCCCTGAGGAGTGAAGTGGGCGTCCGGACAGTGGAGGAAACCGTCCGGACGCGCGCGGTCTTGGTCATGGACCTGACGGTCCAGACCGGCAGACCTGGGAGGATCAGTTCGTTCCCTTGCCGCCGCACTTGCCGGTGGCAACGTTGAAGTTGCCGCAGGACAGAGGCGCGCGCCAATCGGAGATCAAATCCTTGGAGTCCGGCAGATAGTCGGACCACTCGTCGCCCATCACCAGGCCGGGCGTGCGCGACACCGTCTCGAACTGGCCGTCGGCCTGGATTTCACCGATCAGCACCGGCTTGGTGATGTGATGGTTTGGCATCATCGTCGAATAGCCGCCGGTCAGGTTCGGCACCGAAACGCCGATCATGGCGTCGATGACCTTGTCCGGGTCGGTGGTGCCGGCCTTCTCGACCGCCTTCACCCACATGTTGAAGCCGATATAGTGGGCTTCCATCGGATCGTTGGTGGTGCGCTTGTCGTTCTTGATGAACTTGTGCCAGTCGGCGATGAACTTCTTGTTTTCGGGCGTATCGACGCTCTCGAAATAGTTCCAGGCGGCGAGATGGCCGACCAACGGCGCGGTGTCGAGACCGGCCAGTTCTTCCTCGCCGACCGAGAAGGCCATGACCGGAATGTCCTCGGCCTTGATGCCCTGGTTGCCGAGTTCCTTGTAGAAGGGCACATTGGCATCGCCATTGACGGTCGAGACGACGGCGGTCTTCTTGCCGGCCGAGCCGAATTTCTTGATCGCCGAGACTTCCGTCTGCCAGTCGGAGAAGCCGAACGGCGTGTAGTTGACCATAATGTCCTCGGCCGCGACCCCCTTCGACTTCAGATAGGCCTCGAGAATCTTGTTGGTGGTGCGCGGATAGACGTAGTCGGTGCCTTCGAGCACCCAGCGTTTCACCGAGCCGCCATCCTCGCTCATCAGATAATCAACGGCCGGAATGGCCTGCTGATTCGGAGCCGCACCCGTGTAGAACACGTTGCGCTCGCTCTCCTCGCCCTCGTACTGGACGGGATAGAACAGGATGTTGTCGAGTTCCGAGAACACCGGCAGTACCGATTTGCGCGACACCGAGGTCCAGCAGCCAAACACAGCCGCGACCTTGTCTTTCGAGATCAGTTCGCGCGCCTTTTCGGCGAACAGCGGCCAGTTGGAAGCCGGATCGACGACGACGGCTTCGAGCTTCTTGCCGAGCAGGCCGCCCTTGGCGTTCTGCTCGTCGATGAGCATCAGCATGGCGTCCTTCAGCGTCGTCTCCGAAATCGCCATCGTGCCCGACAGCGAATGCAGAATGCCGACCTTGATCGTGTCGTCGGCGGCCCTGGCCGGAGCGGCCATCATCAGACCGGCGGCGACCACGCTCGCCGAGACCATTTTTGTTATTGTCGAGAAATTACCCCTCATAGGAAGACTCCCAAGCTGGTTGATTGCGCCGCAACAATGCAATGCAACCCCCATGCCAACCGCTTCGAGCATGCCGTATACAGGGGAATAATCAAACATTATCAGGTATTTATAATATCAGATTGAATCTGACAAAGAGAGCTGGTTAACAATTGATTGAGAGAAATTTGCGCAGCGCACAAGGCAAATGCCTAATTTTCAACCAATTTTTCCAAATGCCTAGATTTTGATCTCGATACACCCTTCGCAGTCGACGCATGTTGCGGCACCGCGCAAAAATGGGGCAAGCTCACTCCTCAACCGAGCGACGTCATGACATCAGGCATTTCACGCATAGGCACCGGCATATTGTTTCTGGCGGCCGCAACCGGGTCCGCACGGGCCGACTTCAGCGACGGCAAGATGCCCGATGGCACCTATCATTGCGAAGTCTACCTGCTCGGCATGTTCCTCAACCTCGGCGACATCACCATCAAGGGAAATGTCTATACCGGCCCGGTCACCTTCGGCACGGCCCGCCAGGGCTACAATTATCAGATGGACGCAAATGGCGTGATCTCGTGGCTGGGCCCGCTCGGTGGCTACACCGCCGGCGGCAACTCGCTCTCCATGACCCAGGCAACGCTGGACGGCCAAAGCCCGCCCTCCTTCGACATTATCATGAAGCAGCCCGATGGCGCCTTCACCGCCTCGACCTGCACCAGGGGAGACAATCAGTAAGCCCTTGCCCGGCAAGGCAGCCGCCTCCATGCGGTCCGCAACCCCTGCCCGCCTCCTCTCATGTCATCTGGATGTTGCCGAAGCTGGATAGGCAGCGGTGCGCCGTCACATCCACCTCGAGAGGCAGACACCATGGCCAATTCCCCGTCTTCATCCTCCCCCGTCATTCGCGACGTCATCGCCGAGCGCGTTTCGCGCCGCGCGCTCCTGAAAGGCAGCCTTGCATCCGGCGCATTGATCGCCGGCGGTAGCTTTGTCGGCTCGCTGTTTGCCGGCGAAACACATGCGGCCGCCGCTCTTTCCACACTCGGTTTTCCCGAACTCAAGCGCGTCTACGACAAGACCCACGCCGCCGCCGATGGCTATGAAACAACCATCGTTGCGCGCTGGGGCGATCCACTCGCCGCCGGCCTGCCGGATTTCGACGGCGATGCGATCGCGGCCGACGAGCAGGAGAAGCGTTTCGGCTATAATTGCGACTACATCGCTTTCATGCCGCTGCCCAAAGGCTCGGTGAATTCCGACCACGGCCTGCTTTGCGTCAACAACGAGTACATTTCGCCGAACGTGATGTTTCCCGGCATGACCGAGGATGGCGCCGGCAAAATGATGAGCAAGGAACAGGTCGATCTCGGCCTCGCGGCGATGGGCCACTCGATCGTCGAAGTCATGCTCAAGGACGGCAAGTGGCAAACCGTCGAGGACAGCCCGCTCAACCGCCGCATCACCGCCAACACCGAAATGACCGTCTCCGGTCCGGTGGCCGGCCATGCGCTGCTCAAGACGTCCACTGATGCCACCGGCACAAAGGTGCTCGGCACCAGCTACAATTGCAGCGGCGGCTTCACCCCGTGGGGCACCGTGCTGACCTGCGAGGAAGGCGTTTCCGACCTGTTTGGCGGTGACCCGAAAAAAGCGCCGACCTCGGACACTCTCGACCGCTATGGCTTTGACGGTTCCGACATTTACGGCCGTGGCCGCTTCCATGACCGCTTCAACATCGACAAGGAGCCGAATGAGCCGAACCGCTTCGACTGGGTGGTCGAGATCGACCCCTATGATCCCCAGTCCAAGCCGGTGAAGCGCACGGCGCTCGGCCGCATGTCGCATGAGGCGTCTACGGTCGTCCTCAACAAGGACGGCCGGATCGTCGTCTATATGGGCGACGACGACTATTTCGAATACATGTACCGCTTCGTCTCGGCCGGGGCCTACGATAAGGCGAACCCGGCTTCGGCCAAGGATCTGCTGGACGACGGCGTGCTCTCGGTCGCCCGCTATGACGCCGATGGTTCGATGACCTGGCTGCCGCTGGTTCATGGCCAGGGCAAGCTCACCGCCGAAAACGGCTTTGCCGACCAGGCCGAGGTGCTGCTGAAGACACGCCTTGCGGCCGACGCGCTCGGCGCGACCCCGATGGACCGGCCGGAGGACATCGAGACCAATCCGGTCACCGGCCGCGTCTACGCCGTCATGACCAAGAACAAGAAGCGCGACGAATCCAAGGTCAATCCGGCCAACACGCGGCCGGAAAACCTCTGGGGCCATATCGTGGAGTTGATCCCTCCGGGCGGCCGCGGCGCCGATGCCGACCACACCGCGGACAAATACGCCTGGGACCTGTTCGTGCTGTGCGGCAACCCCAGCGATGCCAAGGTCGGCGCCACCTTCCATCCCGACACCTCGGACAATGGCTGGTTCGTCTGCCCCGACAACATCACTTTCGACCCAGCCGGCCGCCTCTGGGTAGCGACCGACGGCGCCAATGACTTTGGCCTGCCGGACGGCGTCTATGGCGTCGACACGGAAGGTGCCGCGCGTGGCCTGCCGAAACTGCTCTTCACCTGCCCGCATGGTGCAGAAGCAACCGGCCCGTGCTTCACACCGGATGGCACGACGCTGTTCCTCTCGGTCCAGCACCCGTCCGAGGATGCCGAAACGCTCGACAAGGCGCAGTCGCTATGGCCCGACTTCAGGGATGGCCAACCGCCTCGGCCGTCGGTCGTCGCCATCCGCCGCAAGGATGGCCAGCCGGTCGGCGCATGAAGCCGTAGACCCACAAAAAAGGCGCGGAACCCTCTCGGGTCCCGCGCCAGCAGGCAGTCGGGAGGTCAAATGGTCTTGGCCGACATCTGCGCGGCGATGTATTCGGCCTGGCGGATCGCCAGCGACACGATGGTCAATGTCGGGTTTTCAGCCGCACCGGTCGTGAACTGGCTGCCGTCCGACACGAACAGGTTCTTGATGTCGTGCGCCTGGCCATGTTTGTTGACGACGCCGTCGGCCGCCTTCTCGCTCATCCGGTTGGTGCCGAGATTGTGGGTCGAGGGATAGGGCGGGGTCGGGAAGGTGCGCGTGGCGCCGACCGCGTCGTAGAGCGCCGAGGCCTGCTTGTAGGCGTGATTGCGCATCGCCGTGTCGTTGGGATGATCGTCGAAATGCACGTCGGCGATCGGCATGCCGTGCTCGTCCTTCTCGTCGGCATGCAACGTGATGCGATTCTCCTCGCGCGGCATGTCCTCGCCGACGATCCACAGGCCGGCCATGTGGTCGTAATGGTCGAGCGCCGTGGTGAAGGAACGCCCCCAGCCGCCGGGGTCCAGGAAGGCAGCCATGAACGGCAGGCCAAGCGACAGCGTCTCGAACTCGTAGCCGCCGACGAAGCCGCGCGATGGATCATGGCGCGCCTCGTCGCGAATGATGCCGGCCATGGTAGTGCCGCGATACATGTGCACCGGCTTGTCGAAGATCGCATAGACCGATCCCGTCGTGTGGCGCATGTAGTTCTTGCCCACCTGCCCCGACGAATTGGCAAGCCCGTGCGGAAATTTTGCCGATTGCGAATTGAGCAGCAGCCGCGGGCTCTCGATCGAATTGCCGGCGACCGCCACGATCCGGGCCTTCTGCTCCTGCAGCTTGCCGTCCTTGTCGGCATAAACGACGCCGGTGACCTTTCCGCTGGCGTCGTGGTTGATCTTGATCGCCATGGCGTTCGGCCGCACTTCGAGATGGCCTGTCGCCTCGCCCTTCGGGATCTCGGTATAGAGCGTCGACCATTTGGCGCCCCATTTGCACCCCTGGAAGCAGAAGCCGGTCTGCTGGCAGGAATTGCGGTCGTCGCGTTCCACCGAGTTGATGGCCATGTTGCCGGTATGGCATTCCTTGTAGCCGAGCTTGTCGGCGCCGGCCTTCAGCACCTTGAAATTGTTGTTGCCCGGCAGCCTCGGCCAGTCGTTGGTGCCGGTGACGCCCATCTTGGCCTCCGCCTTGGCGTAATAGGGCTCCATTTCGGCAAGCGTGATCGGCCAATCCAGAAGATTGGCGCCTTCCAGCTTGCCGTAGGTCGACAACGTCTTGAACTCATGCTCCTGGAAGCGCAGCGATGCGCCCGCCCAGTGCGTGGTCGAGCCGCCAACCGACTTGACGATCCAGGCCGGCAGATTGGGAAAATCCTTGGCCACGCGCCAGTCGCCGGATGTGGTGCGCTTGTCCGTCCAGGCGAGTTGGGCGAAGGAATCCCACTCGTCGTTGATGAAGTCCTCATATTCGTGGCGGGCGCCGGCCTCGAGGATGACGACGTCGATGCCCTTCTGCGCCAGTTCGTTGCCGAGCGTACCACCGCCGGCGCCGGAGCCGATGATGACGACCACGCCGTCGTTTTTCAGATCAAATGCTGCTGCCATGGTTTCCTCCCATGAAATCAATTGGATGCGGTTCGACCAAGCAGCTCAGAGCCACTCGATGTCGCTGAAGCCGCGCGCGATGTAGCCGCCCTTGGAGTAGGACTCGCCCTCGTAACCGAAGATCGGCCACACCTCTTTCTGGTTGTAGAGGCTGACGACCAGGCCGCCGCGCACCGCCTGGAAGAAGGGCGTCTTCTCTATCTCGGTGAGCAGCGCCACACGCTGCTCTTCCCAGCCGAGCCCGCGATAGCCGCCCACGCCGGCCTTCTTGTCGAGATCGGCAATGCCCTTCTCGATCAGTTCCTTGTGGGCGGGATCCTTGGCGGCTGTCTCGTCATGACCCTTGACAGCGATGGCATAATATTTGTCCGGCACCTGGTCATGCGGATAGATGTCGCGCGCCACCTGGATCAGCGTCGCCATCGTCTCGGGCTTCAGAGACGAGGTTTCCAGCCCCCAGGCGTGCTGCGGGCTGATGATCGCGCTGCCCGAAATGACAAGCAACGCACCCGCGCCGCCGCGTTTGAGAAGCTCGCGCCGTGAAAGCCCGGGCTTCCTCTCGTAGATCGTGACCATATTTTCCTCCCTGCTTGCTGTTCGCACTCGAAAAGAGTGCCGTTGCTGGCGCCGCGCCGGTTCGCGCGGCCGGTTGTTCCCCTATTGGAAGCGTCCTCCGCGCTGCAGGACCTCGATCTTGTAGCCGTCGGGATCCTCGATGAAGAAGAAGCGGGCGATCAGCGAACCGTCGCGGTTGAACTCGACGATCTTCTTCGGGTTGAGGCCGAGCGCACCGAGCCGGTCGTGCTCGCTGTCGAGATCGGCGACCGAGACCGCCAGATGGCCGTAGCCATCGCCCAGCGCATAGGGCTCCGCACGCCCCTTGTTGACGGTCAATTCCACCTCGAAAGGTGCATCGGCATTGCTGAGGTAGACCAGCGTGAACGTTTCGAAATCCAGCCGTTGGGCGACCTCCAGGCCGAATGCCCTGGTGTAGAAATCGATGGACCGGGCTTCGTCAAGAACCCGGATCATGGTGTGGATTGCCTTCGCCAAATCGAACTCCGCAGCTTCGTGCTTCGAAGGTGATTATGCGCGCTGGTGAAGAAAGGTGGTGGCAGCCAATTACCACGCATGAGATAGCAAAAACGGCTATGTCGGCTCGTAAGGACGAAAGTCTGATTGCCGTTCTCGACCGTCCGGTCGAAGATGAAATCGCAGGCAGTGTTCAAAAGGCACCGACCGCCCCGTCGGCGCCCAAGACCAACAAAAATGGGAGGTAACGATGTGCAGAGTCTTTGCCGCACAGGATCCGGAAGGCTATCGCCAAATCAACCGGTCGATCCGCATCGACGGACATTCGACCAGCATTCAGCTCGAGGCGACGTTCTGGGCCTTGCTTGACGAAATCGCCGAAAGCCAGAACCTGACGACGCCGAAATTCATCTCGAAACTCTACGACGAAGTGATCGAGATCAACGGCGAGATTCCGAACTTCGCGTCGATGCTACGCACCACCTGCGCACTCTATCTGCGTGGCCACAGGCCATCCATGGAGGAGGTGCTGAAGCGGGAGGCGGCCTAGCGCCCTTGCGCGGCGATTTCGAATGCCAGACGGCTCATATCGGTGAAAAGCTCCTGGCGTTCGGAATAGTCGGTCTGTTCGCCGGTAACCAGATTGTCGACGACGGTCAGCAGCGACAATGCCCTCGCGCCGAAATGCGCCGAAATGCGATAGAGCGCGCTGGTTTCCATGTCTACGGCCAGCGCTCCGAGCGCCCTTGCGTCGGCATAGCGGGCACGCGCGTCAGGATGGTAGAATATGTCGGTGCAGGCTGTCAGGCCGGCGTGGTGGTCGATGCCGAGTTCGGCTGCCTTGGCCAATGCGCAAGCGAGCAGCGCCGGATCCGGGCCGGCGTCAGCTTCGTAAAGGCCAAAGACCCGGCCGCTCTCGGTATTTTCAGGCCATGCCGATTGCGAGATCACAAGGCTGCGCAGCCTTGTCTCGGCGCTCAGGCCACCGCAGGTCCCAGTTCGGATCAGTGTTCGGGCGCCATAATAATCAAGCAATTCATGCGCGTAGATCAGGAACGATGAAACGCCGATACCCGTCGCCTGGATGCTGACAGGCCTGCCGCGAAACGCGCCGGTAAAGCCGAGAGTGCCGCGTCGACGATTGACGCAGCGTGGCCCGTCCAGGAATGTCCGCGCCATCCATTCCGCGCGCTGCGGATCGCCCGGCAACAAAATCGTGTCGGCGTAGTCGCCCCTGGCTGCCTCTATGTGTGGCGTCAACAGCTGCTCCCCAAGCCCGCCTGCCGTATTGTCAATAATCATGGCGTTGTTACGGCGTTGTGCAAGGGGCGCGGTGCTGGAAATACCTAGGATTCAAGCACATCCTTGACGATCGTGGCGAGTTGCTTGAGCGAGAACGGCTTTGGCAGGAAGCCGAATTGCGCGTCCGCCGGCAGGTTCCTGGCGAATGCATCCTCGGCATAGCCGGAGACGAAGACGAACTTGATATCCGGCTGGCGTTTGCGCAACTCGCCAAGCAGCGTCGGCCCATCCATTTCCGGCATCACCACGTCGGAAACGACGATGTCGACCTTGCCGCCCAACGCCTCGAACACTTCCAGCGCCTCGACGCCGGAAGACGCCTCATGCACGGTGTAGCCGCGCGAGGTTAGTGCCCGCATGCCGCCCATGCGCACGGCATCCTCGTCCTCGACCAGCAGCACCGTCGCCGATCCGGAGAGGTCCTTGGTGTTGTCGGCCGGCTTGGCCGGCGCCGCGGCCGGCGCCTCGCCGGGCTCGGCCGCCTTTTTCGCTTCCGCGATGTGGCGCGGCAGGAAGATGCGGAAAGTAGATCCCTTGCCGACTTCGGAATCACAGAAAATGAAGCCGCCGGTCTGCTTGATGATGCCGTAGACCATGGACAGGCCAAGGCCCGTGCCCTTGCCGACCTCCTTGGTGGTGAAGAACGGCTCGAAGATCTTCTTCAGCACGTCGGGCGCTATGCCCGAGCCGGTATCCTCAACCTCGACCACGACATAATCGGCCGCCGTGAGTTCGCGGTAGGGGAAGGTCTTGCACTCCTCGGTGGTCACGTTGCGGGTGCGCACGGTAAGATCGCCACCGGCCGGCATCGCGTCGCGCGCGTTGACCGCCAGATTGACCACCACTTGCTCGAACTGGCCGATATCGACCTTGACCGGCCACAGGTCGCGGCCATGGTCGATCTTGAGCTTGATGTCGTTTCCGACCAGCCGGGCAAGCAGCATCCTGAGATCGGCGAGCACATCGGTGAGGTTGAGCACTTCCGGCCGCAGCGTCTGCTTGCGCGAGAAGGCCAGCAACTGCCTGACCAGCGAGGCCGCGCGATTAGCGTTCTGCTTGATGTTCATGATGTCGGGGAAGGACGGATCCGACGGCCGGTGGTTGGTCAACAGCAGATCGGACGCCATGATGATGGCGGTGAGCACATTGTTGAAGTCGTGCGCGATGCCACCGGCGAGCTGGCCGACGGCCTGCATCTTCTGGCTTTGCGCCATCTGCCCTTCGAGCGCCTTTTGTTCGGTCGTCTCGACGGCGTAGACGATGGCCGATTCCTCGGCCCCTTCGCCGCCGGTGCCGTCGGCGACGGCGTTGACGTAGAAGCGGATGTGCCGCTCTTCATTGCCGGGCAGCACGGTGTCGATCGGATCGATGTCGGCCTGCCGCTGCCGGGCTTTCTCGAACGCGGCGGCAAAGGCAGGCCGGTCGCGGTCGTGGATCACCGTGTCGAGCCGCACGCGGCGATCGACGGCATCGCGGTCGACGACCGAGGAAAACAGCGACAGGAAAGGCGCGTTGGTGCGCAGGATGCGCCCGCTGGCATCGACACCGGCGATCGCCATCGGTGTCGAATTGAAGAAACGGGTGAAGCGCACTTCCGAAGCGCGCAGATCGGCCGAGGAATCCTCGCCTTGCGTGCGGTTGAGCACGATGGTGCGGGTCGGCCCGCTGACGCCCTCCCGGCTCGCCGAAACGCGATGCATGAAGCGCACCGGCAGTGCCTCGCCGGTCATCGTCGTCAGGTCGAGATCGACGACCGCATTGCGCGTCGTGCCGGGGTCCGCCTTGACCGATCGCACCAGCGCCATGCCGTCGCCGGCAACGATATCGGGCAAGGTGACGGCGCCCGGCGTGAAGCTGGCAAGATCGATGCCCAGCCACCCGGCCAGCGTGGCGTTGATGTAGGTGACGCGGCCATCTTGGTCGGCCGAGAAGAAACCGGCCGGTGCGTGGTCGAGGTGATCGATGGCTTTCTGCAGATCGAGGAAGAAACGTTCCTGCTCGGCCCGCTCCTGCGAAATGTCGGCCAGTTGCCAGGCCAACATCGGCAAGCGCTGGCCCGGAACGCTGAACGCACGGGCGCGCGCCCGGTACCAGCGGGCACCCGGTTCAGCGCCGGGCCGGATCGATTGCGCGAGCCGGAACTCGCCGTCGCCCGGCTGCCCGTCACGCAAGCCGGATGCCAGCCGGTAAATGGTCACAGAGGCTTCGGGGACATCCGAGAGCAACCCTTCGACCGTCTTCAGGTCGGCGGCCGAAGAGGCCCCCGTCATATCGGCATAGGCGCGGTTGGCGTAGACGACGCGGCCCTTGGTGTCGGTCACCAGCAGGCCTTGGCCCATCGAATCGACGAAAGCCTTGGACAGTTCGTCGCCCGTCGAGCGCGGCGTTATCTGCACGAAGCCGATCGCGGTCGCGAACAGGAAGCCGACACCGATCATCGCCAGCACGCCGAGCATGCCGAGCAGGAAGGGATCGCCGAGGCGCTCGCGGAAAAGGCCGAAGGCGATTGCCGCGCCCGTCAGGACGACGATGAAGATGATGAGGCGGGTGACCGCGCCCGGTCGCGTATTCTGGTCGACGATCGGTACCGGATAGAAATCGCCGCGCGCTTCCTTGGCCATATGCCCCCTGCTCGTGAAATCCGAGGTTCCGACACCCGCCCCTAATGCATATCGCCCAAAAGTGACTGCGGTTTTGGGAAAACGACATGCATGAAAAACAAGAACCTGAAGCGCGTCGCATGAATCCGTTTCAGCGCGACGCGCTTTAGCCGGTTGAATCACATTCTCCTAGTCCGGAAAAGGCCCGAGCCGCAAATGTCGGATAAAAATCATGTTGGCCGGCCTTCCCAGTGTTTCAAGCTGTTCACGATGCGTGAAAGGCAACTTGCGGTAGCCAGTTGCAACGGTCTAGTGTCGCGTCACTTTCCAAAACGATCAGGGGAAACCAATGCAGTGGCTGGATAGCGTGGCGGGCCCCGGTTATGCGGCGGCACTCCTGTGGACCTTCGCGGCGCTGATCCTGCTGGTCATCGTTCTCGTCATCATCAGGCTCGTGCGCAACCTGACCTTCGGCACGTTTGTCGCCGGTGGCCGCAACCGCAAGACGCGGCTCGCCGTCATGGACGCCACCGCCGTCGACAGCCATCGCCGGCTGGTGCTGGTGCGACGCGACGACATCGAACATCTGCTTCTGATCGGCGGCCCGACCGACGTCGTTGTCGAACGCGACATCCGCCTCGCCGCGCCGCGCCGTCCGGCGTTGACCGGAGATGGCGGCCCGCAGCCTGTCGCCGCCACAGCGGCGCCCGCGCCGCGAAACCGCGGCCGCCGCAGCCCGCGCCCGTGCCCCCCAGACAAGCACCGCCTCCGCAGGCGGCGCCCATGGCAGCGCCTGCCCGCCCGCGTCCGGCAGCGCCGCCACCGGCCCCGGCGCCCGCACCGAAACCGCCCGTGCAAACCTATCAGTCGACCAATGTCACGCCGCTGCCTGCCTATGGCTCCGCCAACGCCAACGTGGTCAAGCACACGCCTCCGCCGCCGCCGAGGCAAGACAGCATCGACGACACGCTGATGAAGGAACTCGAGGTTTCGCTCGACCAGCCCCGCTCAGGCGGCCCGGTCGGCAAACCGGCAGCCAAGGCGCCGCCGTCGCTCGATGACGAAATGACCAGGCTGTTGGGCGAACTTTCAAGCCAGAAGAGATGATTTGGGCCGGCGGCTGCCAGTGAATTGAGCCGGTCGACGTTCAAGCGTGCCTTGGCCTGTTGCAGTGCGCGGCGAGCAGCAAACAAAAATGGCCGGAGAACCGGCCATTTGGGAATCAATGCGAAGGCGCCCCGTCAGTCGTCGCGATAGACTTTTTCACGACGCTCATGCCGCTCCTGCGCTTCGATCGACAAGGTGGCGATCGGGCGCGCGTCGAGCCGCTTCAACGCGATCGGCTCACCCGTCTCTTCGCAATAGCCGTAAGTGCCTTCATCGATGCGCTGCAGCGCCGAATCGATCTTCGAGATGAGTTTCCGCTGACGGTCGCGGGCCCTGAGCTCGATGGCGCGGTCGGTTTCCGAAGAGGCGCGGTCGGCGAGATCGGGATGGTTGGCGTTTTCCTGCTGCAGGATTTCGAGGGTTTCGCGCGCTTCGCGCAAGATGTCATTTTTCCAGGTGACGAGCTTCAGGCGGAAGTAGGATTTCTGCCGTTCGTTCATGAACGGCTCGTCTTCGGAGGGTACGTAATCGGCGGTAACGATGTCGTTCATTCGACTCACCCAAACAGCCCCAAATTTGGCGCCTATATATTCGCCACCAGACGCCTGCACAAGCGCAATCAGCCACCGACTCACGCAATTGTTAAAGTGTGTCTCCGGCCTTCTCCGGAGCCGGATAAATCTGTTTTGATGGCGAAAGTACGACGATCCACGCCGTTCCCCCTGCAGGTGATTCGCCACGCTGACACACGCGCGCCATTGTGCCTGCGGCTTTCTCGTGGCTAATCGCGGCAGGACTTCAGCTTTCGGGCATCATTGGAGGTCGGGTGAGCAAGCTGTATCTGTTGCGACACGCCAAGGCCGGATGGGCCTTGCCGGGCATGCGTGATTTCGATCGTCCACTCGATGCATCCGGCCACGCCGACGCCGAAAAGCTGGGGAGTGCGATGCGATCCCGCTCCTATGTGCCGGACCTGACGCTGTGCTCCAATGCCAGACGCGCCCGGGAAACGCTTGAGGGACTGGCCGGCCAGACCGATACAGGCAAGGTTCTGTTTTTCGACTCGCTCTACAGCGAGGACGCGGCCGGCTATCTCCGCCTCATCCAGGAGCATGGCGGACCCGGTTCCTTGCTGGTCATAGGCCACAACCCGATGACGGAGGATCTCGCCATGGCGGTTTCGGGCGATGGTGGCGAGACGGAGCGGACAATGCTCAATCATGGCTTCCCGACCTCGGGCCTGGCGGTTGTCCGTTTTCCCGGCGATCTGGCGAAAGCGACCCAGGGCGCGGGCTATCTCGAAGCGTTCCTGACACCGACCGATCTGTGATGCCGGTCTCCAGCGCCATTTCAAAGCCGGGTTCCAGCGCCTATATCGGGCGGATGCAAGTCCGAGAGATCATATTTTGGCATCATCGCTGACCACCCTCACCGACGAGGCAAGAATTGCCCTCGACACGTTGTCGGGACGCGCCACCGGGCTTTTTTCTCCATCGCTGCGTTTGGGGGTCACGGGTCTTTCCCGTGCCGGCAAGACCGTCTTCATCTCGGCTTTCGTCCACAATCTGATCCACGGCGGACGCCTGCCGCTGTTCGAGGCGCAGAAATCCGGGCGTATCGCACGTGCCTTCCTCGAACAGCAGCCTGATGACGCCGTGCCGCGTTTTCAGTACGAGGACCACATCGCCGCTTTGGTCAACGATCGCGTCTGGCCGGACTCGACCCGCGCCATTTCAGAACTGCGGCTGACGATCGAATATGAATCGGCCTCCGGCTGGAACCGCATGTTCTCGTCGGGCAAACTGTCGGTCGACATCGTCGATTACCCCGGCGAATGGCTGCTCGACCTGCCGCTGCTCGGCAAATCCTTCGCCGATTTTTCGCGCGAGGCCCTCGAAATGGCCACGCTGCCGGTGCGCGAGGACCTGTCGCGGGCCTGGCGGGCGATCTCGGCGGAAATCGATCCGAATGCCGACGCCGACGAAATGACGGCACGCCGGCTGGCTGAAAGCTTCGCCGCCTATCTCAAGGCCTGCAAGCTCGACGAGCGGGCGCTTTCGACCTTGCCGCCCGGCCGCTTCCTGATGCCCGGCGACCTCGAAGGCTCGCCCGCCCTGACCTTCGCGCCGCTGGCCGGCCTCGGCGACGGGCGGGCGCGCAACGGTTCGTTGCACGCCATGATGGAACGGCGCTACGAGGCCTACAAGACGCATGTCGTCAAACCGTTCTTCCGCGAGCATATCACGCGGCTGGACCGCCAGATCGTGCTCATCGACGCCATGCAGGCGCTGAACGCCGGGCCCGGCGCCATGGCCGACCTGGAACGCGCCGTCACCGAGATCCTCGGTTGTTTCCGTCCCGGCCGGGGCAGCTTCCTCACCGACCTTTTTTCCCGGCGTATCGACCGCATCCTGGTCGCCGCGACCAAGGCCGATCATCTGCATCACGAAAGCCATGACCGGTTGCAGGCGATCGTGCGACGCCTGGCCGACCGCGCGGTGGCGCGGGCGAATTTCACCGGCGCCGATGTCGACGTGGTCGCCATGGCGGCGGTGCGCGCGACCCGCGAAGGCACGGTCAAACAGGGCCGGGAGACATTGCCCGTCATCATCGGCACGCCGATCGCAGGCGAGAAAATCAATGGCGAGACCTTCGACGGAACGACGGAAACAGCCATATTTCCTGGAGACTTACCGGAAAACATTGATGCTGTGTTCGACCTTTCGGGACCGGATCACAGGCAGGACTCCACCGACCCGGCAATCCGCTTCGTCCGGTTTCGTCCGCCGAAACTCGAACGCACGGCCGAAGGCGTCACGCTGTCGCTGCCGCATATCAGGCTCGACCGCGCCTTGCAGTTCCTGATCGGAGATCATCTGGCATGACCGCGCCCCGCAAACCGGCGGCATTCCGTATCGAGCCGGAAGCCACGCTGAAACAAGACGCGCCCCAAGCACGCCAGGCCGAACCGGCGCGCAAGCCGCGCCCGATGAAGGCCGATGTGGCGCTGGTCATCCCGGCGGAGGTCGACGTCTTCGACGAACCCGACATTGTTGCCGCCGAGCCGCCGCCGTCGATCGCCCCCAGAAAACGCTCTGTTCTCGGCAGCATCTTCTTCGGCGCGTTCGGCGTGCTGGTTTCGCTGGCTGTCGGCCTGTGGACCGACCAGTTGATACGCGATCTCTTTGCCCGCGCGCAATGGCTGGGCTGGCTCGCCGCCGGCATGGCGGCGATTGCTCTGCTGGCGCTTCTGGTGATCCTGATTCGCGAATTCCTGGCCATTGCCCGCCTTGCGGAGGTCGAAAAGCTGCAGAAGCGCGCCCTCGACGCCATCGCTCGCGACGATCCGAAGGCGGCACGCGCGGTGGTCGATGAGCTGTCGGCCTTTGTCGCGGCCAAACCGGAGACCGCGGCCGGCCGGCGCGCGCTGGCTGAACTGCGTGGCGAGATCATCGACGGCGCCAATCTGGTGCGCCTGGCGGAAGCCGAGATTCTCGGCTCCCTCGATGCCAGGGCCAAGGTGATGATTCTCGAGGCGGCCAAGCGCGTCTCGCTGGTGACGGCGGTGAGCCCGCGCGCGCTCGTCGATGTCGCCTATGTCGTCTTCGAGGCGGGGCGCCTCATCCGCCGCCTGTCGGAACTCTATGGCGGACGGCCCGGAACGCTGGGTTTCTTCCGCCTGGCACGCAGCGTGCTGGCGCATCTGGCGGTCACCGGCTCGATCGCCGTCGGCGACAGTTTTGTCCAGCAGATCGTCGGTCACGGCCTGGCGGCTCGCCTCTCGGCCAAGCTCGGCGAGGGCGTCGTCAACGGCATGATGACGGCGCGCATCGGCATCGCGGCCATGGAGACGGCGCGCCCCCTGCCCTTCAGCGCCGCCAGGCGCCCGGGACTGGGCGATTTCCTCGCCGCGCTGACATCGTTCGCGACAAGGAAAGGCGCCGAAACGGACGAGCCGGGCAAATGACGCGCATCTCTTTCGCGGCATTGCCGGATTGCGCTTTCGAGGCCCCGAGGTGACGAAGCATTAACCAATCTTCTTCATGGTCAAACCGGTCTCAAACAGCCTCGTTGTTGCCGGGTGTCGTCGATGAAAAGCGTAATTCTGTCCAGCATCCTGCCCTTGGCCGCGGCGATCACTGCAGTCGCCGGTCTTACCTCGGGGGCCAGCGCCGGAGAGCCGGACAAGCAGTTTTTCCAGTCAGCCGAAGGCAAGTGGGTCGGCCCCGGAGAAATCGTCGCCGGCAAGTACAAGGGCACGAAATTCAACTGCAGCTTCACCGGCTCCACGCCCGACGGCAAGATGGGCATGACGCTTGACGGCGGCTGCCGGGTCGGCGTGTTCACCCAGCCGATGTCGGCCAGGATCGAGCGCAAGGGCCGCGACTACAAGGGCTCTTTCATGGGCGGCTCGGCCGGGGCGGGCCTGGATATCATCGGCGGCAATGTCGTCGACGCCCGCAAGGTGGTCTTCACCATCAACCGCAACCAGTTGCGCGGCGTCATGCAGGCCCGCATTCCCGACGACAATTCGATGACGGTGACGGTCGCCGTGCGCGTGCAGGACCAGCTGGTGCCGGTCATCGGCATGAGCCTGAAGCGGGTCGACGCCGTCGAAGTCGGCTCCATCGCGCCGAACTGAGCGCGTATCGCGCCCTACCCGACCTCCTAAAACGAAAGAGGCGGCGGCCCATCGCCACCGCCTCCTTTTCGAAACGGACGAACCGGGCGTCAGCCCTTGATCGCCGCGGTCACCTCGTCATACGCCTTGCAGGCGTCGGCCAAGGTCGTGGAACCCTGGTACTTGGTCGTCACCGCCTGGACCTTGGCCGTCAGGTCAGCCGCCTTGGACGGGTCCTTGGTGATCGCTTCCTGCAGCGCTGCGGCCATGTCCTGCGCCTTCTTGGTCGCGATCTCGGTCGTGCATTCCGGCGCCTTTGAACAGGCCGAACCGGCAAGCACCGCCAGCCCGACGGCAACGAGCAAAAACTTCTTCATGTCAGTCATCTCCTCAAAAGGGCGCGACTTGATCGTCGCCCACCCTCCAATGGCCGAAGCCGAGCGTCCTTAACCTTCGATTGTGGCAGGACGCAACGCGCGCATGGCGTAAACTTGTGTAATGCGCCTGCAACAATGCGGCGGCCCGGATTTCGGGCCGCCTATGTCGGCTGGGGGCAAAGTTCAGCCGCGAGGCTGCAGCAACGCAAGCACGGCTGTCGATGCGGCAAGGACGGCTGTAAGGGTCAAGGGCGCCGTGGCGCCATAGGTGTCCACGACATAGCCACCGACAACCGCGCCGATCGTGATCGCCACCTGGAAAGAGACGACCATCAGGCTGCCCGCGGCTTCCAGCGCGTCAGGTGCCGCACGCGACAGATTGGTTGGCAGCACCACCGGCCCCATGCCGAAGGCGAAGCCCCAAAGCGTGACGAACCCGAAGGCAACGCCGATGTGCACGCCCCAAAGCACCAATGCCAGCGCCGCAACCGCCATCAAGGCGGCGGTGACCACGAGAGCCATGTGAATATTGGCGTCGGCCATGCGGCCGCCGGCAACGTTGCCGATCACGGCGGCGATGCCAAACCCGAGCAGGGCCAAGGCAATAGGACCTGTCGCAAGCAGCGTCACATGTTCGAGGAAGGGGCGCACATAGACAGAGCCGGCAAAATGCCCCGTCATCAGCAGGACAATAGCCAGCATGCCGATTTGAATGCCGCGCCGCCGTGTCAGCCGAAATACGTCCGCGAGACTGTTGCTAGCTGTCGCGGGCAAGGTCGGCAGGCTGAGCAATTGCGCCAGCATGGCCAACACGGCCAGGCCCGCAGTCATGGCCATGGCGCTGCGCCATCCCAGCCAGTCGCTGATCAACGCCCCCATCGACGGCGCGGCAATGGTGGCGAGCGAGACGCCGAGGGTGACGATAGCCATGCCCCGGCCTGTCGCATTGGCGCCAACCAGTCTCGCAACCACGGCAACCGAAAGTGCCCAGAAAGCGCTGAGAGCGATCCCCAGTCCGGCCCGGCCCAACAACAACAGCCAGAAATTGGGCGCCAGCGCCGCAAGGATATTGGAAGCGATCGCCAAGGCCATGAGACCGACCAGCACCGTCTTGCGATTCAATCGGCCGATGAGAACATTGCTCAACATGGCCGTCACGGCGCCGACGGAAGCGGTGGCGGTGACGACCTGACCGGCCGTTCCCTCGCTGATGCCGAGATCGCGTGCCATTGGCGTCAATAGACCTGCCGGCAGGAATTCGGCGGACACCAGGGCAAAGCTGGTGGCCGCCAGTGAAAGGACCGCGAACCAGGTGGCTGCGCTCCATGCGGCTGGAGCATCGGCATCAAGGCCGATCGCGGCGTCTTCAAGCTGTAATGTTGTGTCAGTCACGGGAAGGATCTCCAAAGTTTGGAGATCTTCATAGACGAGTCCTTCCGGATGATATGTATCTCAAAATCCGAAATTCATATCTATTCGTCCGGGAATTGTGCGGCGCACAATGCCCGGCGAGACATTGGTGATGCGTTTGAACGCGCGAGCGAAGGATGCCTCGGAATCATAGCCCAAACGGGTAGCGACTTCGGCGACCGACAAACCGTTTTGCCCTAACAACTCACGGGCAAGCTGCATGCGCAGGCGGGCGAGATAGCGTGCGGCACCCTCACCCAATACAGCGCTGAAACGCTCGGCGAAAATCGATCGCGATTGGCCTGCCACGCCGGCGAGGCTTCCCAGCGTCCAGTTGTGGCCGGGGTCTCGATGCATGGCTGCCAGAGCGCGGCCGATATGGGGGTCGCGGATGGCCGCGAGCCAACCGGTGGTCGAGGCGCCGTTGCAATTGACCCAACAGCGGATGAGCCGGGCTGTCAGCAAGTCCGCCATACGCGACAGAATCGTGGCGCTGCCCATCTGCGGTTGCGCGGCCTCCACCGTCATAGCCGTCAGCAAAGGACCGACGACCGGGTCGTTGCCGGCCACATCGCAACCCTTGATGATAGGCGGCATCAACGTGATCAATGGATTAAGCGCACAGGAGCCCAAGCTCATCGAGCCGCAGAAGAGCGTGCTTGTCGCGCCCGTTCCCTGCCTTATCACTTCGCAGACGTTGCCCCCCAACTTGGTCACCTGGCAACCCTCTAGGGAGGAGCCGACGACATCGGGCGCACTCGCCAGCCGATGGCCGATGCCTTGCGGCAGCAGCACCAGATCGCCGTCGCGCAACTCCTGCCATCCTTGCGCTTCGGTATGAATCCAGCATGGACCCTGGCCGACAAAGTGAAAACGAAGCAGCGGTTGTTGCGGAAATTCTATGCTCCACGGGTGTCGGAGCTCGCAGCGGCCATAGTTGACACCACTCAAGCGAAAGTCTTGCAGGACTTCACTGAGCGCATCCATCGGGATATGGGGCGGCGAAGACGGCTGGGACGAACGGTCAAGCATATAGCTGATATAGATGCCGAACGTCCGGCAGACAAGCGCAGACCGTTGTTCCATCCAGGGAGTCGCGCCAACGGCACCCTACCCTTCCTGGCAGGCCTCCCGCCCTTGCCTCGCGCTCCCACTGCATGCAAGGAGTGCTGAACGAGAAGGGACAGCGCATGGCGGCAGAGGCATCGGGGAGCGATCTCATTCAGGTGGTGGCGCTGCTGGCGGCGGGCGTGGTGGCCGTGCCGATCTTCAAGCGCATGGGCCTCGGCTCGATTCTCGGCTATCTCGCCGCCGGCGTTGTGATCGGCCCGTTCGGCATCGGCGTCTTTTCCGAATCGGGAGCCATCCTGCATGTCGCCGAGCTTGGCGTCGTCATGTTCCTGTTCATCATCGGCCTGGAAATGCAGCCGTCGCGGCTCTGGGGCCTGCGCCGCGAGATCTTCGGGCTGGGCGCGCTTCAAGTCGGGGTCTGCGCGGTGCTCCTGACCGTTGTCGGCATGGCCGGAGGCTTTCCGATCGCGCAATCCTTCGTCGCCGGTGCCGGTTTCGTGCTGACCTCGACCGCCATCGTCATGCAGCTTCTGGAGGAGCGCGGCGAAATGGCCTCGCCCAAAGGCCAGCGCATCGTTTCCATCCTGCTGCTGGAAGACCTGGCCATCGTGCCGCTGCTGGCCCTGATCGCCTTCTTGGCGCCCGGCGGCGCCGACACCAGTCTGTCGGAGCGCTTGACCGAGGTCGGCATCGGCCTCGCCGCGATCGTCGGACTGGTGGTGGCGGGACGCTACCTGCTCAACCCCTTCTTCCGCATCCTGGCGGATGCCCGTGCGCGCGAGGTGATGACGGCCGCGGCTCTGCTCGTCGTGCTCGGCTCGGCGCTCGCCATGCAGCTCAGCGGTCTCTCGATGGCGATGGGTGCGTTCCTGGCCGGCGTGCTGCTCTCGGAATCGACCTTCCGCCATCAGCTCGAAGCCGACATCGAGCCGTTTCGCGGCATCCTGCTCGGTCTGTTCTTCCTCGCCGTCGGCATGTCGCTCGACCTGCATGTCGTGGCCGCGAACTGGAAGCTGATCGCCGTCTATGTCGTCGCCTATATGGTGATGAAGGCCATCGGCATCTACATCGTCGCCCGCGTCCTGAAATCAGCTCACCGCGAGGCGCTGGAACGCGCGGTCTTCATGGCGCAAGGCGGTGAGTTCGCCTTCGTGCTTTATTCGGCGGCAGCGACCGTCGGCATCATCGACGGGCAGGCGAACGCGACGCTGACGGCGATCGTCATCATCTCCATGGTGCTCACCCCACTGGCGATCATTGCCTTGCGCTATGTCACGCCGCGCGACGAGCAATCGCTGGACGGCGTCGATGTCGCCGACGGCCTGACCGGCAGCGTGCTGATCATCGGCTTCGGCCGTTTCGGCCAGATCGCCAGCCAGCCGCTGCTCTTGCGCGGCATCGACGTCTCGATCATCGACAACGATGTCGAGATGATCCAGGCGGCGGCCGATTTCGGCTTCAAGGTCTATTATGGCGACGGCACACGGCTGGACATCCTTCATGCCGCCGGCGCCGGCCGGGCGCGGGCCGTGCTGATCTGCGTCGACAAGGCCGATGTCGCCGTTCGCATCGCCGAGCTCGTCAAGGCCGAGTTTCCCTTGCTTACGATCCTGGCGCGTGCCTTCGATCGCGGCACGGCCCTGCAGCTCATTCGCGCCGGCGTCGACTATCAACTGCGCGAAACCTTCGAATCGGCTTTGGTTTTCGGCGGCTCGGCCCTGGAATCGCTCGGCGTCGATCCAGAAGACGTCGCCGAGACGATCGAGGATGTCAGGCGCCGCGACTCCGACCGGTTCGAAACCCAGCTCGCCGAGGGCATCCGCGCCGGCCAACGCTTCCTGAGGGGCAATATCGGTACGCCGATCCCGACCCCGCTGTCGACGCCGCGCCGTCCCGGCCAGGCGCTCAACGAGGAAACGGCCGGCGTCCTGCACAAATCCGAAACCACCGATTGAACAGGAGACCATGCATGGAACTGGACGGCAGGGCCCTGTCGGTCACCAAATTCTGGCGCGATGCCGGCGAGGACGCATGGTTCGAGAAGAACGACGCTTTCGATGCCGATTTCCGCAACCGCTTCCTCGACCTGCACTACGCCGCCGCGCGGCGTGAGTGCGACGGCTGGTCGGATCATGCCGAGGGCTCCCTGGCGCTGATGATCCTGCTCGACCAGTTTCCGCGCAACTGCTTTCGCGGCAGCGGCCATATGTTCGCGACCGACCCGCTGGCAAAGCATTTCGCTGAAAAAGCAGTCCTCGCCGGCCACGATGTGCTGCTGGAACCGGCGGTCCGCGTGTTCCTCTATTTGCCGTTCGAACATTCGGAAAACATTGCCGACCAGGAGCGGTCGGTCGAACTTCACACCGCCAGGGCCGAGTTCAACCTGAAATACGCGCTGGAGCACCGCGACATCATCCAGCGCTTCGGCCGTTTTCCGCATCGCAACAGGATGCTCGGACGCGAAACGACGCCTGAGGAAAAGGCATTCCTGGACGAAGGTGGTTTCGCGGGCTGACTCTTTCCGCTGCAGCGTGCGTCGCCATTGCAGCGGACTGCAATCGAGGGCCGGTCACCTCGCGAAGAGGTGAACGGGCCAGCCCTCAAATCAACCATATTCCGGTCGATCGCCAGGCTCATCGCCGCCAGGGCGACCGGAGAATCCCATGTCCACTGTTGCCGGGGCCACCTCGGATACGCCAACCCCGCGCTACCGGCTGTCTCAGCGCATCCTGCACTGGCTGATGGCCGTCATCATCATTTCAGCGCTCGTCATCGGCCTTTACTGCTCGTATCTTGAGCAGGGCACGGCGCTGCGCCGCGCATTGCTCGACGTGCACAAGTCGCTCGGCATGACAGCGCTTGTCTTGATCGCGATCCGCCTGCCGCTCAGGCTTTCTTTCAGTGAACCCGCAAACCGGCAACCGCTTGGCACCTTGATTCACTATGCCGCTCGCTGCACGCATGTCCTGCTTTACGCGCTGATGATCCTGATGCCGCTCGCCGGCTACATCACCTCCGCGGCCGGCGGTCACGATCTGCCATGGTTCGGACTGTTCCAGTGGCCTAACGTCCTGCCGCTCGACAAGCCGCTGGAGAGGGTCGCCGCCCAAATCCATGAGTTTGGCGCCTATTGCCTGTATGCGATCCTTGGCCTCCATGTGCTGGCTGCCCTTTGGCATCATCTTTTCCGCAGGGATGATGTGCTGGGGCGGATGCTGTAACCGGCTCGGCCCTACCGCAGCCACCAGTCGCGGCCGGATGGCAGTCGCTCGATGCCGGCCGCGTCGACCGAGCCCAGCCGATCGACCACGCTTCTGCCGGCGATGGCAAGATCCGGCGCGATCTCGGCCAGCGGCGCCAGCACGAAGGCGCGCTCCAGCATGCGCGGGTGCGGCACTTCCAAGCCCGTTTCATGGATGATGCGGTCGCCGAACACCAGGATGTCGATGTCGATCAGGCGCGGTCCCCACCGCTCCTCGCGCACGCGTTTGAGCTTCCGCTCGGCATCGAGGCAGAGGTCGAGCAATGCCCGGGGCGCCAGCCGGGTCGACAGTCCGGCGGCCGCGTTGAGGAAATTCGGCTGGTCGAGCTTGCCCCAGGGCGGCGTCCGGTAGAGCGAGGAAACAGTGGCCACTTCGGTATCGGGATCGGCGTCGAGCAGGCGCAACGCGGCCCCCATCGACGTCGCCGGATCGCCGAGATTGCCGCCGAGGCTCAGATAGACGGTGTTACTCGGGCCAGACAACGGTCACCTCGACGTAATCGAGCACGCCAGGCACCGGCGCATTCGGCTTGCGAACGGTAATCTCGGCTTTCCTGATCTGGGGAAAGCGCCCGGTCAGAGCCTTTGCGACTTCAAGCGCCAAGGCCTCGATCAGGAAGCGCCTGTGTCCGGTGATGATCCCCTCGATGACGGTGAAGGCAACGCCGTAATTGACGGTTTCCCCGATGGCGTCGTCAACGAGCGCGCGCCCGGGCTCGACGGTGAGCGAGGCATCGACATAGAAGCGCTGTCCCAGCGCTTCTTCCTCATCCAGCACGCCGTGCCGGGCAAAGAAGGCGCAATTCTTCATGCGGATGACATACATGGCTCAGCGTTCCGATCCGACGGTTTGTCGCGCCAGCATAGCATCCGCCACCGCCAGCGCGTCCACGTTGATTGCGACATCGTGGACGCGAAACAGGTCGGCGCCCTCGAGCCGCAGGATGACGCTTGTCGCCGCCGTGCCCGCCCCTCTGTCGGCCGGGTCGCGGCCGGTGACCGTGCCGATGAAGCGTTTTCGCGACGTACCCGCCATCAGCGGGAAGCCGAGCGCCGAAAGTTCGCGAAACCGCGCCATCAGATCGAGATTTTCCTCGGCCGTTTCCTTGGCGAATCCGAATCCGGGGTCGAGCACGATTTGGTCGTCGGCGACGCCATGACGTCGGGCGATTTCGAGCGATTTTTCCAGGAACACGACCTGGTCCGAAATCACGTCGGGCAATTTTTGGCGCTCCCTGCCCGTATGCATGATGATCAATCCGGCACCGGTCTCGGCCGCCACCCGCGCGATGTCCGGCTCGCGCTGCACGCCCCAGACATCGTTGACGATATGCGCACCGGCCTTGACGGCGAGCCGCGCGGTCTCCGCACGATAGGTGTCGACCGAAATCAGCACGTCGCCGGCCCGCGCCAGCGCTTCGATCACCGGCAGGATACGGGCCTGCTCCTCGCTGGCCGAGATCGCGGCGGCGCCCGGCCGGGTCGATTCTCCCCCGACATCGACGACCGCGGCGCCTTCGCCGATCATGCGGCGCGCCTGGGCCAGCGCGGTCCGGGGTGCATCAAACAGGCCGCCGTCGGAAAAACTGTCGGGCGTGACATTGAGGATGCCGACGACCACGGCCTTGCCGCCAAGCTCGAGATGACGCCCGTGCGCCAGCCGCCATCGCCTCGCCGTCATTGCTCATCTACCATGGGGTCATCAACGATGTGTGATGCGCATCGGATCAGTTCCGTTGCGCCGGCAAAGGCCGTAAAGCAAGGTGACCGAAGAGGCAACATGATGAAACGATCCCTGCTCTGCGCATTGATGATTACCGTCGCCGCCGTTCCGGCGGATGCGGCCAATCTGGTGAAGACCTACAGCTATTTCGCCATTGGCGGCAGAACGCTGGAGGACATCGAAAAACAACTCGCCAAACACGGGCCGCAGGTCAAAAGCACGGGGTCGCGCCACCCTGGCGCCACCCAGATGGCCTTCACGACACGCGTCAGCTACGCCAGCCAGCCCGGCTCTTGCCGGATCGCCGACGCGGTCGTGACCGTCAAGGTCAAGGTGATCCTTCCCGAATGGCGCCGCCCGCGCAGAGCCGACGCCGACGTGCGGCTGTTCTGGGATACATTGTCCGCCGACATCAAGCGCCACGAGGACCGTCACGTCGAGATCGCCAAGAACCACGCCCGCGCGCTGGAAGACGCGCTGAAGGCAACCTATCCGCGCAAGGATTGCGACGCCGCCAAGGCCAAGGCCGCCGAGATCACGGCGGCAGAGCTTGCCAGGCATGATCAGGACCAGGTGCGGTTCGACCGCGTCGAAGGCGTCAATTTCGAAAGCCGCATCCTGCGGCTGCTGCGCTACCGTATGCAGCGCATCGAAAGCGGCCAGTTACCGCCGCCGGCGTGAACCTCGGGCGTGAGCAACGGGACCGGCGCAGGCCAAGCGGACCGAAGCATAGGACCAGATTCGAAAAATTTCGGACGACGGTCCAAATCGGCCTATATCGGACGACATATCACGGGTTGGCAGGGCACAACCTTCGACACGAGCACCAAGGCCGATCGCGCGGCGGTAGCACCAGACAAGCCCAACCGGTGACCAACCGCACGGCGCGCAAGCACACGGACAAACGATTATGGACCAGGCTGTCGACAAGCAGACCATGGCGGTTGCAGCCACGCCGCTGAGCGAAAGCGAAAAGAACGCCATCATCGGCGGCGTCCTCTTGTCGATGCTGCTGGCAGCCCTCGACCAGACCATCGTCGCGCCAGCGATGCCGACAATCGGGCGCTCGCTCGGCCATGCCGACTACCTGCCTTGGATCGTCACCGGCTACCTCTTGACCGCGACCGCCGTGGCGCCGCTCTACGGCAAGATTTCCGACGTCTATGGGCGTCGACCGACCGTCTATGCGGCAATTCTCATCTTTCTTGCCGGATCGCTGGTCAGCGCAATGGCCCCCAACATGTTCGTCCTTATCCTGGGGCGCGCGATCCAGGGGGCCGGTGGCGGCGGCCTTTTCGCGCTGACGCAGACCGTGGTCGGAGACCTTGTGCCGCCGCGCGAGCGGGCGCGCTACGCGGCGTGGTTTTCCGGCACGTGGGCCGTCGCCAGCGTCGCCGGGCCGCTGCTGGGCGGCACCTTCGCCGAACATCTGCACTGGTCACTTATCTTCTGGATCAATATTCCGCTCGGCTTTGTTGCGATGGCGATCATCAACAAGCCGCTCAAGAAGCTGCCGATCGCGGCCAAGAACCACAGCATAGATGGTCTTGGCGCGTTGCTGCTCATCGTGGCCACGGCGCTGTTGCTGCTGGCGTTGAACTGGGGTGGCAGCGCCTACCCCTGGATGTCGCCGGAAGTCATTGGCGTTCTGGCCTGCTCCGCGCTTTTTTGGGGCGCCTTTGCCCTGCGGCTGATGCGGGCGGCCGAACCGCTCATTTCGCTCGAGGTACTGGGCAACCCGATCGTCCTGGCCGGCACCCTGTCGATGTTCCTGCTCCAGGCCTCCAGCGTCGGCCTTGCCGTCTATCTGCCGGTCTATCTGCAATCGATACTTGGCCTGACGGCCAGCCAGTCGGGCATAGCAATGCTTGGGCTTCTGCTTGGAACCGTGGGCGGCGCCGCTTCCAGCGGCCGGCTGATACCGCGCTTCACCCATTACAAGCGCATCGCCATGGTTGGCGTCATCTTCGCCATCCTGTGCATGGGCCTGCTGGCCTTTGTCGCCGGCCATGCATCGCTGCTTGTCGTCGAAGTCCTGACCATCTGCATTGGCCTCGGAACCGGGACGACATTTCCGGTGACCACCGTGTCCGTGCAGAACGCCGTCGACCGCATGCATCTTGGCGTGGCGACGGGGGTGCTGACCTTTCTGCGTTCGCTGGGCAGTGCGTTGGGGGTCGCGATGCTCGGTGCCGTCGCTCTGGGCTTTGGGCTGCCGCTGGCGGGCGAAGGTATTCAGACGGCTGGACATGCCGTATCGGCCCAACCCTTCGTGATGATATTCCTCGTCGCGGCCGGCACTCTTGGACTGGGCCTCGTCACGTTGACGCTGATGCCCGAGAAAGAACTTCGCGGCCATGTCGACGATACGGCCCCTATCCTGGCGGAGTGATTAGCCGGAGACGCCGAGCTTCTTCTGCAGGGTGGTGGACGAAGTCGTATACTGGAACACGATGCGTTCGCCGGGGCTGATGACGCGCTTGGCGGCCTGCGCCATCAGCGCCACCTCGTGGAAACCCGACAGGATCAGCTTCAGCTTGCCCGGGTACCAGTTGATGTCGCCCACCGCGAAGATGCCTGGCACCGAGGTCTGGAACTTCTCGGTGTCGACCGGGATCAGGTTCTCATGCAGATTGAGCCCCCATTCCGCGATCGGGCCGAGCTTCATGGTCAAGCCGAAAAACGGCAGCATGCGGGTACAAGGCACCTCGACGTCGCCATCGGGGCCACCCTTGATGGTGGCCGATGCCAGCTGGCCATCGGCCCCGGTGAGCCCGGTCACTTGACCGACCCGAAATTCCAGCTGCTTCATCTCCTGCATGGCGTACATCTTGTTGACGCTGTCGGGCGCCGCGCGAAACTCGGGCCGCCGGTGAACGAGCGTCACGCTCTTCGCCACCGGCTGCAGGTTCAGCGTCCAGTCCAGCGCCGAGTCGCCGCCGCCGACGATAACCAGGTCATGGTCGCGAAAATCCTCCATCCGCCGAACGGAATAGAACACGCTCGTGCCTTCATAGGCCTCGATGCCGGGAATTGGCGGGCGCTTCGGCTGGAAAGAGCCGCCGCCGGCGGCGATCACCACCACCTTGGCCTCGAACACCTCGTTCTCGTCCGTGGTCACGCGAAAGCCGCCGTCCTCCAGCTTTTCGAGGCTGGAGACCATGCGGTTGTAGGTGAAGTGGGGATTGAACGGCGCAACCTGTTCGAGCAGCTTGTCGACGAGCCCTTGCGCCGAGATCGAGGGCCAGCCGGGAATGTCGTAGATCGGCTTTTCCGGATAGAGCTCCGCGCATTGGCCGCCGGGTTTGTCGAGAATGTCGATCAGGTGGCACTTCAGGTCCAGCAGGCCGAGCTCGAATACGGCGAACAGGCCGACCGGCCCTGCCCCGATAATGAGGACGTCTGTGGTGATGATGCCGGTCATGATGCGCCTCGCTGCGAAAGACCAGGCGAGACTGCATGAGCATTGCCCCGCTGCCAAGCGTCAGCGGGAAAAATCACCGAGCTGATTTCAGCCCTGACGTTCGGGCACCCGCACGACCAGGCCGTCGAGCGCGTCGCGCACCTTGATCTGGCAGGACAGGCGCGAGTTCGGCTGGACGTCGTAGGCGAAGTCCAGCATGTCTTCTTCCATCGCCTCGGGTTCGCCGACTTCGGCCGTCCATGCCTCGTCGACATAGACATGGCAGGTTGCGCAGGCGCAGGCGCCGCCGCATTCAGCCTCGATACCCGGTACGGCGTTGCGGATGGCGTTTTCCATGACCGTCGAGCCGTTTTCGGCGTCCACGTCGAACTGTGTGCCGTCATGGGCGATGAAGGTCAGCTTGGTCATTTGTCACCTGAAGGGGGTTTCACCCGGGACGAAAAGAATTTCGCCCCGACGAAGGGGAGTTTCGCCGGAGATAATCACTCCGGCAAACATGTCAACTGCCGCGCGAAAGCGGCGCTCGGTGACGTTTTTGTCGCAAACCCGGTTCAGCGATTGATGGCGGCGATGAAGTCGCGCACTTCGTCGATCAGCCGGCCAAGCCGCTTGAGGGTCTGGACGTCCTCCGGCCGGCGCTCGATGTCTGTGGCGCAATCGGCGATGGCAAAGGCGCCAACACCGCGGGCCGATCCCTTCAAACCGTGAGCCAGCAGAAGCCGGTCCTTGATGTCGGCGTCGACAATTTTGTCGCGCACCGACAATGCCTGCTGTACAAACAGCGCCAGCACCTCTTGCTCGAGGGCGCGATCGCCCATCGTCTGGCGGGCAAGGTGTGCCAAATCGACCGGCCGGGACTGCCTGGTTCCCGATACGTCGCCCCCGGGCATTGAGAAGGCAATGCCGCTTTCGCCACGCATGAACTCGAACTCCATTTTCTTTCGGCCGCCAAAAAGCTAGGCGAATCCAGTGGACAACGGGTTAATGAATGGCCCGGAAAAATGTTGCGAAAACGGCCCCCAAATCACAGTTCCGTTAACCTTATATTTAAAGTTTTACGTATCCCGCGGAATGCATGTTTTCTTTACCCCCCTGTGTCATTACGATACGAGGGTCCATTTTCAGCCTCCTGCGCGGGGGTAAGACAAACAGAATTATAAGCCCCCGCGGCAGCTAGTACAGGGTAGCGAAGGCATGGCGAAGAAACCAACGACGACCAGAACTCTCGACAGCGACGTAGCCAGGGAGCTCGAAAAAGCGCTCGATCTCGACCTGAGCAGCGATACCGACAGCGGCGACCTCGATATCGCGGCTTCGATGGAAGATCTGGAAGCGCAGATATCGCAGGCGGCCGACGAACTGGCACGCGAGGGACGCAATCAGCAGTCGACGCCTGTCGGGCCGGCGCCCGTCGTCAATCAGACCCAGGCCGCGAAGCCCTCGCCAAAGGCCAAGCCGGCCGAACTTCGCCCCGTGGAGACGCGCAATGGTGGTGGCCAGCCGACGAGCTTCGCGCCAGCCAACGACGATCGCCAGAAAGATTACAAGACCCTCCTGCACAGCCTGAACAGGCGCGCCTCCAACACCATCTACTGGGTCATCGCCTTTGTCTCGCTCGCCTGGATCGCGGGCGCTGGCGGATTGGCCAACCTGCTTTTTGGCCCGAGCATCTGGCGCATCCGCACGCTGGACCAGTTCTTTGCCCGCCCCGAACTGATCGGCCTTGCGGTCGCGGCAATCGTGCCGGTCATCCTGTTCTGGGCCTTCGCGGCGATGATTCGCCGCGCCCAGGACATGCGCATCGCCGCGCAGTCGATGACGGAAGTGGCCTTCCGCCTGACCGAGCCGGAAAACATGGCCCAGGATCGCGTCATGATGATCGGCCAAGCCGTCCGCCGCGAGGTGGCCGCCATGGGCGAAGGCATCGAACGCACGCTTGCCCGTGCCGTGGAGCTGGAAACGCTGGTCCACAGCGAGGTCAACCAGATCGAGCGCTCCTATTCGGAAAACGAAACCCGGATTCGGTCGCTGGTCGACGGACTGGGCAGCGAACGCGAAGCCGTGGTCACCCATGCCGAGCGCGTCCGCGCCTCGATCTCCGGCGCCCACGAGACGTTGCGCGATGAAATCGGCGCGGCGAGCGACATCATCCGCGACAGCATCCTCAATGCGTCGACCAAACTGTCGATGACGATCACCAATTCCGGCGACACGCTGATCGACCGCATCAACGAAAGCTCGATGTCGATCTTCGATTCGGTGGAAGGCCGGCTCGACACCATCACCGACCGGCTTTCGACCTCCGGCGAGGCTTTCGCCAGCCTGCTCGACACCCGTATCGCCAAGCTGACCGACACCACGGACGGCCTGACCCGCTCGTTGACCGACCTGCTCGACGACCGCACCACCGGCATGGTGTCACTGCTCGGCGGCGCCGCGCGCACCCTCAATTCCGAGTTCGAGGCCAGCCTCAATGGCATCGAGCGCACTTTGGCCGAACGCGGCCAGGCGCTGATCAGCGAGTTCCAGACCCGCGCCGAAGCGCTGGATACGGGCACGCAGAAACTCAATGCCGCGCTCGAAGCCCGCGCCCGCCAGATCAACGAAACGCTGGTCGAGCGTGCGCGCGAAATCGCCCACACCTTCGCCGAGAGCAAGGACACGCTGGCCGCGATGATCGATCAGGGCAAGACCCAGATCGGCGCCGACATGGCCGACATCGTCACCTCGACCTCTTCCATGCTCGAAGCGCGCGCCAGCGATTTCGCCGGCCGTATGGAGGCGGCTCGCCATGTCGTGTCGCGGTCCTTCGACAGCGACATCCAGCGGCTCGCCGATGCCCGCGTCGGCATCGAGGAAGCCGTCGAGAACCACAGCCGCAAGCTCTCCGAGAGCCGCGAGCGCATGGCGGCCGCCATGCAGGCGGACCTTGCGAAATTCGCTGAAGGGCGTGCCGGCATCGATGCCGCGGTGACCAATCAGGTGCAGAAGCTGGCCGAAGGCCGCAGCCTGATAGCGCGTGCGCTCGAAGAAGACCTTCGCAAGGTCAACGAATCGCGCGCCGCCATCGATGCGTCGCTCGGCAGCCACCTCGAAAGGCTGGAAGAAGGCCGCAACCGGCTCTCACTGGCCCTCAACGAAGACTCAGGTAAATTGGTGCAAGCTCGTACGATCATTGATGAAATGGTCGCCGGACACGTCGGAAAGCTGGCTGAAGGCCGCAACATCCTGTCGCGCGCTTTGGAGGCCGATCTCGGCAAGTTGTCCGACAGCCGCGCCGACATAGACGGCCTTGTCGCGGGCCAGGTCGAGAAAATCGCCGAGGGCCGCGCGGTGCTCGCCAAGGCGCTGGAAAACGACATTGCCGGTATAAAGAGCATGATCGAGGCGCATTCGGCGAAACTGGCCGAAGACCGCACCGAACTCGGCCGTTCGCTCGAAAGCGACCTGTCGGGCATACGCGGCCTGATCGACAGCCATTCGGGGCGCCTGGCGGAGGATCGCGGCCTGCTATCGCAGACGCTGGAAGCCGACCTCGCCAAACTGGCTGAAAGCCGCTCCAGCATTGACGGGCTGGTCGCCGGCCAGGTCGAGAAGCTCGCTGAAGGCCGCGACATTCTCAAGCGTGCGCTGGAATCCGACCTCAACACGATCAAGAGCGTCATATCGAGCCAGTCGGAGAAGCTGGCCGAGGATCGCGGGCAGCTCTCGCGCGTTCTGGAAGCCGACCTGCAGAATGTGAACAGCGTCATCGCCGATCATATGAACAGGCTGGTTCAGGATCGCTCGACATTGTCGAAGGCGCTGGAGGACGATCTCGCCAAGCTGGCGGAAAGCCGCTCGGGCATCGACGGACTGGTCGCCGGTCAGGTCGAGAAGCTTGCCGAAGGGCGCGACATTCTACGCCGCGCCTTGGAATCCGACCTCAACACGGTCAGAAACACCGTTGCCGATCAGTCGCAGAAACTGGTCGACGACCGGGCCCAGTTCGCCCGCGCGCTGGAGGCCGATCTCGAAACCGTCAACAGCCTTGTCAACAGCCACTCGGACCGGCTTGCCCAGGAGCGTTCGACACTGTCGAAGGCGCTTGAGGCCGACCTCGAAACTGTCGGCAGCCATGTCAACAGCCACACCGAGCGGCTTGCCCAGGATCGTTCGACCTTGTCGAGAGCCCTCGAGGCCGACCTGCTGACCGTTAGCGGCCACGTCAACAATCACGCGGAACGGCTCGTGCAGGAGCGTTCGACCTTGTCAAAGGCTCTCGAAGACGATCTTGCCAAGCTGGCGGAAAGCCGCTCCAGCATCGACGGTCTGGTCGCCGGCCAGGTCGAGAAGCTCGCCGAAGGCCGCGATGTCCTCAAGCGTGCGCTGGAGGCCGATCTCGCCAAGCTGGCCGAAAGCCGCTCCAGCATCGACGGGCTGGTCGCCGGCCAGGTCGAGAAGCTCGCCGAAGGCCGCGATGTCCTCAAGCGTGCGCTGGAGGCCGATCTCGCCAAGCTGGCCGAAAGCCGCTCCAGCATCGACGGGCTGGTCGCCGGCCAGGTCGAGAAGCTCGCCGAGGGCCGCGACATCCTCAAGCGCGCTCTCGAAGCCGACCTGCAGAGGTTGACTGAAAGCCGTGGCGATATCGACGACATCATCGCCGGACATGTCGGCAAGTTGTCCGAAGGCCGCAATATGCTCAGCCGGGCGCTGGAAGATGACCTCGGCAAGCTCGCCGAGAGCCGCAAGGAGGTCGATCGCTCGCTGTCTGGCCACATCGACCAGATCGCGGCCAGGAGCACGGACATTTCCGCAGCGATCGCTGCCGATGTCGACAAGATCGAGCAGGCGTTCAGCCGCCAGACCGGCATCATCGAGGAACGCGCCGGCACCATGGAGCGCGCGCTGTCGACCGGTGTCGACAATGTCCGCTCAGTGCTCGAGAAGAGCGCGGTCTTCGTCGCCGGCGCCTTGCGCGAAAAGGTCCTGGAAGTCACCAGCACGCTCCACGAGCAGGCCGGTGCGGCCTTCAGTGACGCCGATCGCAAGATCGCCGAGCGCGCAGAACAGACGTCCGCCGCCCTGCTGGCTCGGGCCGAAGACATCGCCCGCACATTCGAGGAAGCCGATCGTCGGCTCCACGCCCGTGCGGAAGATACCTCGAATGCCCTGCTCGCCCGCGCCGACGACACCTCCAGCTCGCTGCTGGCCCGTGCCCATGAAACCGCCGATCAACTGGCTGCCCGCGCCGGCGAGATCGCCGGCACATTCGACATGGCCGACCAGAAGCTCGCCGCCCGCGCGCAAGCGACCACCGATCAACTGGCCGCCCGCGCTCAGGAGACCGCGGATCAGCTGGCCGCCCGTGCAAGCGAGATCGCCGGCACCTTCGACGCGGCCGACCAGAAGCTGGTCGCCCGCGCCGTGGAGACGGCGCAGTCGTTGGCCGCCCGCGCCGGCGACATCCTGCGCAACTTCGAAAGCGCCGACCAGCGGCTCGGCATGCGCATCGGCGAATCCGCCGAGGCGCTCGCCGCCCGCGCGTCGGACCTTGGCCGCATTTTCGACGCCGCCGACCAGCATTTGGTGTCGCGCATCGCCGAAGGTTCGGACGCGCTGTCCAGCCGGGCCTCCGAAATCGCCCGCATCTTCGACGACGCCGACCAGCGCCTGGTTTCGCGCATCGCCGACAGCACCACGACGATCGGCGAGCACGCGCAGACCATTGTCGGCGCCTTCGCCAACACCGAGCAGAGGGTCGCCGAGCGCGCCCGCCAGACCGGTCAGGAACTGGCCGTGCACGCCCGCGAGATCGAGCAGGCGCTTGCCGGCGCCGACGAGCGTCTGGCGTCGAGCGCGGCGGCCGCTGCCGCCCGTGTCGAAGAGCAGATCGCCGGCGTCGAAAACCGGCTCGCCTACACGGCCGAGACGATGGGACAGAAGCTCAACGAGCAGGTGTCGACCGCCGAGGCGCAACTCGTATCGCGCGCCAATGTGATCGCGGAGACCTTCACCGCGGTCGGCCAGCATATCGGCCAGAGCACCAACGACGCCGCTAAGACGATCGGCGCCAACACCCGCGAACTCAACACCATGCTCGCGGCGCGGTCGGCCGAAATGTCGAAAATCCTCGATGAAACCGCGCGGCCCTTGGTCGAGCGTTTCGCCCAGGGCGGCTCGGAACTGCAAAAGAGCATGGAAGAGGTCACCGAGCGCGCGACCGAGAAGCTGCGCAGCGAGAACGCGGCCCTGGTCAACGCGCTTGCCAGCCGCACCGCCGAAACCTTGTCGGCTGTCGAAGGCGCACGTTCGTCGCTGTCCGATAGCGTCGCCGATCTCATCGGCCGCATGACCAACTCCAGCTCGCAGCTCGGTCAGTTGATCGAGCAGGCCGCGGTCAATCTAGGCCAGGTCGACGAACGCCTGACCGGCAGCACGCAAAGCTTCGCGGCGACCACCGAAAAGGCGGCGCAGACCTTTGCCAGCTCGGCGCGCCTGGTCGATTCGAACACCACGAGGCTGACGGAACTATCGTCGTCGACCTTGCGCGAAGTGGCCTCCATCGCCACCAAGTTCGACGAGCACAGCCGCTTGCTGGCCAGCGCCTCGGATCTCTTGAGTTCGGCCCAGAGCAACCTCGAACACACGCTGGAAAGGCAGTCCTCGCTCGAGGATCTCGCCGTCGGACTTGTCAAGAAGTCGGAAGATCTCGAAAGGGTCATGCGCTCGTTCGAAAATCTCGTCGGCCAGACGCTGCAGAACGCCGAGGGCAAGACGATGGAGTCGGCCGACAAGATCCGCAACGCCATCGCCGACGTCGTCGATTCCGCGACCAAGCGCTTCGCCGACGCGACCGAGGAGATGCGGCGCACCGCCGGCTCGATCAAGAGCGAACTCGACCTCACCCGCGCCGAACTCAAGAAGGGCGTCATCGAGATGCCGGAAGAAGCCAAGGAATCGACCTCGGCCATCCGCCGCGCCGTTTCCGAGCAGATCAACGCCTTGAAGGAGCTTTCGGATATCGTCGCCAAGTCCGGGCGCGGCGACACTTCGGAACCGCGCCCCTTGCGCCCGGCGCCGCAAGCCCCGGCGGCACGTCCCGCCGAGCCGCAGCGTCGCGCGCCGTCGGCACCGCAGCCGGAGCTTCGCACGCCTCAGACGCCTCTGGGTGGCACCGCGTTGCGTGGCACGCTCGACCTCGAGCGTCCGGCCGAGCAGGCGCCGCGCCCGCGTCCTGACGCCAGCGCCCGTACGCCGCAGGGCGGCTGGGTGCGTGACCTGCTGACCGCCGCGTCGAACGATGCCGACCTCAGGCCGGCAGCGCCCTCGGTACCGGCCGAAGCACCGCGGGCGGCCCCTGCCCAGCGTTCGCCGCTGCATGTCGTGGAATCGCTGAACTCGCTCTCCGTCGATATCGCGCGGGCCATCGACCACGATGCCTCGATCGAGCTGTGGAACCGCTACCGGCGTGGCGAGCGTGACGTGTTCACGCGCCGGCTCTACACGCTGAAGGGCCAGCAGACGTTCGACGAAATCCGCCGCAAGTACCAGGCGGAGGCCGAATTCCGCGCCGCCGTCGACCGCTACTGCGACGATTTCGAGAAGCTGCTCAAGGATGTCTCGCGCAACGATCGCGACAACATCATGGCGCAGACCTATCTCACGTCGGACACCGGCAAGGTTTACACCATGCTGGCCCACGCCAGCGGCCGCTTGCACTAAGCGATCGGCAAGCCACAATGAAAAAGGCGGGGGACTTGTCTCCCGCCTTTTTTCTTGAAGGGACTAATTTCGCCACCCGGAAGACGCATCCGGATTAGTCTCGCTTTTCCGGAACCGGATCCTGAGTTGTTGAAAACGGCAATCATCTTCGACTGCGAGTTTCTCTGCCTCGAGGGGTCACAACGCAGGTTCTGGTGCGCGGCTCATGATCCCGATCCGGTCATCGCGCAGATCGGCGCGGCAAGGCTCGCCCTCGAAGGCGACTTCCCCTATCCTGGGCACGCACAAGGCCTATGTCAGGCCGATCGACCGGTTTGGCGAGCGGTACGCGCTCGATCCGTTCTTCACCGGACTGACCGGCATCACCGAAGAAATCGTCGAAGCCGAGGGCGTCGCACTAGCAGAGGCCCTTGCCGGCGTCGATCGGTTTTCCGAAGGGGCGCGGCTGTGGTCCTGGGGCAAGGACGAACTGAACATGGTCGCCATCAGTTGCTATGTCGCGGGCATCGAGCCTTCCATCCCGGCAACGCGGTTCGACAACGCCGTCAAGCTGCTGATCGCGGCAGGCATGCCGATCGAGGATCTGGCAAGGACGCCGAGCAACAAGCTTGCGGACTACTACGGCGTCGAACACCCGCCATTGCAGGGGCATGACGCACTGGATGATGCGCTGTCCCTAACCTATACGCTGCAGCATCTGATGACGGCTGGAATGCTGCGGCCGGATGTCTTCGACCGCAAGTAGGTTGAAGATATCAGGGAATCCGGCGCCTGACTGCTTCAGATCTGTGAATCGGTCCAGCGGACGATCTGTTTGGCCGCATCGCTGAAGGCCGCGTCGAGGGCGCCGACATAGGCCGGGTTGCCGCTGCCCGAGACCGGCGCGGATGCGGTGAAGCTCTTCGAAGCCTTCACTTCGCCGTTGCGATCGTTCAGCAAGCGCACGAACAGGTCGACCTCGGCGTGTTCGCCGCCATTGACGCGCACCTCGAAGGACCGGACCTCGACGATCACCTGATAGTCGATCGCCAGCCCCTCGCCCGGCTTGCCGACGCCGGCGAAGCTGCCCGAGCGCTGGAACGTCTCGGCCAGCCGCGCCTGCACGATCAGCGGCAGGCGGTCGGCCCATTGCGCGCCCTTCAGATACTGGATCGAGCGGTCGGATGGTTTGATGACGATGTTCTGGCTGTCCAATGCCTTCAGCGCCGAAGGCTGGGCAATCAGGATTTGCTTGCGGCTATGGCCATGCGCGTCGACCGATGGCGCCGACAGTTCGAATGTGTCGAGGGGGGCCGGCTTGCCACCGAGCGCCGCGCAGCCGGCAACCGCCAGGACAAGCAGCGCCGCAGCCGTTTTCAACCCGCTCGTTCCAAGCCTACTCAACGTCACGCGTGATCCCCGTCGTGATCTTAAAGATCAACCCACATTCGCGAGCACTGTTCTTGCGGCGGGCCGGCGCGGAAGTCAACGCCGCGCCCTGCCGTCGAATTGCCGAACCTCGCCGTCGCCACCCGAAAGAATACGCTGCGGATTGCGGCTGAGATCCGTCACCGCCTCCTCTATGCGGTTGATCGAGCGGCGGCTGTCCTGTACCAGCGCCTCGACATTCTGCAGCCCCTGGCCCGAGAAGCGCGCCAGATTGTCGGTGATGACACCAAGGCGGGCATTCAGCGTATCGGCGACCTGCTTGAAGGATTTCAGCGTAGCCCGGGCGTCGGCCATCACGCCGTCGGCCTGGCCAGAGCCGAGCAGCTTGTCGACCTTGGCGAGGATGCCGTCGACCCGCACCGAGGCGTCGTTGAGCCGCTGCGCCAACTGCCTGGCGTCCTTGATTGTCTGGTCGATGTCGTCGGCGCGATTGGCGATCTTGCCGGTCACCTCCGCTATGTCGGCGGCCGCCTTGTCGGCACTGTCGCTGGCCTTCTTGATGTTGGCGAGCGCTTCGCGCACCTGCGCCGGGTCGATGCCGTCGAGCACGCCGTCGACCTTGGCGAGTGTGCCTTGCGTCTGCTTGGCGAAATCGTTGACCGAGCCCACCGCCGTATCGACGTTCTTGATCACGCCATCCAGTTGCTGCGAGGTTTCCTTGAGGTTCCCCGTCACCGCATCGACATTGGCAACGATGCTCTTGATCTTGTCCTTGTCGACGGCATTGAGCAGGCCCTCCGCTGCCTTCAACGTGCCGTCGAGCTTGCCTGAGACGCCTTTCAGCTCATCCGACAGCGCACTGACGGCGGACAGGAATTTGTCGATGCCGTCGGAATTCTTGGCCAGCGCATCGGAAAACGTCTGCACGTTCTGCACGGTCTGCGTCAGCGGCCCACGAACATCCTTGGTGAAGCCTTCCAGCTCCGTCAGCACCTTGTCGGCGCGTGTGAAGATGTTCTGCGCCGTCTGCAGGAGATTGGTCACGGCCGAAGGATTGGCGACGATCTCTGCGACCTTGCCTTCCTTCTCGGCCTGGTCGAGCAGCTTCACTTCCTTGGGATCGGCGCCCTTGAGCTCGATATTGGCCTGCCCGGTCAGGCCGGCCAGGCCGATATCGGCCTGGGTCGACTTGGTGATCGGCGTCAAACGGTCGATCTCGGTGTCGGCGATGGCGACGGTCGGATTGTCGACGTCGATATAGACACGCTTGACGTCGCCGACCTTGACGCCGTTGAACAGCACGAAGCTGCCGCGGCCGAGACCCGAAGCCGAGCCTGGAATACGCACCCGTAGCAGCGTCGTCTCGCCCTTGTCGCCTATCGCGGCCGTCCAATAGACGAAGCCGAAGGCCGCGAGGATCGCAGCCAACGTGAAAATGCCGACAATGACGTAGTTGGCTCTGGTTTCCATTGCTTCACTTATGGCTATGCACGCGCCGCAAGATCAAGTTGGCGGGCGCGTTTTCCGCGGAAATAGGATTTCACCCACGGCTCCTCGCTCTTCAGCATGTCGTCGATGGTGCCTTCGACCAATACCTTCTTCTTGCCCAGCACCGCCACGTGGTCGCAGGCGGTAAACAGCGTATCGAGGTCGTGGGTCACCATGTAAACGGTCAGATCCATGGTGTCGCGCAGCTTGACGACCAGCTCGTCGAACTCGGCTGCGCTGATCGGATCGAGGCCGGACGTCGGCTCGTCGAGAAAGACGATGTCGGGATCAAGCGCCAGCGCCCTGGCAAGCGCGGCGCGCTTGATCATGCCGCCGGAGAGCTCGGAGGGGAATTTCTGCGCCGCGTCCGGCGGCAGTCCCACCAGCTCGATCTTGAGCAGCGCCAGTTCGTCCATCAGCTTCCTCGGCAAGTCGAGATATTCGCGCATCGGCACCTGCACGTTCTCCATGACGGTCAGCGCCGAAAACAGCGCGCCGTGCTGGAACAACACGCCAAGGCGCATGTCGATCCGCAGCCGATCGAGATCGCTGGCCTTGTCGACATCGACGTCGAACAGCTTGATCGTTCCCGACTGCTTGGGCATCAACCCCAGAATGGTGCGCAACAGCACCGACTTGCCGGCGCCCGAGGCACCGACGAAACCCAGTATCTCGCCACGTTTGATGTCGAGCGACAGCTTGTCGAGGATCAGCTTGTCCTCGATCGCGACGGTGACGTCGCGCACCGAAAGCACGATTTCGCCTTCGTCCTCATGCTCCGCCTTGACCCCGTTGCCCTTGGTCATCCCATCAGAACTCGATCGCTGCGTAGAACATGGCGAAAAGCCCATCCAGGATGATGACGACGAAAATCGACTTCACCACCGAGGCGGTCACGTGCTGGCCGAGCGATTCGGCGCTGCCGCCGACCTTCATGCCCTCGACGGACGCAATCGTGCCGATGATCATCGCCATGAACGGCGCCTTGATCAGCCCGGCGAAAATGGTGCTGAGATCGATGGCGACGCGCAACCTGTCGAGGAACGCTGCCGGCGGGATGTCGGAGTAGAGCCAGGCCGCGACGATGCCGCCGCCGAGCGCCGCGAAATTGGCGATGATCGTCAGGCACGGCAAGGCGATCACCAGCGCCACCAGGCGCGGAAAGACCAGGACGCCGATCGGATTGAGACCGATGACCTTGAGCGCGTCAACCTCCTCGCGCATCTTCATCGAGCCGATCTCGGCGGTGATCGCGCTGCCGGAGCGGCCGGCGATCATGATTGCCGTCATCAGCACGCCGAGCTCGCGCAGGATCAGCACGCCGACCAGGTCGACGACGAAGATGTCGGCGCCGAAATAGCTGAGCTGGTAGGCGCCTTGCTGGGCAACGATGGCGCCGACAATGGCCGACATCAGCACCACCACGGGGATGGCTCCGACGCCCATGCGATCGATCTGGTTGAAGATCGCCGCGGGATTGACGGCATGGCCGCGGCCGAGCTTCATCTGCGCGCCACGGATCGTGGCGCCCAATATGTTCATGGAAGCCAGGAAATCGTCACGCATCTCGTAGACGCGCCTGCCGACCGCCTCCAACGTGCGGATAACGATGTTGGGCGGCCGCTTGGGCCCGGATTCGGGCTCGCGTCGGACAGCCTCGCCGACCGCGTCGAGCAGGATGGAAGCGATCTCGCTCTGGCCTTGCAGCCTTACCTCGATATCCTTCTTCTCGAAAACGCTGACCAGCCGATCGATCAGCCAGGCGCCGGCGGTGTCGATCTTCTCGATTTTCGAAAGATCGAGCGCCAAGCTTTTGAAACCGCTTCGTTTCTCGATTTTGCGCATATCGGCGTCAATCAGCGCCACGGTCCGCGTCGTCCAGACTCCGGAGAACGCGCAGCCCAGCACGTCGCCCTCCTCGCCGACCGCCACGCGCGGGTCGTGGTCAGTTCCCGAGCCGGTCGTGCCGCTTGCGTCGCGTTTACCGATGGTCAACATGGCGTCCTGTTTAGCCTGATGGGTCCGACCTTGTCGATTTGCCGACAACCCTTCTCGCACAGCCGGAGCAGAAAAATATGGCGCGTGTCATTTCGGTCGAGGCCGAGCGTTTTCCGATTGCCGGCATCTTCACCATTTCGCGCGGCTCCAAAACCGAAGCCGAAGTGATTACATGCACGATCAGCGAAAACGGCCATGTCGGGCGCGGCGAATGCGTCCCCTACAAGCGTTATGGCGAGACCATGAACGGGGTGCGCGACGCGATCCAGGCGATGAGCGAACGGATCGTCGGCGGCATCGACCGGATCGCCCTGCTCGATGCGATGCCTGCCGGGGCCGCGCGTAACGCCGTCGACTGTGCCCTTTGGGACCTCGAAGCCAAGATCAGTGGCAATCCGGTGGCTGAGGCAATCTGGCCGGACCCGTTGCGTCAGCTCGAAACCGCCTACACGCTGTCGCTCGGCGAACCCGAGGCGATGGCGGCGCAGGCCCGCGCCAATGCAGGCAGGCCGCTGCTGAAGGTCAAGATCGGCGGCGACAACGACATCGCAAGGATTCGGGCGGTGACGGAAGCTGCGCCTCAAAGCCGTATCATTCTCGATGCCAATGAGGGTTGGACCGACGAAAACATCGAGGCCAATCTCGCTTTTGCCGCGGAGCTTGGCATTGCGCTCATCGAACAGCCCCTGCCCGCCGGCCGCGACGAAATCCTGCGCAGGATCGCGCACCCGGTGCCGATCTGTGCCGACGAAAGCGTGCACGAGGCAAAAAATCTCGAAACCCTTGTCGGCCTCTACGACGCCGTCAACATCAAGCTCGACAAGTCCGGCGGGCTGACGGCGGCGCTCATCCTGCGCGACCGCGCTCGTGAACTGGGTTTTGGCGTCATGGTCGGCTGCATGGTCGGCACCTCGCTGGCAATGGCGCCGGCGATCCTGCTGGCCCAGGACGCCGATTTCGTCGACCTCGACGGCCCGCTGCTGCTTGCCCGGGATCGTGTGCCAGGTCTCGTTTACCAGGGATCGCTCGTCTCACCCCCGGACCGGGCGTTGTGGGGCTGAGCGCGCGGCAAACCCGATTAGCACAAGGCCAATGATCGCGATCGGGATCATCGCCAGGAATCCGTCGACGCCGAGACGGTCATAGAGCGGACCGGAGGCAAGCGTGACGGCAGCCATGAAGAAGCCGTTGAAGAAATAGGCGATGCCTTGCGCTGCACCCGTGCGCTCTTCGGAAACGGTCTCGGCGATCATCTTCTGCAGGCCGATCAGCACCATCGCGACAGACACCGAATGCAGCGATTGCACCGCGAAGAAACCGCCGACGCCAAGGCCGAGCGGCCACACCAGCGGAAAGGCGATCCACCGCACGATCGAGCCGATGCCGGCGATCAGCATCACCCGGACGACGGAGACGGAGGCGAATATACGGTTGAAAAACAGGAACATGCAGACCTCGGACACCACGCCCCATGCCCATAGCAGACCGACGACGGAATCGCTGATGCCGATCGATTTCCAATAGATCGAGACGAAACCGTAAAGGAAGGCGTGGCTGGCGGTGATGATGCCGACGCCAAGCGTGAAGTAGAGGAAATAGGCGTTGAACAGGCCCGGCGCCGCATGCTGGATTTCCGCCGCCGACAGCGGCGAGGCCTTGCGCGGCCGCCCCAGGCGCGGCGCCATCAGCCCTGCGACGAGTGCCGCGCCAAGGGCAAGGAATATGATCACCGGAACGGCGCCGGGGCCAGTGGCCGCCAGGATGAAGCCGCCCGCGACATTGGCCAGGAGATAGCAGATCGACCCCCATTTGCGCATGCTGGCATAATTGGACCCGAAGCGGCGCACGCCCGAAAGCGCCAGCGAATCGGCGATCGGCGAATGCGGCGTCCAGACGATGGTGAGCAGCAAGGACACCGCCAGCACCGTCGAGTAGGTCGGTGTCAGAAAATACCCCGCGGAGATCAGCAGCGAGGCCGCCACGAGCACGACATAAACATCGGCGCGGTCCCTGGCCCGATCGGCGAGTGTCGTCAGCAGCGGCGTCGTCATCACACGCAGGAACATCGGCGCCGCCAGGATGACGGCGATCTGCTCGGCGTGAAACCCCTTGGCCTGCAGCCAGAGCGGGAAATAGGGCAAATGGGTGCCAAGCGATATGAACAACGTGCCGAAGATCAAGCTCATCCGCAGCTCAAAACGGCTCGGCTTTACGAGTTGTTCGGGCGAAAGCGGCGGCAGCGGCATGAATCGATCCAATGACGCTGCGCTCAACGACCGGAGAGCAGCGCAAGCCGATCCTTAACATGAGGAAAAACCGGGCGAAACCGGCTGGACCAGTCGATCAACACCAGAAAGCGCGGGCCGGCTTGCGCCTCAGGCGGCTTGCACCCTGTTCTCGATCAGCATTGGCCTGTCCTCGATGAGCATCGGAATGAAGGGCTCGTCAGGCGCCTCGGGCAGGACATGCGCCCAGGTCAGGATTTCCATGCGGCCGTCGAAATGTTCGACTACGGCCGTGCAGCTCTCCACCCAGTCGCCGGTGTTGATATATTGCACGTCCCCATAGCTTTCGATGGCGGCATGGTGGATGTGCCCGCAGATGACGCCGTCGACATGCGAACGGCGCGCTTCCTCGCTGAGCACGGTCTGGAACGAACCGATGAAGTTCACTGCCTTCTTGACCTTGACCTTGGCCCAGGACGAAAACGACCAGTAAGGCAGGCCGAGCAGCTGGCGCAGCCGTGTGATCACCCGGTTGACCTGCATGGCCGCGTCATAGGCATGGTCGCCGAGATAAGCGAGCCAACGCTGGTTGTGGACGACGGTGTCGAACTGGTCGCCATGGATGACCAGCAGCCGCCTTCCATCCGCGGTTTCGTGGATGGCGCGGTCGGCAACGACGATGCCGCCGAAATGCACGCCCTGGAACTGGCGGGCGAATTCGTCGTGATTGCCGGCGATATAGGTGATCGAGGCGCCCTTGCGCGCCTTTCGCAGTAATTTCTGCACGACGTCATTGTGGCTTTGCGGCCAGTGCCAGCTGCGCCTCAGGCGCCAGCCGTCGACGATATCGCCGACCAGATAGATGATGTCGGCATCGTGGTAGCGCAGGAAATCGATCAGGAAATCGGCCTTGGCCGCCTTCGAGCCCAAATGGACGTCGGAAATGAACATGCTGCGGAAAGTGCGGGGCTCTTGGCCTGACATCGCGATTTCACCCTTGCTTTCAAGCAGGCTATGCGCCGATTCATGCAACAACCGTATGACGGTTGCGATTGGTCCAGCCCGAGGGCTAGCCTGCCGGGCAAATCAAAGGAGAAAATCGTCATGGATCTTGGTATCCGCGGAAAGAAAGCCATCGTCTGTGCTTCGAGCAAGGGGCTTGGGCGCGGCTGCGCCATGGCGCTGGCCGAGGCGGGCTGCGACATCGTCGTCAATGGGCGCAATGCGGAGCTGGTCGCGAAAACCGCCGCGGAGCTGCGCCAGCGCCATGGCGTGACGGTGACGGAGGTCGTCGGCGACGTTTCGAACCCGGAGGTGCAGAAGGCGTTGCTCGCCGCCTGCCCCGAGCCGGACATCCTGGTCAACAACAATGGCGGTCCGCCCTTGCGCGATTTCCGCGAGCTCGACCGCGGAAAAATCCTCGAAGGCGTCACCCAGAACATGGTGACGCCGATCGAACTGGTGCAGGCGGTCATCGACGGCATGGCGGCGCGCGGCTTCGGGCGCATCGTCAACATCACCTCGCTGTCGGTCTATGTCCCCATTCCCGGCCTTGACCTGTCATCAGGTGCGCGCGCCGGCCTGACGTCGTTCCTTGCCGGCGTGGCGCGCACGGTGGTCGATCGCAACGTCACCATCAACAGCCTCTTGCCCGGCAAGCTCGACACCGACCGGCTGCGCGGCCCGCATGAGGCCGGCACGCCAGAGGATCCCAAGGCCGCCGCAGCGCGCAAGACACGCATCAGTGCCGATGTACCGGCCAAGCGGCTCGGCACGCCGGAGGAATTCGGCCAGATCTGCGCCTTCCTGTGCTCTGTTCATGCCGGCTATCTGACCGGGCAGAACATACCCGTCGATGGCGGTCTCTACGTCAGCGCATTTTGATCGGCGCGCTCGCCCGGCACGCAACCCGGCTTGGCATGAAACGGCCGTAACCATCTGACAAATACGGATTTTGACGCGCCGGCATTTAAAGCTGCCGGCGCGTCAATTAGCGTCGTGAAAAACCTTGGCCTCATGCTAAAAGGACTGCCGAAGCAGGTTTCGAGGAGCGGCCGCATGGAAGGCGAGAACAAGAAAACGGCACGTTCGGACCTCGACGAAGCCGCCCTCTATTTCCACAAGCACCCGACGCCGGGAAAGCTCGAGATCCAGTCGACCAAGCCGCTCGGCAACCAGCGCGACCTGGCGCTCGCCTATTCGCCCGGCGTCGCCGCTCCCTGCCTTGAGATCCGTGACAATCCGGCGACAGCCGCCGACTACACGGCGCGCGCCAACCTGGTCGGTGTCGTCTCCAACGGATCGGCCGTGCTCGGCCTCGGCAATATCGGGCCGCTGGCCTCCAAGCCGGTGATGGAGGGCAAGGCGGTCCTGTTCAAGAAATTCGCCGGCATCGACGTCTTCGACATCGAGATCGACGCGCCGGAAATCGAGCGCATGGTCGAGACCGTTGCCGCACTGGAACCGACCTTCGGGGGCATCAACCTAGAGGACATCAAGGCGCCGGAATGTTTTGAAGTCGAGGAGCGCCTCAAGGCTCGCATGAGCATACCGGTGTTCCATGACGACCAGCACGGCACCGCCATCATCGTCGCCGCCGCCGTGCTCAACGGGCTGGAATTCGCCGGCAAGACCATTTCGGAGATCAAGGTCGTCACCTCCGGCGCGGGTGCAGCCGCCCTTGCCTGCCTCAATCTGCTCGTTTCCCTCGGTGTGCGCGTCGAGAACATCTGGGTCACCGACCGTTTCGGCGTTGCCTATAAGGGCCGTGTCGACGAGATGGACCGCTGGAAGGACCCTTATGTGAAGGACACCGAGGCGCGCACGCTGGCCGACGTCATCCCGGGCGCCGATGTTTTCCTGGGCCTCTCCGCCGTCGGCGTGCTGAAGCCGGAACTGCTGCAGCACATGGCGCCGAAGCCGCTGATCCTGGCGCTGGCCAACCCCAATCCGGAGATCATGCCGGAAGTGGCGCGCGCGGCGCGTCCCGATGCGATGATTTGCACCGGCCGCTCCGATTTTCCCAATCAGGTCAACAACGTGCTTTGCTTCCCCTACATTTTCAGGGGTGCGCTCGACTGCGGCGCCAGCGCCATCAACGAGGAGATGAAGATGGCGGCGGTGCGGGCGATCGCCGCCCTTGCCCGCGAAGAGCCTTCGGACGTCGCCGCACGCGCCTATTCGGCCGAGACGCCGGTCTTCGGACCCGAATTCCTGATCCCCTCGCCCTTCGATCCCAGGCTCATCCTGCGCATCGCGCCGGCCGTCGCCAAGGCAGCCTGCGACACTGGTGTCGCTACACGGCCAATCACCGATTTCGCCGCCTATATCGACAAGCTCAACCGCTTCGTCTTCCGCTCCGGCCTGGTGATGAAGCCGGTGTTCTCGTCCGCCAAGGCTTCCAGCGCCAAGCGCGTCATCTACGCCGACGGCGAGGACGAACGCGTGTTGCGAGCAGCCCAGGTGGTGCTTGAGGAAGGCATCGCCGAGCCGATCCTGATCGGCCGCCCGCATGTCATCGAGGTCAGGCTCAAGCGCTACGGCCTGCGCATCAAGCCCGGTGTCGATTTCGGCCTGATCAACCCGGAGGACGATCCGCGCTACCGCCACTATGTCGACCTCCTGATCGAACTCGCCGGCCGTCGTGGCGTGACGACGGAGGCGGCACGCACCATGGTGCGCACCGACAATACGGTGATCGCCGCACTTGCCCTGAAGCGCGGCGATGCCGACGCCATGGTCTGCGGCCTCGAAGGCCGCTTCGAGCGGCATCTGCGCAATGTGACGCTGATCATTGGGCCGCGCACCGGCATCAAGGATCGCGACCTGTCGACCCTGTCCATGCTGATCTCGCAGCGCGGCATCATCTTCCTCACCGACACCCACGTCTCCGTCGACCCGACGGCCGAGGAAATCGCCGAGATGACCGTGCTGGCGGCCGAGGAAATCCAGCGCTTCGGCATCGAGCCGAAGGCGGCTCTGTTGTCGCATTCGGATTTCGGCTCGCGCGATTCGCCGAGCGCGCTGAAGATGCGGCAGGCCGCTGCCATCCTGGCGCGTATCGCGCCAGAGCTGCAGTGCGATGGCGAAATGCACGCCGATTCGGCCTTGTCGGAGCATCTGCGCCAACGCGTCTATCCGCATTCGCGCCTGAAGGGTGAAGCCAACCTTCTTGTGTTCCCGAACCTCGATTCGGCCAACATCACGCTGACGGCGCTGCGGGCCATGATGGATGCGCTGCATGTCGGCCCCATCCTTCTCGGCACCGACAAGCCGGCGCACATATTGACGCCCTCGGTGACATCGCGCGGCGTCGTCAACATGACCGCGCTGGCCGTGGTCGAGGCCGCGCACAAGGCACAGGCGATCGCCAATCTGGACTGAACCGGCTCCCACGACACGGATAGATTCGGCCGTCTTGCCGACGCGCGGCGGGCCAGGTTGGCCGGATCGAGTGTTGCGGACCAACAACGCTTAACCGAGAAATCCGACATTGAACGAATGCGGATTTCTCGGAACCGGTTAATTTGATATGGTCACCGCCGTCTTACCAGGCCGTGAGAATGTCATGAGAGCCCTGTTGCTCGCTGCGGCAATGCTGACTGTGATTGGCGCAAAGGCGTTCGCCGCCGACGCCATCGGGTCGGAGCCGGCCGTGCACGACTGGTCGGGCGTCTATGTCGGCGGGCATCTCGGCTATGGTTTTGGCAGCACCGATGCCACCTACAATCTGCCAAACACGCCGACGATCCGGGGTTCGCAGGATTACGACACCGACGGTTTCCTGGGCGGTGTCCAGATCGGCTACAATTACCAGGTCAACGCCGCGGTTCTGGGAATCGAGGCCGATATTTCGGGTGCCGATATCAAGGGCCATTCCGACGAGGTCAATGTCGGCGAGGCCGATGTCTACGACACCAAGGTGGACTGGTTCGGAACGATCCGCGCCAGGGCGGGCTATGCGTTCGACCGCACCCTCATCTACGGGACCGGCGGCCTCGCTTTCGGAAGCGTCGAGAACCAGTATCTCGATGGGCCAGCCAACAGCTTTTCCGAAAAGAGCACCAAGGTTGGCTGGACCATTGGCGCGGGGCTGGAGCAGGCAATCACCGATCATTGGTCGGCGAATGCCGAATATCGATATGTCGACCTGCGGGACCAGACGATCAACTACGCGCCTAACTCCAACACCGTTTTCGACAACGCGTTCAGTACCGTCAGGATCGGCATGAACTACAAGTTCTGACGGCTGGCCGGGCCCATCGCCTGATGGGCATATCGAATGGTTGTCGCTTTTCAGCCGGCAACAAGGCGACTTTCCGAAATGGACGATTAACCGCGAACGGGGTAGCCTTGGCGACCACAGGCAAGCGGGATCGAGGCGGATGGCAAGCGGAGGTTTGAAGCAGGCGCATGCCGCCGTTCTGCTTGGCCTGCTGCTGTCCGGCGCGGCGGTCAGCGAACCGCAGGCCGCTTCGCGGGTCTGCCGTCAACTGGAGTCCGACCTCGCCGCGGCCTCGCGCGGCGGCGGGGGTGGCCCGGCACTGGTCCGCAAATACGACGCCGCGATCGAAAGGCAGCGCCAACAGATCTCGAAGGCTCGCGGCCAGGCGAACAGCGCCGGCTGCGGGTTCTCCCTGTTTTCGCGCAACATCAACCAATGCGCCGGGCTGAACGCCACCATCGAGCGCATGAACGCCAATCTCGACAGCCTGCAGGCCAAGCGTGCCCAGCTCGCCGACGGCGGTTCACGCCGCGACCGGGGCCGCATCCTGGCGGCGCTCGACGCCAATGACTGCCGTGACGATGCCGTGGCTCCCCGCCGCGCGCCCATGCGGGAAGCCAGCCGTGAAGACGCCGATCGCGAAGATGGGGGCAATGCGAACCTGTTCGACCAGCTTTTCGGCGGCGACAACCGGCGGATCGATGCGTTGGACCAGCGTGACGATTCGGGCGAGGAAGGCGATGTCAGCCGCATCCTGAATCAGCCCGGCATTCCGGACGTTGCGGGCGGCGGCGGCGAATTCCACACCAGTTGCGTGCGCACTTGCGACGGCTATTTCTTCCCCATGTCGAACGCCGCCTCGGCCGGCGATTTCGAGCGCGACCAGAAGAATTGCGAATCGGCATGCCCCGGCACGGAGATGCAGGTCTTCTATTCGCGCGGCATGGACGACGATTCGGCTTCGATGACGTCCTCGGTCACCGGCAGGCCCTACGGCGAATTGCCGACCGCCTATCTCTACAAACAGCCCAACATGTCGCGACCGCCCGCTTGCGGCTGCAATGCCGCGCAGAATTTCCAGATCATTGGCGGCAACCCGCCAAGCCAGCAACAGGCACAGCCCGAACCGGATGCGCCGCCGTTTGTTCCGGTGCCGGCCACGAAGCCCGATCCGGGCGCCGATCCCGAGACCCTGGCCAATATGGAAGGCGGGCTCGACCGTGAAGCCATCAAGCGCCTTTCGGCCAAGCCGGTGACATCGCCCGTTTCGGCCGTGCCTCCCGAACAGCGCAAGATCAGGGTCGTCGGGCCAACGTTCCTTCCCGACCCATCAGCGGCAATAGATCTGCAAGCTCCGGCCCCGAAGGCAGTCCGGTAAGGGCAAGCCTGAGCGGCATGAACAGCGCCTTGCCCTTGCGGCCGGTCGCTTCCCTGACCTTGCTGGTCCAATCCTTCCAGACCGTTCCGTTCCACGGCTCCTCGGGCAGGAGATCCAGCGCCTGGTGCAGAAAATCGCGGTCGTCGTCGGAAAATTCGGGCTTCTCCCGCGGTCCCTCGCGCAGGACGCGCCACCAGGCAACCGCATCGGCCAACCGGTCGAGATTGCCGCGCACCGCCAGCCAGAACGGTTCGGCCTGTTCCCCGGAAATACCCAGCACCATCAGCCGGTCCCGCGCTTCGTCAAACGGCATGTGGTGCAGCAGTACCCGGTTCAGCACGAACAGTTCGGCCGGATCGAACTTGGACGACGATTTCGAGGTCGCGGCCGGGTCGAAATGGCCGGCGAGTTCGGTTAAATCATGCGCGGCCGCGACATTCTCCGATGTGCCCACCAGCACGGCCAGCGAAGCGACGGCCATCGGCTCGACGCCGTCTTCGCGCAGGCTCTCGATGGAGAGCGCGCCAGTGCGCTTCGACAGCCCCTCGCCCGAGACCGTGGTCAGGAGATTGTGGTGGCCGAACACGGGCGGCTCGACGCCAAGCGCCTTGAACAGGGCGATCTGCACACCGGTGTTGGTGACGTGGTCGTCGCCGCGGATGACATGGCTGACGCCCATCTCGATGTCGTCGACGACGGAGGGCAGCGTGTAGAGATAGGTGCCGTCCTCGCGCACCAGCACCGGATCGGACAGCGAAGCCAGATCCACCGTCTCCTCGCCACGCACCAGATCGTTCCAGTGGATCTCGGTGCGCTCCGGCTGCAGCGGATCGCCGGAGAAATTGGGCAACAGAAAGCGCCAGTGGGGCCGGCGCCCGTCGGCCTGATATTCGGTCACCTGCTCTGTCGTCAGCGCCAATGCCTCGCGGCCATAGACCGGCGGCAGGCCTCGCGTGCGGCGCACTTTTCGCCTGAGATCGAGTTCTTCCGGCGTTTCGTAGCAGGCATAGAGAACCCCCGCCGCCTTCAGCCGCTCGACCGCAGCGTCATGGATTTCGAAGCGCCGCGACTGATATTCCGTGGCATCGGGGAAAATGCCCAGCCAGTGCAGGTCGTAAAGGATGGCGTCGGCGAACTCCTGCTTCGAACGGGCAATATCGGTGTCGTCGAAGCGCTGGATGAAACGGCCCTTGTTGTTGAGGGCGAACAACCAGTTGAACAGAGCGGTGCGCGCATTGCCGATATGGATGCGGCCGGTCGGTGACGGGGCGAAACGAACGGTAACTGTCATGAGCGGGGCGTACCGGATGCCTTTGTGATTGACAAGATGCGCCCCCGCGCCGTGCCGCAGACATAGAACATGGCTGCTGGAATGAAAAGACCGAGGCAAGCCTGCCGCGGAGCCGACGAAGAAACCGCTGAAAGCGATCAGCGGCCGAAATCGTCGGAGCTGAGGCGGGTCCAGCGGTCGCCCATCAATCCACCGATGGCTATGTCGCCGGAGCGGACCGCTTGCGTGACCTCGGCGATTCGCGAGCGGACCATCGTCCCGCCGGCATAGCGGAAGAAGACATTCCTGTAGCCGAAGAGATGAGGCATGAACCTGCTCTGGGTCTGTCCGGTGAGGCCCGCGCAGCCCATGTCCCGCGCCGCCGCGACAAGGCTATCCAGCGTCGCGCCCCAGTGTGGTCCGGCAGCCTGGATCTGCAACAGGTTCGCCATGTCGCCGGCCTGGCCGTAGAAGGCGTAGCAGCCGAGCATTCTGCCCGTCTCGTCATAAGTCCCGCCGAAATGAAGTGGACCGTCGGCCCGCTTCTCGGCCGCCAGCGCGAGCAGTCGCGGCAGCTCGCCATCCGTCCAGGTCGGCCGAAGAGCGTAGTCGGACAGGAGGGCCGGCAGCCGCTCGGCAAATTGGGCCGCGGTGATCGGCTCCGCATGGACCCTATGCGACGATGAAGGCTGGACGGGCGGCCCGAACCTCCGTTTCGTGAAAGCGTCGAATGCTCTCGCGCAGGGATCGAGGGCCAAACGAGGCAGGCGGGGCCATTTACGGTGCAGTGCGGCGGCGGCCATCGCGGCCGGCTGGAAGATATAGGTCCATCCCAGGCAATGGACCGGCAGGAGCTGGTATTTCATCGGACGCGCGAAGGCCAGGGAGACCCGGTTGGCCGAATCCGTCAGTTGCAGATCGAACTCGCCTTGATGCAGGGCACGCAGCAATTGAGGTCCCGCCGAGCCATGGTCGGCGCCAGGGTCGGCCATGAACGGGCCGATGATCGCCGCATTCAATGCCGTTCCGTTGAGTTCGTAACCGGCTTTCAGGACGCCGAGGAATCCGCCCAGATCGCCCTGCGGGTTGATCTGGACAAGAGCGCTGCTCGCACCGGGCTGGCTGGCGGGGTCAAGATAGATCCTTCTCATATATTCGGCCGTCTCCGCGATCGCCAGATCGCGCAATTGGTGCCGACGCCGGCGAAACTTCGTCAGGAAGAGCGTGGCGACGCGCTCGAGATCTTCGGCGACGAGCGGCCGGACCGAGCCGTGCTGGGAGTCCAGCACCGATGGCGCAGCCACCCTTCCCACACCGGTGTTTTCGGAAAGAAGATGCATCGTGAGACCGCTTAGGTTGCCCTTCAGAGGTATACAGCAACCAAAAGTAGAAACAACGAATCTCGGTCGGTAACGTAAACAGACGCGATCTGGAGAAGAGTTCACTGGCGGATTTGCTGGGCCAGTATAGAGCCGGGCCTGCGATCACGTGCCTTGCGCCATCCTGGCCGCTGGGAGCGCGATGGATGGCCTCCGGGCCAAGCCGGAGGCCATCCAGGTCAGTTGACGAGGCCCTTGGTCAGCTCGAGCGCCTGGCGCTCGAACAGGCGGCGGTAGATGCCGCCCTTCAGCCGGATCAACTCGTCATGCGAGCCCTCCTCGACGATTCTGCCGCGATCGAAGACCAGCAGCCTGTCGAGCGCCCGCACCGTGGAGAGCCGGTGAGCGATGACAAGCGTCGTTCGGCCGACCATCAGCCGTTCCATCGCCTGCTGGATCAGCACCTCCGATTCCGAATCGAGGCTCGAGGTCGCCTCGTCCAGGATCAGGATGCGCGCATCGGCCAGGAAAGCGCGGGCGATCGCCACGCGCTGGCGCTCGCCACCCGACAGTTTCACGCCACGTTCGCCGACCAGCGTGCCATAGCCCTTCGGCAGGTTGGTGATGAAGTCGTGCGCGCTCGCCAACCTGGCGGCATGCTCGATCTCCTCCTGTGTCGCGCTTGGCCTGGCATAGGCGATGTTTTCGGCCAGCGAGCGGTGGAACAGGATCGGTTCCTGCTGGACGATGGCGATCTGGCCGCGCAGCGACGCCTGCGCCACCCGCGAGATATCCTGACCGTCGATCATGATCTTTCCGGCGTTCACGTCATAGAGCCGTTGGATGAGCTTGACGAAGGTCGTCTTGCCCGAACCCGAGTGACCGACAAGCCCTACACGTTCCCCCGGCGCGATGTCGACCGAAAAGTCGCGGTAGAGCGGCGACCGGTGATTGCCGTAGTGGAAGGTGACGTTGTCGAAGGCGATGTGGCCCTGCGTGATGGCGATCGGACCAGCACCGGGCCGATCTTCGATGCCGAGCGATTCCGACTGGAAATCGACCAGTTCCTCCATGTCGTTGATCGAACGCTGCAAATTGCGGATATGCGTGCCGATATCGCGCAAATAGCCTTGCAGCACGAAGAACGAGGTCAGCACGAAGGCGACATCGCCGGCGCTCGCCTGCCCCCACGACCACAGCATCAGTGCCAGGCCGATCACCGCGGCCCGCATGACCAGCAGCAGCGCCCCTTGCGTGGTACCGTTGATGGTGCCGCGCACCCAGGTGCGCCGTGTGCGCGCACGCCATTTGGCGACCACCCTGGCGAGGCGGCGTTCCTCGCGCTCCTCGGCGCCGAAGCCCTTGACCACGGCGTTGCAGCTCACCGCGTCGGCCAGCGAGCCGCCGAGGCGCGTGTCCCAGGTGTTGGCGAGCCTTGCCGCGGGTGCGACGTAGCCGAGCGACAGCATCGCCGTCACGGTGATGAACAGCACCGAACCGGCCGCGACGACCGCGCCCATCAGCGGCCAGAACCAGCCGAGCAGCAGCGTCGAGCCGACGAGCATGACCAGCGACGGCAGCAGCGCGATCAGGATGGTGTCGTTGAGCAGGTCGAGCGCCCACATGCCGCGCGTCACCTTGCGCACGGTCGAGCCGGCAAACGAGTTGGCGTGCCAGTCGGTTGAGAAGCGCTGGACGCGGTGGAAGGCGTCCGCGGCGATGTCGGCCATCATCTTCAGCGTCAGCTCGACGATTCCCATGAAGGCAAGGTTGCGCAGCACCACGCCGGTAAGCGCCAGCGCCATCAGAATCGAGAATGCCGTCATCGCGGCATTCCAGGCAATGGCGTCCGCGCCGGCGCTGCTGGCGACTGCATCGACCAGCCGGCCGGAATAGAGCGGTGTCAGGACGTCGGCCAGCGTAGACAGCAGGAAACCACCCATGATCAGCGAAAGCCGCCAGGGCTGGCGCCGCCAATGGGTTAGCGTGAAACCAAGAACGCTGCGAAAGGCGCTCGCGCGCAAATCGATCTTGAAACGAGCCATGATGTCATTCGGGCGCGAACGAGCCCGATCCCAGTAAAGTCGAAAATTGAAAACCGCGCCTGGGCAAAGTGCCCGTGAATGCGGAGGTTCGGCTATGGTCGGTGGCCCGCCCGTGGGCGGTGACCGGCAGCGGCAAATGCCTTTTCTGCGTCCGGTGTGGTTCCGATACTTCGGAACACCGGCACAGACCTAGGCTTCGCGGCCTCGCATAACGATGTCAAATCCTGGCATTCGGTCCTCCCTGAAGGGAATCGCGGAGAGGCCGTTATAGGGATGCTTCGATCGCCAGCCAAGCCAAGCCATGGCCAAAAGCGCTTCTGGCCCAGCCGATGAGGCGATTTTGCAACAGTGCAACCGATGCCTATCGTCGTCCCATGGTGTTACCCGGCAGGCGGCGCACGATCGAGACGCATGTATCGACCATCCGTCGATGCCTTGAAGCCGAGCTTTTCATAGACCCCATGCGCGTCGCTGGTCGACAGGCTCCAATGCGAGACGGTGCTGAGTTCAGGATGCTCGATGAGTGCCCGCACCAGCCGCGAACCGATGCCTTGCCCGCGATGTTCGGGCCAGATGATGATGTCGGCGAGATAGCCGAATACCGTGCGGTCGGTGATTGCCCTGCCGAAACCGACCTGTTTGCCAGCAATGTAAGCGGCGGCGCAGAACGAGTTGGCAAAGGCCCGGCGATGAAAGTCATCGCTGCGTCCCGCCCCCCAGTAGCTCGCCATCAACAGGTCGGAGGTTGTGCGGAAATCGATGCGTGACAGGTCGAAGTCAATTTCACAGTCGGGCATGCTTCACCTTCGAATGGCATTGGTTTCGGAGGCCGTTGCTGGCGCGGTACTCACGGCACCACCAGATAGGCCTTCTGATCGGCGATCGCGATGGTCACGTCGGTGCCGGAATTGAACTCGACGAAATCGACCTCCATCCCGTCGCTGAAAATGACGCCACCCTTGCTCTGCCGCGAAGACACGACCAGCGGCCGGTCGCGGGTGATCACGCCATGGACGAGGGACACGCCTGTCGTGTTGCTCGGAAACGGCTCGCGCACCGAGAAGAACAACTGCTCGCCTTCTCGGTCGTAGCCCCGCGGCGGCAATGTCGGCACCGATGTGTCGCCATAGGCCGCGGCCAGACCGGCCGCCCCCGCCATGACCGAGCGCAGCCAGCCGGTGGAACCAGCGCCGGTCGAAATGATGATGCCGCTTGATGATTGCCGCTCGGTCCGGCCACCATAGGTCAGTTCGTAGCGTGCCGAGACATGGGTGCTGGCGCCGACGAAGAGATCGTTGAAGGCAATCAGCCGCCTTCCGTCATTGGAACGCGCCTCGGCCATCACCACCGCCTGGCGCCGCGCCTTGCCGGACATCGTCAGGTCGAGGACCTTTTCGGTATCGTCGGCATTCCACGGCAAGAGAACGCCGTCGAAAAGCGCGGGATTTGGATTGATGCCGATCAGCGGCTGGTGCGGCAGGTATTTCGCGGTGTTGGAGACCAGCCCATCCTGGCCGAGCGCGATCACGACATCCGAGCCGAATTCGAATTGCGGCACCAGTTCGCGGTCGAGCCGCAATTGTTTGAGACCTGGCGGAAGCGAACCCATCACCCGGTCGAGCGCGCGATGATAGATATCGTGCGCTGATTTGACCGGGTCGAAATTCATACCCGCTTGCCTGAGATAGAAGCGGGCCTGGCCTTGCGTGTTGAAACGCGCGGTCAGTTCCTCGAGCTCGGTCTTGCGGGTGACGACGATCACCCGGTCGATCGGTCTATCGCCCTGGTCGCCGGCCACTTTCTAGGTCACTTGTCGGTCTTCGCCGGCGCGGCGAGTTGGCTCAGCGCGCTGGTCAACATATCAGGCGTGATCGACAGATTGCCGACCGAGCCGCCCTTTTCCGCCCACGCCTTGAACGCCATGGCCGTCAGCACATTGGCGGGTGCCGACGAATAGACGGTCAGTTCGAGCTGCTGCGCCTTGGCGGCGGCCTCGGCCAATGTCAGCTTGTTACGGGCTTCCGTGTCGACCAGCAGCTTGTTGCGTTCGGCCAGTTCGATCTCGGTTGCCAGTTCGCTCTGCTTGATCTCGCGTTCTTTTTCCACCGCATGCGCCCGGCGCGCATAGATCGCTTCGTCGGCCTGGCGCTGCAGCGCCTCGCGATATTCGGTCTGCAGGGCCTTGCGGATTTCCGGTGTCGGCTGGACCGACGTAATATGGACCTCCTCGATCGACAGGCCCGCGGTCGAGGCGATCGGATCGTTGCGCAGCAGATCGGCAAGATTGCCGCCGAGCTTGGTCACCTCGGCCAGCGCCTGTTCGAGCGTCATGCTCGAAACAACGGCCCGTGCGCGGCTCTGGATAGCCAGCACCAGGCGCTCGGCGATCTTCTCGCGGCCGTCGCCGGCAACGTCGGATCGGCCGAGCTTGGCGCTGAAATCAAAGCCTTCCGCCGCCTTGACCGGATCGACGATGCGGTAGCTGACGGAGCCCTGGATCGCCAGATCCTGAAAATCAGCCGTGGTTTCGGTGAAGATGAACGGATTGTCGAGCGAGGTCACCGGCACCGTGGCGATGGTGGTGCCAAACGTGCCGTACCAGAAGCTGATGCCGCGTCCCTGCTGCCGGATCTGCCCGTTCTTGAAGCAGACGATGTGGTATTCAGGCGTTCCCTTGAAATAGCTGATAAACATGCACGCCCCCCAAGGCTCTCAAAAGCAAAGGCTCGCTAGCCGCGGTCCCTGAAACGGTTGGTGATGGGATAGCGGCGGTCGCGGCCAAAATTCTTCCTGGTGATCTTCACGCCGGGCGCCGCCTGACGGCGCTTGTATTCGGCGATGTAAAGCAGATGTTCGATGCGCGTCACCGTCGCCCGGTCATGGCCGCGCGCCACGATGTCGTCGACGCCCATCTCGTTTTCGACCAGGCATTCCAGAATATCGTCCAGCACCGGATAGGGCGGCAAAGAATCCTGGTCGGTCTGATTCTCACGCAGTTCCGCCGACGGCGCCTTGTCGATGATGCTCTTCGGGATCACCTCGCCCGAAGGCCCGAGCGCGCCCGGCGGCACATGGCTGTTGCGCCAGCGCGACAGCGCGTAGACCTGCATCTTGTAGAGGTCTTTTATCGGATTGAAGCCGCCATTCATGTCGCCGTAGAGCGTGGCGTAGCCAACCGACATCTCGCTCTTGTTGCCTGTCGTGACGACCATCGAGCCGAACTTGTTGGAGATCGCCATCAGGATGGTGCCGCGTGCGCGGCTCTGCAGGTTCTCCTCGGTGATCCCTTCCTTCGTGCCCTCGAAGAGTTGCGTCAGCGCATGCAAAAACCCTTCGACGGGCTCGAAGATCGGCACGATGTCGTAGCGGCAGCCGAGCGCGCGGGCGCAGTCCTCGGCGTCCTTGAGCGAATCCTTCGAGGTGTAGCGATATGGCATCATGACTGCACGCAGCCGCTCCTCGCCCAGCGCGTCCACCGCAAGCGCGGCGCAGATCGCCGAATCGATGCCGCCGGAGAGGCCAAGCACGACATTCTTGAAGCCGTTCTTGTTGACGTAGTCACGCAGGCCGAGCATGCAGGCGCGGTAGTCCGCTTCCTCCCGTTCGGGAATCTTCGACATCGGGCCTTCGGAGCAGACCCAGCCATTGTCGGTCCGCTTCCAGGTGGTGACGTCGACCGCGTCCTCGAACTGGCTCATCTGGAAGGCGAGCGTCTTGTCGGCGCCAATGGCGAAGGAAGCGCCGTCGAAGATCAGCTCGTCCTGGCCGCCGAGCTGGTTGGCATAGATGATCGGCAGGCCGGATTCGATCACTTGCCTGATGACGACCTGGTGGCGAACGTCGATCTTGGCGCGGTAATAGGGTGAGCCGTTCGGCACCAGCAGGATTTCCGCCCCACTTTCGGCCAGCGTCTCGCAGATGCCGACCTCGCCCCAGATGTCCTCGCAGATCGGTATGCCGATGCGCACCCCGCGAAAATTTACCGGTCCCTGGATCTCGGGCCCGGCCTGGAAGACGCGCTTTTCATCGAACTCGCCATAATTCGGCAGATCGAGCTTGTAGCGCTCGGCGATGATCTTGCCGCCATCGCAGAAGACGATGGAATTATGCGTGCCGCTCTTGCGCTTCAGCGGCGTGCCGATGATGACGCCCGGACCGCCATCGGCGGTATCGGCGGCAAAATCCTGTGCCGCCCGCTCGCATGCCTTGAGGAAGGCCGGCTTGAGCACCAGATCCTCCGGCGGATAACCGGCGAGAAAAAGCTCTGTGTAGAGCACGAGATCGGCGCCCTGGCGGGCGGCATCCGCCCTCGCCTCGCGCGCCTTGGCGAGGTTGCCGGCGACATCGCCGACAGTCGGGTTGAGCTGGGCGATGGCGATACGCAGAATGTCGAGCTTCTTGGTCATGCCTGCTGACTTAGCGCGGCGAAATCCGCCCCGCAATGGCGTTCGCTTGGACCAATTCAGACCGTTAATCGTCGCCCATATACTCGCGCAGCGATTGCGGCGAATGGTTTTCACCGATGGACATCGCGAGGATGCGCGAAATATGCCGGCGCGGCAGGCCAGTATCCGCCACCCAGCGGTTGATCTGGAGCTGGATCTTGTCCAGATCCCTCTTCGAGGTCGGATTTTCAGCGATGTCGAGGCCGGCGTCGCGCAAGGCGGCGGCCATGTCGGCCGAGATGACGAAAGCGTCCCAGCCCAGCCAGCGCAGGAAATACTGGCCGGTGTTGCCGCCGAGCCGGCTGCCATGCTTGCCGAGATAGGCCATCAGCCCGACCTGGTCGTCGGCGGGCCAGTCGGCGAGGAACTGGCCGAAACCGCGATGTTCTTTCGAGACATGCTCGACGAAGGCGGCATTGTCGCGAACGGATTTGATCTTTTGCGGGTTGCGCACGATGCGCTGGTCGGAAGCCAGATCGTGCCAGAAATCGTCGGGCTGGAACAACAGCCGCTTGGGCTCGAAGCGCAGGAACGCCTCCTCGAAGCCGGGCCATTTCTGCTCGATGACGCGCCAGACGAAACCGGCGGCAAAGACGCGCTCGGCCATTGTCGAGAGGATACGGTCGTCGGTGATGTCGGCCACCGCGGCATTATCGGGCAGCGGCCCCAACAGGGAGGCCAGTTCCGCCTGGCTGCCCTTGCGGTTTGCCGCGCGAGCGCGAATTTTCTTGAAGTCGGCCATCGGTCCCTCTCGGTTCGCCTCAATCTAGCACTTCCCGCCCGGGCCGGCAGCCTCTACCTCTAGCGCAGCAAAGCCCTTGGAGATGGCCATGAACAAGACGATCGACGATCTGGCGAACCGCTGGCTGAAGCGAAAGCCGGATGGTCTCAGTGCCCTGGAGAACCGGGTGCTGCAAAGCACCATCGAGCGCACCACCATCACCCGGGACACCAACAAGGCCGTCGCCTTCCACCAGACCTTTGGTGACCGCCTCGCCGATACGATCGCCCGCATCGGCGGCTCCTGGTCGTTCATCGTCGGCTTTCTCGTTTTCCTGTTCCTGTGGACAACAGGCAATGTCTGGCTGTTGTCGCGCGATGCGTTCGACCCCTACCCCTTCATCTTCCTCAACCTCGTCCTGTCGATGGTTGCCGCCTTGCAGGCGCCGGTGATCATGATGGCGCAGAACCGCCAGACCGAGCGCGACCGCATCGATGCCGCTCACGACTACGAGGTCAATCTGAAGGCCGAGATCGAGATCATGGCGCTGCATGAAAAACTGGACGAACTGCGCCACAGCCAGATCATCGGCATGCGCGACGAGATCGCGCGGCTGGCGGAAGTGGTCAGGCGGATCGATGAAAGACTGTCACAGCAGTTGGCGTCATGACCGAGGCGATTCATCACTTCATCGAACAATACGGGCTGTTGGCGGTTTTTCTCGGCTGCGTGGCTGAAGGCGAAAGTGCCGCCATCCTGGGAGGCTTCTTCGCTCACCAGCATGTTTTCGTGCTGTGGCATGCCTTTGTCGCGGCAGCGCTCGGGGCCTTTGTCGGCGACACCTTCTTCTTCATCCTCGGCAGGAGTTTCGCCGACAACCGCCATGTCGTCAGGTTGCGCCGGCGGCCCGGCTTTCGCCGCGCCTACCGTCTGCTCAACACCCATCCCAACATCTTCGTGCTGTCGAACCGCTATGTCTACGGCATGCGTCTGGTCGGCGGCGTCGCGGCCGGCCTTTCGACCATAGCCGCGCCGCGTTTCGTCATCCTCAACGCCATCTCATCGGTGATCTGGGCGATGCTGTTCAGCACGATCGGCTATGTCTTCGGATTGGGAGCCGAACAATTGATTGGCCAGGCGCTGATGCGCCACGAGCGGCTGTTCGTCGGGCTTGGCATCGCCCTTGCCGTGGCTGTACTGGCCTGGCTTGTCGGTCGCCACCTCGCCAAGCGGGAGCGCGGCCGGGAGCAATGACGCCGTCTCGCGAGGAGATCAGATGGGGAAGCCGGTGATCCGCTCGATGATGGCAATGCCCCAGACGCCGGCGACAATGACTACCGAAATCAGCACCGCGAGCGAGCCGCAGTCCTTGGCCAGCTGGATGTCGACATTGAACTCCCGGCTGAACGCGTCGCAGGCCGCCTCGATGCCGGTATTCAGCACCTCGACCATGATCATCAGCAGCACCGCGCCGATCAGCAAGGCGTAGCCACGCCAGGAGATCGAGATGAACCATCCGGCCGGGAGGGCCAGCACCAGCAGCATAAGCTCCTGCTGAAAGGCCTTCTCGCTCGCGGTCAGCTTGCGAAACGCCCGCACCGAATTGAAAAAAGCGTCGATCAGCCGCTGCATGCCCAGGCCCCTCTCGGAATCACCGGCCCGGGATAAAGCAATGCCCCGATCAATGGAATAAGGCGGATCGTCCAAATTTCATTCGGCCACCGGTATGGATGGCGTAGACTTTTCAAACTGCGGCAGCCCATCGTCTATCGAATAATAGTCGCCCTTGTCGCCGACGAAGATATGACATTCACCCTTGAGCGCCGTTGGCTTGTCGAACGATCCCGCCAAGACCGAAATATAGTCCTGATCCATTGCCTTCCAGAACAGCACTGATCCGCATGCCTTGCAGAAGCCGCGCCTGGCGAAGCCGGACGCTTCGTACCAGGTGATGCTTTCCGCACCCTCGATCGCGATGTCGGTATCGGCGACATTGGTCGCGGCATAGAAATGCCCGCTCTGTTTACGGCATTGCGAACAATGGCAGTAGACAACGCCACGCAGCGCCCCCCTTGTCCGGAAGCGGACCGCTCCGCACAGACATGATCCCTGGTGATCGTCACTCATTCGGCCCCCCTTGAAGAACCCACCTGCCACCTCGTCAGGATTCCCGATTTGCGGCCGCCACACGCAAACAAAAGCGACATGTACTGGCGTAGCAAATACGGAATTCAGTTTCACTTTCAGCGGCGTGATGCATGAACCCCGTCGGAGGCCGGACAAAGCGGGCCTCGATGCGCGGTGATGATGCCTGGGTTGGACGCCTTTACAGCCAGGCGTAGACAAAACCGGCGGCAGTTCTGCGAATTAAGGAAACTTTAGCGCTACTGAATTTATGGTGTGCCAAACGAAGGTCGCGTGTGGGGACGCGCCTCTTCGCAGAGTGTTCTGGACTACCGAATAGCATTCCCCAGCCGGTGGCACGCGGAATTTACAAATTCCGTTGCGGCATCCGAGGGGGAAGCGAACAGACCATGCAGCCGGCAGCAGCCCAGACCGAACGAAGCACCGACATTGCTAGCACCGTCGTCGCGACCATGCGCCAGCTCGGCGTGCTGGGCCTGCCGCGCAACTACGAGATCTTCTACGAAGCCTTGAGCGGCACCAACCGCGAGCTCAGTCTTGCCGTCGTATCGCTGAGCAACCGGCCGACACAGGATGAACTGGATCAGATCGGGCGCGCCTTCTTTGCCCATAATCATGGTCCCGGCATCGTCGAGCATGCCAGGGACGTCATCGCCAGGGAACTCGAGGAAGTGGCGTCGCTCCTGCGCAGCGAGCGCAGCCACATCGAGAAATACGGCCGGATTCTCGATGAGACATCCAGCGGCCTGAGCAACCGTAGCCTTCTCTCCCAGGATCTTCTGCAGAAGATCGCCAGCGCGATGGCCGTTGCCACCAATTCGACGATCGATCACGGCCGGCAGGTCGCTTCGACGCTCAACGACAAGACGGCAGAGCTTGAGAGCGTGAAATCCAAGCTCGAGGAATACAAGCGGCTGGCGGATACGGATCCGCTGACGCAGATCTGGAACCGCCGCGCCTTCGACAAGGAAATCACCAGGATATACAACAGCAACAAGGGTATTCTGTTCAATGCCCTGATCCTTGTCGACATCGATCGATTCAAGGACATCAACGACCGCTATGGCCATCCTGTCGGCGACAAGATCATTCAGATCATCGCCGAGATTTTCCAGACCAGCATTCGCGGCGACATGTTCGTCGCCCGTACCGGCGGCGAGGAGTTCGCGCTGATCATCGAGGGCGCCAGCGAGGACGCCACCTACGACATCGCGGAACGCATTCGTGCCCTGATCGAGCAGACGCCGTTCACCAGTAGCCAGACCGGCATGAATTACGGCACCGTGACGGTATCGATGGGTATCTGCATGGCATCAGAAGCCGAAGGGCCTGAAGACCTCTACACCAAGGCGGATCGGGCGCTCTACCGCTCCAAGGTCAGCGGTCGCAACCGCGTCACCAGGCATTCGACAATGGGACGAGCCGGCAAGAGCTGGCTGCTCTACAAGAAAGACTGAAGCCTGCGCTTTTTGCCGATCGCGCCAGCACGGTCGGAGGCACACACAAAAAGCCGAAAATGGAAAAGGCGCCGGGTTTCCCAGGCGCCTTTGCTTTATCGGTCCAATCGCCAGGATCAGCCGTTCGCGGCCTGCCTGTGCTGCACCGGGTGGCTCTTCTTCAAAAGGTCCGAGACCAGGAAGGCCAGCTCGATCGCCTGGTCGGCATTGAGGCGCGGGTCGCAATGGGTGTGGTAGCGGTCTTGCAACTCCTCGGCGGTAATGGCGCGCGCGCCGCCGGTGCATTCGGTGACGTTCTTGCCGGTCATCTCGACATGGATGCCACCCGGATGCGTGCCCTCGGCACGGTGCACCTCGAAGAAGGTCTGCACCTCCTTCAGGATGCGATCGAAGGGCCGCGTCTTGTAGCCGGCCGCCTCGATCGTGTTGCCATGCATCGGATCCGACGACCAGACCACGCTGCGGCCTTCCTTCTGCACCGCGCGCACCAGCTTCGGCAGATGGTCGGCAACCTTGTCCGAGCCGAAGCGGGCGATCAGCGTCAGCCGTCCGGGCTCGTTGTCGGGGTTCAGCAGATCGATCAGTTCCAAAAGGCCATCCGGCGTCAGCGACGGACCGCATTTCAAGCCGAGCGGGTTCTTGATGCCGCGGCAATATTCGACATGCGCATGGTCGGGCTGGCGCGTGCGATCGCCGATCCAGATCATGTGGCCCGACGTGGCGTACCAATCGCCGGAGGTCGAATCGACGCGAGTCAGCGCCTCCTCGTAGCCGAGCAGCAGCGCTTCGTGGCTGGTGTAGAAGTCGGTCTCGCGCAGTGCATAGTTGGTTTCCGAGGTGATGCCGACGGCCTTCATGAAGTCCATCGTCTCGGTGATGCGGTTGGCGAGAGATTCGTATTTCTCGCCCTGCGGGCTGTCTGATACGAAGCCCAGCATCCAGCGATGCACGTTCTCCAGGCTGGCATAGCCGCCTTGCGCAAAGGCACGCAGAAGGTTGAGCGTCGCCGCCGACTGGCGGTAGGCCATTTCCTGGCGGGCGGGGTCGGGAATGCGCGACTTGTGGTCGAATTCGATGCCGTTGATGATATCGCCGCGGTAGCTCGGCAGCGTCACCTCGCCCTTGGTCTCGTTGTCGGACGAGCGCGGCTTGGCGAACTGGCCGGCGACGCGGCCGACCTTCACCACCGGCTGCGCGCCAGCGAAGGTCAGCACGACCGACATCTGCAGGAAGACGCGGAAGAAGTCGCGGATGTTGTCGGCACCGTGTTCGGCGAAACTCTCGGCGCAATCGCCGCCCTGGAGCAGGAAGGCCTCACCATTTGCCACGGCCGCGAGCTGCTTCTTCAGCTTGCGCGCCTCTCCGGCAAAGACCAGCGGCGGGAAGGTGGCGAGCTGGGCTTCCGTGTTCTTCAGCGCGGCAAGGTCCGGATAGGCGGGAACCTGCTTGATCGGCTTTGCTCTCCACGAATTCGGCGACCATTTCGTCATCGCTGCACCCAACGCTCTTTCCGGCGAACACTCTCGCCCGCCATTTCCTGTCCCTCTATGGGGTTGCGGCTCCATACACGAAGCCGATTTCCTATTCTAGACCGGAATTTCAGCCCTGGCGAATGCTCCCGGCGACTAGGCGACCAGCCGAGCCAATTGCGTCATCACCACCGCCGAACCCGCCAGCCGCTTCTCGGCCGTGGGCCAGTCGCGGATGAAGACCACGCTATGGTCCGGCCGGATCTTGGCCAGCGAGCCCTGTTCGCCGATGTACTTGACCAGCCCGACCGGGTTGGGAAATTCGCGCCTGCGGAAGTGGATGACGATACCCTTCGGCCCGGCATCGAGCTTTTCGACATTGGCCTTGCGGCAGAGCGCCTTGATGAAGACGATCTTCAGGAGATGCTTCACCTCCTCCGGCAGCGGACCGAAGCGGTCGATCAGCTCGGCGCCGAAAGCGTCGATCTCCTCGGTGTTTTCGAGATCGCCGAGACGGCGGTAGAGCGCCAGCCTGAGCTGCAGGTCCGGCACGTAGCCTTCAGGGATCATCACCGCCGTGCCGACAGCGATCTGCGGCGACCAGCCGCCATCCTGAACCTCGCCGGAATCCTTCACCTCGGCCACGGCCTCCTCCAGCATCTGCTGGTAGAGCTCGAAGCCGACCTCCTTGATGTGGCCGGACTGTTCTTCGCCGAGCAGATTGCCGGCGCCCCTGATATCGAGGTCATGGCTGGCGAGCTGGAAGCCGGCGCCCAGCGTGTCGAGCGATTGCAGCACCTTGAGCCGGCGTTCGGCGGTATCGGTCAGCTTGCGGTTGGCTGGCAGCGTGAACAGCGCATAGGCGCGCACCTTGGAGCGGCCGACGCGGCCGCGCAGCTGATAGAGCTGCGACAGGCCGAACATGTCGGCGCGGTGGATGATCAACGTGTTGGCGGTCGGGATGTCGAGACCGGATTCGACGATGGTGGTCGACAAAAGCACATCGTACTGACCGTCATAGAAGGCGTTCATAATGTCGTCGAGTTCGCCCGGCGGCATCTGGCCATGGGCCACGGCGACCTTCAGTTCCGGAACGGATTCCTTCAGGAAATCATGGATTTCGGCGAGATCGCTGATGCGCGGAACCACATAGAAGGAATGGCCGCCGCGATAGCGCTCGCGCAGCAGCGTCTCGCGGATGACCAGCGGGTCGAAGGGCGAGATGAAGGTGCGCACCGCCATGCGGTCGACCGGCGGCGTGGCGATCAGCGACAGTTCGCGCACCCCGGTCAGCGCCAGTTGCAGCGTGCGCGGGATCGGCGTCGCCGACAGCGTCAGCACGTGGACGTCGGTCTTCAGGTCCTTCAGCCGTTCCTTGTGCTTGACGCCGAAATGCTGCTCCTCGTCGATGATCAGCAGGCCGAGATTCTTGAACGAGATCGCGGAGCCCAGCAGCGCATGGGTACCGATGACGATATCGACCTGTCCTTCGGCAATGCCCTTCTTGGTCTCCGCCAGATCCTTGGCGCCGACCAGCCGCGAGGCCTGGGCGACACGGATGGGAAGCCCTGAGAAACGCTGCGAGAACGTCTTGAAGTGCTGGCGCGACAACAGCGTCGTGGGCACCACCACTGCGACCTGAAACCCTTCCATCGCCGCGATGAAGGCGGCGCGCAGCGCCACTTCGGTCTTGCCGAAGCCGACGTCGCCGCAGATCAGCCGGTCCATCGGCTTGCCGGCGCCGAGGTCGTCGCGCACCGAATCGATGGCCGTCTGCTGGTCGTCGGTTTCCTCGTAGGGGAAACGGGCGGCAAACTCGTCATAGAGGCCTTCGGCCGGCACCAGCGCCGGGGCGGCGCGCATCTGCCGCTCGGCGGCGATGCGGATCAGCTGTCCGGCCATGTCGAGCAGGCGCCGCTTCAGCTTGGCCTTGCGCGACTGCCAGGCGCCGCCGCCGAGCTTGTCCAGCGTCGCCTCGGCCGTATCGGAGCCGTAGCGCGACAAAAGCTCGATGTTTTCCACCGGCAGGAACAGCCGGTCGTCGCCGGCATAGTGGATTTCCAGGCAGTCATGCGGCGCGCCGACCGCTTCGATGGTGCGCAGGCCGATGAAGCGGCCAATGCCGTGGTCGGCATGGACCACGATATCGCCGGCCGACAGAGCCGAGGCCTCGGCGATGAAATCGGATGCGCGCTTCTTGCGCTTCGAGCGCCGGATCAGCCGGTCGCCCAGAATGTCCTGTTCGGCGACAACGACCAGCTTTTCAGTCTCGAAGCCGGATTCGAGCGGCAACACGGCCAACGCAGCCTGTCCCGGCTCGAGCTGTTCGGCCTCGGCAAGCGTCTCGACCTGCTTGAGATTGCCGAGATGATGCTCCGCCAGGATCTGGCCAAGCCGGTCGAGTGAGCCTTCGGTCCAGCCGGCGATGACGACGCGGCGGCGCGCCGCGCGCTCGTCGGCTATGTGCCGGACGACGACATCGAAGACGTTGACGTTCGGGTCGGCGCGCTCCTCGACGAAGCTGCGACCATGGCGCGAGCCGGCGTGGAAGACTTTCTTGCCCCCTACGTCGGGCGCATCGAACACGGTGAAGTCGATGTCCTCGCGCTCGCCAAGCGAAGCCTTGAGATTGTCCGGCGAGAGATAGAGCAGGTCCGGCGCAACCGGCTTGTAGGGCACCGCATCCTTGAGCGCCCCGTCAGCCTGCTTCTTGCGTGCCTCGTAATGGTCGAGGATCAGCGTATGGCGTTCGGCCAGCGCCTCATGCGCCAGGTGGTCGAAAACCACGGGTGCGTCCGGCAGGTAATCGAACACGGTTTCCAGCCGCTCGTAGAACAACGGCAGCCAATGCTCCATGCCGGCGAAGCGCCGGCCTTCACTGACTGCCGCATAAAGTCCGTCGTCACGCGATGGTGCGCCAAAGGCCTCGATATAGGCGCGGCGGAAGCGGCTGATGGTTTCGGGCGTCAGCGCCACCTCGCTCATCGCCTGCAGCGCCATCGACTTGCGCTGGCCGGTGGTGCGTTGCGTGGCGGCATCGAAGACGCGGATCGATTCCAGCGTGTCGCCGAAGAAATCAAGCCGCAGCGCTTCCGTCCAGCCCGGAGCGAACAGATCGAGAATGCCGCCGCGCACCGCGAATTCGCCGATGCCGCGCACGGTCGGCACGCGCTCGAACCCCGACGTCTCCAGCCGCGCGATCAGCGCATTCATGTCGATCTGGTTGCCGGGCCTGGCGTGGAAGGTCTGTGCCTCGACCAGCTCCGCCGGCGGAATACGCTGCAGCAGCGCATTGGCGGTTGTGAGAATGACGGCACGATGAGGTTTCTTCGCCAGCGCGATCATGGCGGTCAGCGCATCGAGGCGCTTGGCGGCGGCATCGGAACCGGGCGAAACACGGTCGTATGGCAGGCAGTCCCAGGCCGGCAGTTCCAGCACGGGCAGGCCCGGCGCCACGAAGGACAGCGCCTCGATGATGGCAGGCAGGCGCTGGCCGTCGCGGGCCACGAACAGCACCGGCTTGTCGGGTGCGATCTCGAGCGCGGTCTGTACCAGCGCGAAAGCTTCGTAGCCGTCGGCGACGCCGTCGACGATGAACTGGGCGGGACGGCCCTTCGGCAAGCCAATGGTGGGGATGAGAGCCATCAAATCACGGTCTTGGTTGTCGCAATTCCGGTGGGAAAACCGCTTCGCACTTTTCCTGGATTGCCTGTGTTCAGAAAGTCATGTGTTCAGAAAGTCATGGTCCGGCGGGACGCCAGGATTTTTTGCAGGACGGCACAGTCGATTTCTGCCGGCACCGGGCGCTCGCCCGTGATCAGCGGCAGGAATTCCGTATCGTTAATATCGAGAAGCTTCTCATATTGGTCGATTTCCTCGGCGGTCAAGGTGCCGATCTCGGCGTCCGCGAACGTGCCGAGGATCAAGTCCATCTCGCGCATGCCGCGATGCCAGGAGCGGAACAACAGCTTGCGGCGGTGTGCGTCCAGCCCCTCGCTTGATCGTTTCGTTCCGGTCATTGTGCCGCATCCTCGCTTCAAGCGGCGCATATAGCGTGGATAGTGGGCGGTGTCAGCCTTGCGCTGCCGCCGTCGCGACATAAGCTGACATCATGCGTCCTTCCATCCTCGACCCCCTGTTCGTCCCGATCACCTCGCTTGCCGGCGTCGGGCCGAAGGTCGGCGCGCTGATCGAGAAGGTCGTGGCGGCCGACCTCGGCGACCGTGCCGCGCGCGCGGGCGACCTCCTGTTCGTGCTGCCGCACACCGTCATCGATCGCCGCAACCGGCCCGGCATCGCGGGTTCCGCCGAAGGCGCCATCGTCACGCTCGAGCTGCGCATAGACCGCCACCAGCCGCCGCCGCGCGGCAACAAATCGGTGCCCTACCGGGTCTACGCCCATGACGATACCGGCGAAATCGGCCTGACCTTCTTCCATGCCCACGCCGCCTATCTCGAAAAGGCGATGCCGGTGGGCGAGCATGTCGTGGTGTCCGGCCGCATGGAATGGTTCAACGGCCGCCCGACCATGGTCCACCCCGATCATATCGCACTGGCTGGTGAAGCCGAGAGCCTGCCGCTGGTCGAGCCGGTCTATCCTCTGACCGCGGGGCTTTCGGCCAAGGTTTTGCGCCGAGCGATCGGCCAGGCGCTCGGCCGCTTGCCGGAATTGCCCGAATGGCAGGACGGTGCCTTCATGCGCCGCCAGAGCTTTGCGTCCTTCGGCGATGCGCTGACCCGCATCCATTATCCCGCCGACCCGATCGATGTCGCGGTCGAAGGGGCTGCATGGCGCCGCCTTGCCTATGATGAATTGCTCGCCGGCCAGGTTTCGCTGGCCCTGGTGCGGGCAAAGGTGCGACGGCTGTCGGGCCGACCGCTCGTCGGTGACGGCCGCATCGTCGAGAAACTGCGTTCTGCCCTTCCCTATTCGCTTACCCCCTCCCAGGAATTCGCGCTGGCCGAAATCAACGCCGATCTTGCCGATCCAGAACGCATGCTGCGGCTGCTGCAAGGCGATGTCGGCTCCGGCAAGACGGTCGTGGCCTTGCTGGCCATGGCACGCGCGGTGGAGGCCGGCGGCCAGGCGGCGCTGATGGCGCCGACCGAAATCCTGGCGCGCCAGCATCTGGCGACGATCACCCCGCTTGCCGCCAAGGTCGGCTTGCGCATCGCCATCCTGACCGGCCGCGAAAAAGGTCGCGAGCGAGCCGAGACGCTGGCGGGCCTGGCCGGCGGCGAGATCGACATCGTCGTCGGCACCCATGCGCTGTTTCAGGACACGGTCAGCTTCCACGATCTGGTCCTGGCCGTCATCGACGAGCAGCATCGCTTCGGCGTCCATCAGCGGCTTGCCATCACCGCCAAGGGCGATGCGCCCGACATGCTGGTGATGACCGCTACCCCCATCCCGCGCACGCTGGTGCTGACCGCCTTCGGCGACATGGACGTCTCGAAGCTGACGGAAAAACCAGCCGGCCGCCAGCCGATCCGCACCGTCACCCTGCCGCTGGAACGGCTCGACGAACTGGTCGGCCGCATGCTCGATGCCGTCGCCGATGGCCAAAAAATCTACTGGATTTGCCCGCTGGTCGAGGAATCCGAAGAGATAAAACTGATGTCGGCCGAGGATCGCTTCGCCTCGCTGAAGCCGTTGTTCGGCGAGCGTATCGGTCTCGTCCACGGCCGCATGAAAGGCGCCGAGAAGGACGAAGCGATGCGCGCCTTCAAGGCTGGCGAGACCCGCATCCTGATCGCCACCACCGTCATCGAGGTCGGCGTCGACGTGCCCGACGCCACGATCATGGTCATCGAGCATGCCGAGCGATTTGGGCTTGCGCAATTGCACCAGTTGCGCGGCCGGGTCGGGCGCGGCGACAAACCCTCGTCCTGCGTGCTGCTCTACAAGGACCCGCTTGGCGAAACGGCAAAGCGCCGGCTATCGGTGATGCGCGAGACCGAAGACGGCTTCCTGATCGCCGAGGAAGATCTGAAGCTGCGCGGCGAAGGCGAATTGCTGGGTACGCGCCAGTCCGGCACGCCGGGCTTCCAGGTGGCGCGCATCGAGGCGCATGCCGATCTGCTCGAGGCTGCCCGAGACGACGCCAGGCTGATCCTGTCGCGCGACCCGGAACTGCAGTCGGATCGCGGCGAGGCGCTACGCCTCCTGCTCTACTTGTTCGGCCGCGACGAGGCCGTGCGGCTCTTGCGTGCCGGATGAGACCCTAGCGGCGGATTGGCCAGGGTTCCGTTGATCGGCTCGCCGTTCAGCGTGACCAATTTCGTCTTCACCTCGGGGGCCACCAACCCGGCCGACACGATCAGCTTGGCGCCGTCCTCGATCGTCATGTCGAGCGGCACGATATCCGACTTCAGAACATACATCAGGAAACCGGTCGTCGGGTTGGGTGTGCACGGCATGAACACCGCGATCAGCGGATCGCCTTCCTGGTCGAGCTTCTGATTGATCTCGGTTTCCTTTTCGCTGGCGACAAACACCAGCGACCACACACCCTTGCGTGGATATTCGACCAGCCCGACCTGGCGGAACATGTCACCCTTGTTCGACAGCACGGTCTCGAAAATCTGCTTCAGCGAGCCATAGATGCCGCGCACCAGCGGCATGCGGCCAAGCAGACGCTCGCCAAAGCCGACGATGGCGCGGCCGACAATGTTGGCGGTGAGAAAACCGATCAAGGTAATCAGAATAAGCGCGACGATCAGCCCGAAACCGGGAACCGGGAACGGCAAATAGGTGTCGGGGTTGTAGCGTGCCGGAATATAGGGTTTGACCCAGGAATCGACCCAGCCGATGAACGACCAGGCGATATAGGCGGTGATCGCCAGCGGCGCACAGACGATGAAGCCCGTGAGGAAATAGTTCCTCAGCCGGGTCATGCCGGAGGTCTTGGGAGCGTCTGACATGGTTCACCGGGGCGCGGGTTGCGCCGCAACATTAGTGAACCGCAAGGCGCTTTGGAACTGCGAAGTTTTTAAAGGTGGTCGTTTAAAGGGGCGCTATTCCACCGTCACTGATTTCGCCAGATTGCGCGGCTGGTCGACATCGGTGCCCATGAACACGGCGGCGAAGTAGGCCAGCATCTGGATCGGCAGGGCGTAGATAATCGGCGAGATGATTTCCGGCACGTCGGGCAGGATGATCGTCTCCATCGTCTTTACGCTCACCTGTGCCGCGCCCTTGGCGTCGGTAATCAGGATGATCTTGCCGCCCCGCGCCGCCACTTCCTGCATGTTGGACACGGTCTTTTCGAAGATGCGGTCATGCGGCGCAATCACGATGACCGGCATGTTCTCGTCGATCAGCGCGATCGGACCGTGCTTCAATTCGCCCGCCGCATAGCCTTCGGCGTGGATGTAGGAGATTTCCTTGAGTTTCAGCGCCCCTTCCATGGCCAGCGGGAAGTTGGTGTCGCGGCCGAGATAGAGCACATCCTTGTAGCGCGAGATTTCGCGCGCGATCCGTTCGATCTGCTCTTCGAGCTTGAGCACCTGGTTGGCGTAGCGCGGTGCTTCCGACAAGGCGCGCACCAGCGCCCTCTCTTCCTCAGGCGAAATCGTGCCGCGTGCCACGCCGGCACGCACGGCAAGCGATGCCAGCACCGAAAGCTGGCAAGTGAAAGCCTTGGTCGAGGCGACGCCGATTTCCGGGCCGGCGAGCGTCGGCAGCACGACGTCGGATTCGCGCGCCATGGTCGATTCCCGAACGTTGACGACGGCGCCAATCTTCATGCCCGCCTTGCGGCAATAGCGCAGGGAGGCCAGCGTGTCGGCTGTCTCACCCGACTGCGAGATGAAGAAGGCGGCATCATTGGCCGACAGCGGCATCTCGCGGTAGCGGAATTCCGAGGCGACATCGATATCGACCGGCAGCCGCGCATAGCGCTCGAACCAGTATTTGCCGATCAGGCCGGCGAGATAGGCGGTGCCGCAGGCGGAAATCGCCAACCGGCCGATTTTGGCGAAATCGAATGGCAGGTCGAGCGGCTTGGAGACACCGGAGACGAAATCGACGTAATGCGCCAGCGTGTGCGAGATCACCTCGGGCTGCTCATGGATTTCCTTCTCCATGAAATGGCGGCGGTTGCCCTTGTCGACCATGAAGCTGGTCGACAGCGATTGCTGGCGCTTGCGATCGACCTTCTTGCCGTCGATGTCGAAGATGGCGACGCTGTCGCGGCGCACCACCGCCCAGTCGCCGTCCTCGAGATAGGTGATCGAATTGGTGAACGGGGCGAGCGCGATGGCGTCCGAGCCCAAGAACATCTCGCCGTCGCCATGGCCGACGGCCAGCGGCGGGCCGTTGCGCGCGCCGACGATCAGGTCCTCGTCGCCCTTGAACATGATGGCCAGCGCGAAGGCGCCTTCCAGCCGCTTAAGCGCCTTGTGCGCGGCTTCGACCGGCTTCAGCCCCCTGGCGAGCTCCCGCGCCACCAGATGCGCCACGACCTCGGTGTCGGTCTGCGAGGAGAATAAATAGCCGTCGCGGATCAGCTCATCGCGCAGTTCGGCGAAGTTCTCGATGATGCCGTTGTGGACGATGGCGACGCCGTCGGAAAAATGCGGGTGCGCATTGGTCTCGTTGGGAACGCCATGGGTCGCCCAGCGCGTATGGCCGATGCCGATCGTGCCGTCGAGCGGCTCATCCTTGAGCCGGCGTTCGAGGTTGACCAGCTTGCCTTCGGCACGGCGGCGGCCAAGCTCACCCTTTTCGATGGTGGCAACGCCGGCCGAGTCATAACCGCGATATTCCAACCGCTTCAGCGCATCGACGATGAGCGGCGCAACCTGCGAGTGGCCGACGATTCCAACGATACCGCACATCCGGACAGCCCCCGATTCCCCATGGAAAACCAGCGCTATTTAGGGATGGCCGGCCCGCCGCGAAAGTCACATTGCATTTCGCCCGCTGTAACGGACGCTTGCGCACGCATGCACCATGACAGGCCGCTCTTGCAATCCGGTTACCGCGGTCGTTCGGTTTTTCGAGGCTAGGTTTTGCTTTTCTTCGCCGCTGCCACCGAGGCAAAGCGCTCGCGCAATTCCTTGGCCTTGCCGGGGATCGTCTTCTGGCGGGCTCGGCCGAAGGCCAGCGCGTCGTCGGGCACGCTTTCGGTGATCACGCTTCCCGAGGCGATATAGCCGCCCTTGCCGATGGTGACCGGGGCCACCAGCGATGAGTTCGAGCCGACGAAGGCGCCCTCGCCGATGTCGGTGAAGAATTTCGAATAGCCGTCATAATTGCAGGTGATGGTGCCAGCGCCGATGTTGGCACCCGCCCCGACACGCGCGTCGCCGATATAGGTCAGATGATTGACCTTGGCGCCCTCCTCGATGACGGCCTGCTTGACCTCGCAGAAATTGCCGACCTTGGCCTTGGTCCTGAGATCGGCACCCGGCCGCAGCCGCGCAAAGGGACCGACATCGCAATTGGAGGCGACGGTGGCGCCCTCGATGTGGCTGAAGGCGTGGATTTTGGCGCCCGACGCAATCTTGACGCCAGGCCCGAACCAGACATTGGGTTCGACGACCGTATCCGCGCCGATCTCGGTATCGTGCGAGAAATAGACCGTGTCCGGAGCAATCAGGGTCACGCCCGACAGCATTGCCTCTTGCCGGCGACGTGCCTGCCAGATGCCCTCGGCTTGCGCCAATTCGGCCCGGTTGTTGATGCCGAGCGCGCTTTCGAAGCTGGCTTCGGTGGCAACGACATCGAGGCCCTGCGCGCTGGCGATCTCGACGATGTCGGTCAGATAATACTCGCCCTTGGCATTCTTGTTTCCGACCGCGTCGAGCAGCTTCAGCGCGTGCACGCCCGCCACCGCCATCATACCCGCATTGCAGAAGCTGATCTTTTTCTCCGCCTCGGAACAATCCTTCTCTTCGCGGATGGCAATCAGCTTGCCGCCCTTTTCGATCAACCGGCCATAACCAACGGGGCTGGGCGGACGGAAGCCGATGACCACGATAGCGGCACCTTCGGCCAATTTCAGCCGCGCCACGGTCAGCGCGTCCACATCGATCAGCGGCGTATCGCCGAACATCACAAGCACATCGTCGTAACCGTTTGATATCGCTCCGCGAGCAGCGAGAACGGCATGCGCGGTGCCCAAGCGCTTCTCCTGCACGAAGGTCTCGGCCTTCGGCGCGAACTTCGCCGCCGCCTTGCGCATCTCATCGGCGCCATGCCCGATCACCAGCGCCTGCCCGCTGGCACCGGCGGCTTCGGCCGCCTTCACCACATGGGCAACCATCGGCAGACCGGCGATCTGATGCAGCACCTTCGGCAGCGCGCTCTTCATGCGCGTGCCTTCGCCGGCGGCGAGGATGACGGACAGGCAGGATCTCTGGCTCATGGAAGGACAACCATATCAAAGGGTTGGGAATCAAGACACGATAGCAGCGGCGGCATGCTGCACCAATGCGGTTAAATTCCGGTGAGGCCGCGGTCCCGGTTGGAGCGAAGTGCGACGGTCGCATATCACTTCATTCAAAATAAATACTCTGTCGGTATTGCTGTTGAAAATCTCAGTTTTGCAAAAAATAGCGAATGAGAACCTTGTACCAAATTTTCAACGCCTTGATTGTCTTCTTCATAGGGGCAATCATTGGCGGTGTAGCAGGTATTATTCTGATCAGTATTTTAACAGTAGAATCAGACGTTTCAGGGTTTCTAGAAAAGTCTTTTACTGTTATCCCCACATGTGCCTTGATCGGCGGACTAGGATCCCTGTTCGTATTCGGTCCTATGGGACAGCGGGAGTAATATCGCGACTATCACTGGTAAGACCAGAATCAAGCTATCCCAGTCGTCCCAACACCGGAAAATTCTCCAGCAGCCAGTAAGACACGGTCTGCACACCACCGGTCAGGAAAAATACCCCAGCAACTACCAGCAGGGCGCCGATCGCCTTCTCGACGCGGCCGAGATGGACACGAAATCTGCCGAGGAAGCGCATGAAGGCGCCGGAGAACAGCGCCGCGATCAGGAACGGAATGCCAAGGCCAAGCGAATAGGCGGCGAGCAACAGCGCGCCCTCGCCCACCGTCTCGCGGCCACCGGCCAGCGTCAGGATCGGGCCGAGCACCGGGCCGATGCAGGGCGTCCAGCCGAAGGCGAAGGCCAGTCCCATGACATAGGCGGCGACCGCGCTTGCGGGCTTTCCCTGCGACTGGAAGCGCGCCTCCCGCGACAGAAGCGGGATACGCAGGATGCCGAGGAAATTCAGGCCCATCAGGATGATCAGCACGCCGGCGCCCATCGCCAGCGGCTCCTGCCAGACCCGCAGCAGCCGGCCTATGGTCGAGGCGCCGGCGCCAAGTGCCACGAACACCGTGGAAAAACCGAGCACGAAGGCGATCGAGGAGTAGAGCAGCGCGCCGCGCGCGCCCTCCCTGGCGGTTGTGCCCGCATTGCCACGAAAATCGTCGACCGACACGCCGGCCATGTAACAGAGATAGGGCGGCACCAGCGGCAGCACGCATGGCGACAGGAACGAGATGGCCCCCGCCCCGACCGCGCTGACGTAGCCGATGTCCAATGCCATTCCAAAGCTCCGACTGTTCTGGCGACGATATAGCGGCACGCGGGTTTGTCCGCCAATCACCATCATGTGGCAAGTCATCGCGGCCATATCATCGCAGCCAAGTCCTCGGGGCCATGTCATCGCGGCCAAGTCGTCGCGGCTCGGGGAAGAAAGCACGCGCGCGGGGCGTTGACACAAGGAGGCCGCGATTTTCCGCGCGTCTTCAGACATCAAGGAGATTTCCATGAAAACGATAGCCACAGGGCTGGCCGCACTGCTGCTCAGCACCGCCGCGTCCTTCGCCGCCGAAGCCTGGCAGGAAGCCGAGGTCAACGGCACCAAGATCTACACCGATGCCATGGGCATGACGCTCTACACCTATGACAAGGACGAGAAGGGCAAGACCAATTGCTACGACAAATGCGCCGCCAACTGGCCGCCGCTGAAGGCCGAGGCCGGCGCCAAGGCGGATGACGAATGGAGCGTTGTCGACCGTACCGACGGCACCAAGATGTGGGCCTATGACGGCAAGCCCGTCTATACCTTCATCAAGGACAAGAAGGCCGGCGATGTGAACGGCGATGGCGTCGGCGAGGTCTGGCATATCGTCAAGGCTGACTGATTTTCCCATCGGGAGGTCCGCCAAACGGAACTTCCCATTGGCCGCCGGGCATCCCTCCAAGTCCGGCGGCCTGGTCGTAGCGGACTCGACCTGGCACATTCATGCCGACTGGACTGGCAACAAATTGAGCCTCTCCCGATCTTCCGAGGCCGGCGCCTGCCCATCCGAAAATATGTGGTCTTCTCCATACACTCTAAGAGTGTATTGCTGCCGGCATCCCCGCATTTTGGCCGCTTGCCCTTGACCGGATGCAAAAGCGCGGCCATGTGAGCGACGAACAGAACCGAGATTTCGTCGCGCGCAGCGGAATTCTTCTGCCGCATCACAGCTGATATGAGACCTCATGGACGTCGTCGTCGTCGAATCGCCGGCCAAGGCGAAGACAATCAACAAATACCTGGGCAGGAACTACAAGGTTCTGGCCTCGTTCGGTCACGTCCGCGATTTGCCGGCCAAGGACGGCTCGGTGCGCCCGGATGAGGATTTCGCCATGTCCTGGGCGGTCGACACCGCTTCGGGCAAGCGCCTTACCGACATTGCCAACGCGGTCAAGGATGCCGACGGCCTGATCCTCGCCACCGACCCGGATCGCGAAGGCGAGGCTATCTCCTGGCATGTGCTGGAGGTGCTGAAGCAGAAGCGCGCGCTGAAGGACAAGCCGGTCAGCCGCGTCGTCTTCAACGCCATCACCAAGTCGTCGGTGCTCGAAGCGATGGCCAATCCGCGCCAGATCGACGCGCCTCTCGTCGATGCCTATCTCGCCCGCCGGGCGCTGGACTATCTCGTCGGCTTCACCCTGTCGCCGGTGCTGTGGCGCAAATTGCCGGGCGCCCGCTCGGCTGGCCGCGTCCAGTCGGTGGCGCTGCGCCTGGTCTGCGACCGCGAATCCGAGATCGAGCGCTTCATCCGCGAGGAATACTGGAATATCGCGGCAATCCTCGGCACGCCGCGCAACGAGACTTTCGAGGCGCGGCTGACCGCGTTCGAGCGCAAGAAGCTGCAAAAACTCGACATTGCCAACAAGGAACAGGCCGACGACATCAAGGCGATGCTCGAGGGTGCTGCCTTCAAGGCGCTGTCGGTGGAAGCCAAGCCGACCAGGCGCAATCCCGGGCCGCCGTTCACCACCTCGACGCTGCAGCAGGCCGCTTCGTCGGGCCTCGGCTTCTCGGCCACTCGCACCATGCAGGTCGCGCAGCGGCTCTATGAAGGCATGGAGATCGGCGGCGAGACCACCGGCCTCATCACCTATATGCGAACCGACGGCGTGCAGATGGCGCCTGAGGCGATCTCGGCCGCACGCGATGCCATCGCCAAGGAATTCGGCCCGAAATATCTGCCGGATCAGCCCCGCCAATACACCACCAAGGCCAAGAACGCCCAGGAGGCGCACGAGGCGATCCGGCCGACGGATTTCATGCGCACCCCGGCGTCGGTCCGGCAATATCTCGATGCCGACCAGATGCGGCTCTATGAACTGGTCTGGAAGCGCGCCATCGCCAGCCAGATGCAGTCGGCCGAAATCGAGCGCACGACTGTCGAGATCGAGGCGGTGAATGGCGCCCGTACCGCCGAATTGCGTGCCGTCGGTTCGGTCGTTCGCTTCGACGGCTTCATCGCCGCCTACACCGACCAGAAGGACGACGACGCCGAAGACGAGGAGAATCGCCGCCTGCCGGAAATCCGCGCCGGCGAGCAGCTCGCCCGCCGGGCGATCAACGCCACCCAGCACACCACCGAGCCGCCGCCGCGCTACTCCGAGGCGTCGCTGATCAAGAAGCTGGAAGAGCTCGGCATCGGCCGTCCCTCGACCTACACCGCGATCCTGAAGACGCTCGAAGACCGCGACTACGTCACGATCGACAAGCGCCGGCTGGTGCCGCAAGCCAAGGGCCGCCTGCTGTCGGCCTTCCTGGAAAGCTTCTTCGAGCGCTATGTGGAATATGATTTCACCGCATCGCTGGAGGAAAAGCTCGACGAGATTTCCGACGGCAAGCTCGCCTGGAAAGACGTGCTGCGCGACTTCTGGAAGGATTTCTCCGGCGCCGTCGCGGACATCAAGGAATTGCGCGTCACCGACGTGCTCGATGCGCTGAACGAGGAGCTGGCGCCGTTGGTTTTCCCCGCCCGCGAGGACGGCTCCAATCCGCGCATCTGCCCGAAATGCGGCACCGGCAATCTGTCGCTCAAGCTCGGCAAGTTCGGCGCCTTCGTCGGCTGCTCCAACTATCCCGAATGCTCCTTCACCCGCCAGCTCGGCGACGCCGCCAACCCCAATGGCGAGAATGGCGGCGGCGAGGAAGGCACCAGGCTGCTGGGCAAGGATCCTTACACTGCCGAGGAAATCACGCTGCGCTCGGGCCGCTTCGGTCCCTACATCCAGCGCGGCGACGGCAAGGAAGCCAAGCGCTCCAGCCTGCCGAAAGGCTGGACGCCTGAGTCGATCGACCATGAGAAGGCGCTGGCATTGTTGTCGCTGCCGCGCGACGTCGGAAAACACCCCGAAAGCGGCAAGATGATCTCGGCGGGTCTCGGCCGCTACGGCCCGTTCGTGCTGCATGATGGCACCTACGCCAATGTCGACAGCATCGAGGACGTGTTCTCGATCGGTCTCAACCGTGCCGTCACGGTGATTGCCGAGAAGCAATCGAAGGGCAAGGGTGGCCGCAATGGCGGCACGCCGGCTGCCCTGAAGGAGCTTGGCGACCATCCAGATGGCGGCGGCAAGATCGTCGTGCGCGACGGCAAATACGGCCCTTACGTGAACTACGGCAAGGTCAACGCCACGCTGCCCAAGGGCAAGGATCCGCAATCGGTGACGATCGAGGATGCGTTGGCGCTGATTGCCGAGAAGGAAGCCAAGGGCGGTGGCGGCAAGAAGCCGTTCCGCAAGGCAGCGGCGGCCAAGGCACCCGCGGCCAAGAAAACGGCGGCCAAAAAACCGGCCGCGAAGAAAAAAGGGTAGGACGGCGTGGCGCGCAGGATCTCCGGACGAAGCCACGGCGATCCGCGCACCGCCGACACCAGGGCCAAGGTCAAGGACGACTATCGGCCCTCGCGTGACGAAATCCTGCGCTACATCGCCGAAAACCCCGATCGCGCCGGCAAACGCGAGATCGCCAAGGCGTTCGCGCTGCGTGGCGACGACCGCATCTGGTTGAAGGATCTCCTGCGTGACCTGCAGGACGAAGGCGTCCTGACCAGGGAGCGCAAGCGGCTGGCCCGCGTCGGCGCCCTGCCCCATGTCGCCGTGCTCGACATCTTTGGCCGCGACGGCGATGGCATCTTGCTGGCACACCCGACCGAATCGACAGGCGGCGGCGAGCCGCCGGTCGTCTCGATCCGCGTCTCGCGCGGCGGCAACGGCCCTGCGCCGGGCATCGGCGACCGCGTGCTGGCCAAGACCTTCCCGACCGACGATCCGTCAGGGCCTGCCTATACCGGCCGGGTGATGAAGATTTTCGAGAAGCGCACGGACGCAGTGCTCGGCGTCTTCCGCGTGCTTCAGGACGGCAGCTTCCGCATCGAGCCGGTGGAGCGGCGCCAGCCCGAGCTGATCGTCGACAAGGAATTCCAGAACGGCGCCAAAAACGGCGACCTTGTCGAGGTCGAGCCTGCGCGCGCTTCCCGCTATGGGTTGCCGCGCGCCAAGGTGCTCAACGTGCTGGGTTCGCTGACCAGCGAAAAGGCGGTCTCGATGATCGCCATCCACGCGCACGACATTCCGCACATCTTCCCGGCCGATGTCATAGCCGAATCCGAAGCCGTGAAGCCGGCGACGCTCGATCATCGCGAGGATTGGCGCGACCTGCCGTTGGTCACCATCGACCCGGCCGATGCCAAGGACCATGACGACGCGGTCTTCGCCACTCCTGACCTCGACGAGAAGAATCCCGGTGGCGTGATCGCCACCGTCGCCATCGCCGATGTCGCCGCCTATGTCCGCTACGGCACGGCGCTCGACCGCGAGGCACTGAAGCGCGGCAATTCGGTCTATTTCCCCGATCGCGTCGTGCCTATGCTGCCCGAGCGCATCTCCAACGATCTCTGCTCGCTGCGCGAGGGCCAGGACCGTCCAGCGCTCGCCGTGCGCATGACCTTCTCCGGCGACGGCCGCAAGATCCGGCATTCCTTCCACCGCGTCATGATGAAGTCGGCGGCCAAGCTCGCCTACCCGCAGGCTCAGGCAGCGATCGACGGTGTTCCCGACGACAAGACCGGTCCGATCCTGGAGACGGTGCTGAGGCCGCTCTGGGACGCCTATGCGATCCTCAAGCGCGGTCGCGACGGCCGCCAGCCGCTCGAACTCGACCTGCCGGAGCGCAAGATCCTGCTGAAAGATGATGGCACGGTCGACCGCGTCATCGTGCCGGAGCGGCTCGACGCGCATAAATTGATCGAAGAGTTCATGATCCAGGCCAATGTCGCCGCCGCCGAAACGCTGGAGGGCAAGAAGCAGGCGCTGGTCTACCGTATTCACGACGCGCCGTCGCTGGCCAAGCAGGAATCACTGCGTGAATTCCTGCAGACGCTCAGCCTGTCCTTGGCGCGCGGCGCCCAGATGCGGCCCAGCCAGTTCAACGGCATTCTGGAGCGCGTGCGCGGCGCCGACAATGAGGCGCTGGTCAACGAAGTGGTGCTGCGCTCACAGAGCCAGGCCGAATATTCACCCAAGAACATCGGCCATTTCGGCCTCAACCTCAGGCGTTACGCGCATTTCACCTCGCCGATCCGCCGCTACGCCGACCTGATCGTGCATCGCGGGCTGATCGCCGCGCTCGGCCTCGGTCTGGGCGGATTGACGCAAGACGAGGAGGCCCGCCTCGAAGACGTTGCGGTGCTGATCTCCGGCACGGAACGCCGCGCCATGGCCGCCGAGCGCGACACGGTCGACAGGCTGATCTCGGCCTACCTCGCCGAGCGCATCGACGACCGCTTCGACGCCCGCATCTCCGGCGTCACCAAATCAGGACTTTTTGTCCAATTGCCGCAATATGGCGCCGATGGCTTCATACCGGTGTCAACTCTGGGCGGCGATTACTATATATACGACGAGACGGCCCGCTCCTTGTTCGGAGAACGTTCAGGCAAGGGGTACCAGCTCGCGGACCGCGTCGAGGTCCGGCTTGTCGAGGTGGCGCCGATGGCCGGCGCGATGCGGTTCGAGATGTTGACCGACCCGAAGCCCCTGCCAGGCTCCAGCAGGTCGTTTCACAAGGCTAAGGGCCGCGCCCGTGCGTCGCAATCGCGACCGGGGTCGCGCGGCAGGAGACGGTGATGGAACAACAGGTTTTTGGCGGCGAACATCATTCGGGCCGGGTTGCACGCCCTCTGTGGACGGCAATGAAGCGCGGCCTGCTGGGCCGCTGCCCCAATTGCGGCGAAGGCAAGCTGTTCCGTGGCTTCACCAAGACCGTCGAAACCTGCAGCGTCTGCGGCGAGGAGATCCATCACCATCGCGCCGACGATTTGCCTGCCTATCTGGTCATCGTCATTGTCGGTCATATCGTTCTCGGTGCCTTCATGGGCGTCGAGGCGACGTCAACCTTGTCCAGCTGGCAGCACATCCTCATCTGGGTGCCGTTGACCATCCTGCTCTCGGTGGCGCTGCTGCAACCGGTCAAAGGCGCCGTCATCGGATTGCAATGGGCGTTCTATATGCACGGGTTTGGTGGCGAAAAGGACGAGGTCGAGCCGCATGCCGGCACGTGACGCGCCACTGGCGCAACACGCCAATCGCTAAGGCCACTTTCGCATGCAAGAAGTTTCCGCTAGGTCGAGCGTATGAACGGAATGACCAAGGCGGACGTCGACAAGCTCGACAAGGGCCTTGCCGCCCATGGCGGCCGGCCCTTGCGTCCGCGTGACGCGGCGACCTTGATCCTGCTCGACCGCAAGGGCGATGACGTCCTGGTGCTGATGGGACGCCGCCACGCCGCGCACGCCTTCATGCCCGGCAAGTTCGTGTTTCCCGGCGGCCGCACCGATCCAGCGGACAGTCGCATCCCAACAGCGACCGCACTTGACCCGCACGAAGAAGCCAAGCTGACGGCCGGCCCCGGCCGCACCGGCCATGCCCGCGCCCGCGCCATCGCTTTGTCGGCCGTCCGCGAGACCTACGAGGAAGCCGGCCTGCTGATCGGCCGCAAGGGTGCCTTCGCCACGACCAAGCGCGACTGGCAGGGTTTCGTCGACCATGGTGTGGCGCCATCGCTGGAAGCGCTGCGCTTCATCGCGCGCGCCATCACGCCGCCGAACCGGGTACGCCGCTTCGACACCCGCTTCTTCAGCGCCTGGCGTGACGACGTCGCCATCGAATTGTCCGATGGCGGCCCGACCAACGAACTGGAGGAACTGGTCTGGCTGCCGCTCGCCAAGGCCAAGCAGGCTGACATACCCGACATCACCCGAATGATCCTGGACGAGCTGGAAAAGCGGCTCGCCGATGATCCGCTGCTGCGACCGGGTGGTCCCGTCCCCTTCTACCGGCTTGTCCGCAACCGCTTCACCCGCGAACTTCTCTAGAGCAATTCCACGAAAAGCGTGACGCGGTTTCCCACAGGAATTGCGCAATCTCAAAAAGACAGAGTATTCAGCATCTCATGACGGTCGATACCCAACCACAGGGCGACGAACGCGTACACTGGCTGCCGATGGTAGCGGCGATCTCGTCGATCAGCGTCGTCGGCATCGCCATTGGCCTCGGCATGCCCTTGCTCAGCGTTATCCTGGAAACACGCGGCCATTCGGCCTCGATGATCGGGCTCAACACGGCCGTTGCCGGCCTGGCCTCGATCGCCGGGGCGCCGCTCGCCACGCCGCTTGCCATGCGCTTTGGCGTCGCCTGGACGATGATCGCCATGATTGCCACTGGCGCGCTGGCTTTCGTCGGTTTCCATTTCGCGCCCGATTTCTGGATGTGGTTTCCGCTACGCATCGTGCTGCACATCGCGCTGACGGTGCTGTTCATCCTGTCGGAATTCTGGATCAGCACGTCGGCGCCGCCGCAGCGTCGCGGCCTTGTGCTTGGCATCTACGCCACCGTCCTGTCGCTCGGCTTTGCCGCGGGACCGTGGCTGTTCGCCCATCTCGGCAGTTCCGGCTTCCGGCCGTTCGGCGTCATCATCGCCCTGGTGACGCTCGCCGCCATACCGGTGCTGGCCGCCCGCAACGAAAGCCCCACCATCGTGGCGGAGAGCGAGACCAGCCACTTCCTGCGCTACATCTGGCTGGTGCCGACAGCGACTTTCGCCGTGCTGGTTTTCGGCGCGGTCGAGACCGGCGGCTTCGCGCTATTCCCGGTCTATGGCAACCGCATCGGCTATTCCGAGGCCGACGCGGCGCTTCTGCTGACCATGATCGGCCTTGGCAATGTCCTGTTGCAGATCCCGATCGGCATGATCAGCGACCGCGTCTCCGACCGGCGTTATCTCTTGCTCGCCTGCGCCACGGTCGGGCTCGTCGGCACGATATTCATGCCCTTCTTTGCCGCCAACTGGCACTTGATGGCCGCGCTCCTGTTTGTCTGGGGCGGTGTCGTTGCCGCCATGTACACGATCGGCCTCGCCCATCTCGGTTCGCAGCTCTCCGGCCACGAACTGGCGTCGGCCAACGCCGCTTTCGTGCTGTGCTACGGCGTCGGCATGGTACTCGGCCCACAGGCGATCGGTATCGGCATGGACAGTTTCGGGCCTTCCGGCTTCGGCTGGTCGCTCGGGCTTTTCTTCGCCGCCTACATCGCCCTGGTCTGCTTCAGGCTCGTTCGCAAGATCCTGCTGTAGAGCCCAACAAGTCGTTTATCGGCACTGCGCAACGGCAGGCTGCTGACAGAACCGTGTCAGCAGCCACCGGTTAAAAGGGTGTCCTAAAAACACCCTGAACCGAGGACACTCCGATGATCGACAGCGGCTTTGAAACCACTTCGCTGCGAATGATGCTCCTGCTGCTCGTAAGCTTCCAGGCTCCGGCCGCCGACGTCGACCGCATCATGGACGCGGTTGTGGCGATCGCACCGCTTGCCATGGGCAAGTATGAGCGCAATGCCTATCAGTCGGCGCACGGGATCGAGCGCTACAGGCCGCTTGAGGGGGCCGCGGCGGGCGCCGAAAGCGAATTGCGCCGCCGTCCTGGCACGGTCGAGGTTTCCTTCGAATTGCCCGACGACCAAGAGCTGGCGGCCCGCGTCGTCGAGGCGATTTTCCAGGCGCATTCCTATCAGGAGCCGGTGATCCGCATCCAGCCGATCCTTGCCAGCCGCTCCAAGGGGCTGGACGACCGGGCCAATCCGAATCGCTGGTGGAACACGACCGGAGACTGGAAGAAGGTCGCGGCACCGGAGCCGGAAACCGTCTAATTTATCCATTCCGGGCGGCTTGGGTGGGCTACATCGGGTCCGCCGGGCTTGACTTTCCAGGCACGTTCTTTATGTGTCGCGCCAAGTTTCCCGCGTCCGGGTGTTTTTCCCGTGCTCCAGCGGCCAAAACTCCACGAACATAACGGACTGAGATCATGGCCAAAGCCGCAAACATCAAGATCAAGCTTCTGTCGACCGCCGACACCGGTTTCTTCTACGTCACCAGCAAGAACAGCCGTACCAAGACCGACAAGCTGTCGTTCCGCAAGTACGACCCGGTCGCCAAGAAGCATGTCGAATTCAAGGAAACCAAGATCAAGTAGTCTGGGTTTTTCCCTTTGGAATGCCGAAACGCCGCCCATCGGGCGGCGTTTTTCGCTTACAGCTCTCCACGGTGGCGGCTGCCGATCGTCGCAGTTACCGATTTTTGTGATGTCGCAATTCCCGACTTTTGTGGTGTTGTCATCCTATGGGCCGTTTTACTCGCCTTGATCTCAGCGAAGATCTCTCTTGGGTGCCTGCTGACTTCAGGAGGGATGCGCAGGGCAATGTGCCGTTGGATACGCAAACCTACATTGAAAGCTATCTTGCCGATCCTTCGGAATGGCATTGGTCCACGCATGACGAGCCGCGCGAGATTAAGCTCAAACGTGTGATGGCCATTCTAGCGAAAGCCCGCCTACCAGAGCATGCTAAGGCCGTGGCTCAACTAGGCGTCGGTCCCTTTGAAGATATGATGAGCGACTGGTTGCTTGATCGCCTCGAGGCCTACTTGCCTTTTGATGATGCGCTCTACACCGCCCTTAGCGGACTTTACGTTTTCAATGAACCGCCGGCCGTGCAAGACCGACTGGCTCGGATGATGGCGGCAAGCGAAAGGGCACGGAAAAAATAAGCCGCAAAGAGCCAAAGGTTCATAACAACACTCAGCAACGAGTAGCGAAGCAGCGACTCAGGCCACGGTCCACCTGCTTATCCGGTGCTTGGCCGTGAACAGCTATCCGATGCGGTCGCCGCTCTTCTCGTCGAACAAATGCAGCGATGCCGGATCGGCCGCCAGCCGCACCATGTCGCCGGGCTTCACGCCGGCACGGCCCATGGCAAAGACGCAGAGCTGCTGGCCGGCCAGCTTGACATAGAACTGGGTCGACAGGCCGAGCGGCTCCACCACCCCGACCTCGCCTTGCAGCGCACCGTCGTCCGCCAGCTTGATATGCTCCGGGCGCAGACCGACGGTGATGACCTCACCATCCCTGAGCGGCAGGCCGTCCGGCAGCCGAAGCTTCTGGCCATCGGACAGCACGGCGTCCACCTTGCCGCCCTTCTCCACCGTTGCCGGCAGGAAATTCATGCCCGGCGAGCCAATGAAGCCGGCGACGAACATGTTGGCCGGCCGGTCGTAGAGATCGAGCGGGGCGCCGACCTGCTGGATCAGCCCGTCATGCATGACGACGATGCGGTCGGCCATGGTCATCGCCTCGATCTGGTCGTGGGTGACGTAGACCGAAGTGGTCTTCAACTGCTGGTGCAGCGCCTTGATCTCGGCGCGCATATGGACGCGCAGCTTGGCGTCGAGGTTCGACAACGGCTCGTCGAAGAGAAAAACCTTGGGATCGCGCACGATGGCGCGGCCCATGGCGACGCGCTGGCGCTGGCCGCCGGACAATTGCCTGGGCAGGCGCTGCAGGAACGTATCGAGCCCCAGCCGCTTGGCCGCACCGTCGACGCGCGCATCGATCGTCGTCTTCTGCGCCTTCTTCAAAAGCAGGCTGAAGCCCATGTTCTTCGACACGTCCATGTGCGGATAAAGCGCATAGGACTGGAACACCATGGCGATGTCGCGGTCCTTCGGCGCCACATCATTGACCAGCCGCGAGCCGATGCGGATTTCGCCGCCGGAGGCTTCCTCCAGGCCGGCGATCATGCGCAAAAGCGTGGACTTGCCACAGCCGGACGGGCCGACCAGGACGACGAACTCGCCATCGGCGATCTCGAGGTCAACCGCGTGCAGGACGCGGACGGCGCCGTAATCCTTGCGGACCTTTTCGAGCGTGACAGAGGCCATCGATCTATCCTTTGACAGCGCCGGCGGTCAGGCCGGTGACGAGATAGCGTTGCAGGAAGGCGAAGAAGATGCAGACCGGGATCAGCGCCAGGATCGACGCGGCCATCATCTGCCCCCAGTCGACGGCGAACTTGCCGATGAAGGTCAGCAGGCCGACGGCGAAGGTCTTCTTGTCGTCGCTGGAAATCAGCATCAGCGCGAACAGAAGCTCGCTCCAGGCGGCGGTGAAGACGAAACCGAGCGTCGCCCCCATCCCGGGCAGCGTCAGCGGCACGATCACCTTGCGCATTGCCTGGGCGCGGGTGCAGCCGTCGATCATCGCCGCCTCTTCCAGATCCTTCGGTATGCCGTCGAAGAAGGACTGCATCAGGAAGGTGGCGAAGGCGGTGTTGAAGGCGGTGTAGATGATGATCAGCCCGGTCAGGCTGTTGATCAGGCCGATCTCGCCCATCACGCGGTAGATCGGCGGAATGACCATCACCAGCGGAAAGGTCTGGGTCAAAAGCAGCATCAGCGCCAGCGCCGCCTTGCCGCGAAAGGTGAAGCGCGACATGGCGTAGCCGGCGAGCGTCGCGATGACCGTCGCCAAGGCCGCCGTCGACACCGAGACGATGACGCTGTTGAGGAAATAACGCGGAAAATCGGTCGCCTCGAGCACCGTGGTGAAATTCCGCAGCGTCATCTGCGACGGCCAGAAGGTGATGCCCTCGGAATAGAGCAGCCGCTCCGGCGTGACCGAGATCTTCAGCGTCCAATAGATCGGGAACAGCGCGAAGACCACATAGGCCGCGATCGCCGCGTAGAGACCGACGCCGCCGAAAAACCGTTGCGAGGCTGAACGTCCAGCAATCATCAGACATGCCTCACAAGGGTGCGACGAATGCCGATGAGAACGATCGCGTAGGCGATGAGCAGGACCAGCAGCAGCACGGCGACCGCCGAGGCATAGCCCTTGTCCAGCGACTTGAAGGCGCTGACATAGATGTAGACCGGCACGGTGTTGGTCGAGCCGGCCGGCCCGCCCTCTGTCATGACGAAGATCAGGTCTGCGAAGGTGGCGATCCAGATCGTGCGCAGCATGACTGTGATGGCGATGGTCGGCGCCAGGAACGGCAGCGTGACCTTGGTGAAGCGTTGCCACGGCGAAGCGCCGTCGATGGCTGCCGCCTCATGCAGTTCGGAAGGAATCGACTTCAGCGCCGCCAGCAGCGTGATGGCGAAGAACGGAATGCCGAACCAGACATTGGCGACGATCGGCCCCCACATGGCGGTGGCCGGATCGGAAAGCACATTGGTCGGCTCGGCCTTCAGGCCGAGCGCGAACAGCCAGTGCGGCAGCGGACCGATGATCGGATTGAACAGCCAGGCCCATGTCAGCCCCGACAGGAAGGACGGCACCGCCCAGGGCAGGAAGACCAGCGCCTGCACCGCCTTGCGGCCTGGGAAAGGCTTGTCGAGCAACAGCGCCAGGCCAAGGCCGAGGAAGAACTGGAAGAACAGGCTGGCAACCGTCCACCACAGCGTGTTGACCAGCGCCTGGCCCAGCACCTGATCCGACAGCATCGCCTGATATTGGCCAAGCCCGACATATTCGGATTTGAAAGCGGAAAACTTGCGGAAGGAATAGCTGATGCCGATGACCAGCGGCACCAGCAGCACCACGACCAGCAGGATGATCGCCGGGCTAAGGTAAAGCCAGGGCTCGATGGCTGCATGCGTGAGCCACTTACGTCGCGGCTTGCCGACAGATCGTATTTCGGACACGGCGTAGGTCATTGGCTGTGAAACGGCTCCCTGGAGCGGCGTTGGGGGGCAGCGTCCTTCTCCCCGTCACTATACGGGGAGAAGATGCCGGTTCATCCTCCGTAGCTGCAGCGCAGCTGCTGCGGAGGACGGGCAGGCAGATGAGGGGCAGCGCTGAGTTGGCAGAACTTGGCGCCGCCCCTCATCCGTCACTTCGTGACACCTTCTCCCCGTGAAACGGGGAGAAGGGAAAAGCCTGCGCTTACTTCTTGTTCTTCGCCAGCCAGTCCTGCTGTTCCTTGGTCAGGAAGGCAGCCCACTGGTCGGCAACGTCCTTGGCGGTCTTCTGGCCGAGCAGCACTTCCTGAAAATTCTTGATGGCGACCTGGTCGACGAAATTGCCGAGATTTTCCAGATGCGTCGGCGGCGTCACCATTTCATACTTGCTGCTGTCGCTAAGCTCGGTGAACCAGCCCTTGAACTGCTCGGTCTTGAAATGGGGATCCTGGTCGGCGCCGTTGTGGATCGGCACGACGCCGACTTCCTTGGCCCATTCCAGATTGTCCTTCGGCGACAGCAGCGTCGCCATCAGCTTCCAGGCGTCATCCTTGTGCTGCGAATTGGCAAACATCGCCCAACCGGCATAGCCCAGCGTCGGATAGGATTTGCCGCTTGGCCCGACCGGCAATGGCGCCACGGCGAAATCGTCGGCGCTCATCTTGTCGGCGATGCCGAGCAGCGCGTCGGGATCCTGGTTGAGCATGGCGCAGGTGCCGGAATAGAAGCCGGTGACGGTCTCGTTGAAGCCCCAGCTCACCGCATCCTTCGGCGCCAGGCCGTCCTTGTACATGTCGGCCAGCATCTGCAGGCCCTTGACCGAGCCCTCTTCATTGATGGTCGAGGTGCCGTCCTCGTTGAAATATCCGCCCTTGCCCTGCGCGATGTTCATGAACATGTGCATGCCGTTGAAGGCGCCCGGGCCGCCGCGCAGGCAATAGCCGTACTTACCTGGAATGGCCGAGATCTTCTTGGAGTCGGCGATGAATTCGTCCAGCGTCGCCGGCGGACCGTCGAGGCCGGCCTCCTTGAACAGCTTCTTGTTCCAGAACAACGCGTTCACATAGTAGCCGTAGGGGATCATGAACTGGGTGTTGTTCACCGTCGAGCCGAACTGCTTGGCGCGGTCGCCGAGCGTCTTGGCGTCGTCCCATTTGGCCATATAGGGGCCGAGATCCTCGAGCTGGGCGTTGTTGGCGTAAAGCCCCATCCAACGCTCCGGCATCTCCACCACATCGGGCGTATCGCCGGCCTGCACCATGGTCAGGAACTTTTCGAAGGCCTGGCCCCAGGGCAGCGAGACGAGCTCGACCTTGACGCCGGGATTAGCCGCCTCGAATTCGGCGATCTGCTTTTTCAGGAACTCGGTGCGTGGCGGGCTGGTGATGACCTCGACCATTTTCAGGGTCGAGTCGGCGAGCGCGCCCCCGGCGGAGATTGCCAGCCCCGCGACGGTGGCAAGCATGACGGTCAGTTTTTTCATGTTCAAGACTCCCATTTTGAACCCGCTGTTATTTTCTGGCTTTTTCGAAGGCCTGGGCGACATCCGCCCATAGGTCCTCGACACTTTCCAATCCGACATTGAAGCGGATGGTTCGGGGGCTGACGCCGAAGCGCGCCATCGAATTCAGTCCCGGCGTCTGTTCGAGCGACGCCTTGGCCGGCACGACCAGGCTCTCATGCCCGCCCCAGCTGACGCCGATGCGGAAAAACTTCAGCGCATCGACGAAGACGGGAATGTCGATATCGTCGGTCACCTCGAACGAGAACAGCCCGCCATAGCCGGCAAGTGTCGCCTTGCCCGGATGGTTCGAATAGACGGGGTGGTTGACCCGCTCGACATTGCCATGCGCCTTCAGCCGCTCGGCGATGGTGAGCCCGCTTTTCATGTGGTGCGGCAGGCGCAGCGGCAAAGTTCGCAGGCCGCGCAGCAAGAGCCACGCCTCGAATGGCGACAGCTTGCCGCCGAGATAGGAATAGGTCTGCTCGTTGATGTGCTTGATGTGCGCGGCCGAGCCCGCCACCACGCCGGCAACGGTGTCGCTGTGGCCGCCGAGATATTTCGAGGCCGAGTGCAACACCAGGTCGACGCCATGCGTGAACGGCTTCTGGAACACCGGCGTCGCCCAGGAATTGTCGATGGTGGTGATGATGCCCTGCTCTTTCGCCATCCGGGTCAGATGCGGCAAGTCCTGCAACTCGAACACCATCGAGGTCGGGCTCTCCAGATAAAGCAGCTTGGCGCCGGGTAAGGCCGCCGCCACCGCATCCGGATCCGAGCCGTCGACATAATCGACCTTGATGTTGAGCCGCGGCAAAAGCCGTTCGAACAGCCGGTAGGCATCGCCATAACAATTGCGCACCGCGACGACACGTTCGCCCGCGCCGACGAAGGCAAGCACCGTGGCGCTGATCGCCGCCATGCCGCTGGAGAAGCCGCGCGCGGCCTCGGCACCCTCGAGTGCGGCGACACGCGCCTCGAACTCCATGACCGTGGGATTGTCGCCGCGCGAATAGATCGGCTGCTTTCGTTTGCCGGCAAACGTATCTGCCATTTCGGCGTAACTGGCGAAGGTGAACAGCGAGGTCTGGTAGATCGGCGGCACGACGGCGCCACCGGGGAATGGTTCGTCATGCGCCAGAAGCGTCGCCGCCTCGGCAAGATAATCGTGGTCGAAACCGGTCGGATGCTCGTTCATGTCTGGCCCAAGAATTTGAGTTTGGCCGCACCGCGCTTCAAATCGTCCTCGACGGTGGCGATCAGCTTCAGCGCCTCTGCGCGGGCGCCTTGCGGGTCGCGCGCGGCGATGCGCTCGTAGATGGTGCGGTGATAGGGAAAGCTGGCGTGGCCGAAGTCGCGCACGCCGAGCGGATGCTCCCAGAAGCGGTGAAACAACTCGTGCATGGCAGCGATGATCTGTTCGAACAGTGGATTGCCGGAGACCCGGTAGATCGCCTGGTGGAACTCCCAGTCCTCTTCCGACGACATGCCGTCGCGCGTGCGGAACGCCTGCTCCATGATGTCGAGCTTGCGCTCGATCTCGGTCATGTCGGCCGGGCTGGCCCGCTCGGCGCAGAGTGCCGCCGCCTCCGCCTCCAGTGCGCGGCGGATTTCCAGCGTCTGCATCAGGCTGGTGAAATCATTGCCGCCCGCCAGCGTCAGCGGCAGATGCAGCATGTCGGGCGAGACGGCCGCCTTGAGATAGGTGCCGCTGCCTTGCCGGCGTTCGACCAGACCCAGTCCTTCCCACCGCGTCAGCGCCTCGCGCACCGTGTTGCGGCTGACCTTGAGCCGCTCGGCCAGGATACGCTCGGTCGGCAGTCTCTCACCGGGCCGCAAAGCCTCGGCGCTGACAAAGCCCACCAATGCCTTCAGCACGGCGTCATCGCGCGCCGTCGTCTGAATGGGTGGCAGGCTATTCTGGTCCACATCACCTCCAAGTGGTCCAATGGTCCAACCAATTTCTGCATAGATAAAACCTGCTGTCAATCGCTTGTCAGGAGGTGGCGCCGCCGCGAAGGACGACGCCATATGTATCAACAGCTTACCCGAGGCTGTGCGAAGCCGCCCAAGGCGGGCCGAACCAGACGGCCAACGCTTCGGCCAGCCCAAGATCAGTCTTGTCTCCCACCCAGGCTACATATCCGTCGGGCCGAATTAATACCGCGGTTGGGGCGGCGACCGCCCCAATTACCGGAAGCTCCCAGGCCCCAGCATACTTGGCGTCGATCCGCCGGAGACGATCGGCCCAGGGCGCGATCTCCAATCTGCCTGGCTCGCCCAGGTTAAGGAGTACCGGCCGCGCGTCGTGCAGCAGACGGAACAGCCGCAACGGCCCGTTGGCGGTGAGCAGATCGACGTCGGGTATTCGCCGCCCAAGCAGCGCGTGCCCCTCCCCGAGGTCGTAGTGGACGCCCAGCCCGGACATCTCTCCGGCGATCCGTTTTCGCGGTTCGTCCATGGCGAGCAGTTCGGCAACGGTATCGCCCAGAGCCTTGGTGCGCGCATCCATGCGACGCAGCGCGACCTGCGCCATCGCGTTGCGCAGCACGCGCGCGGCAACCGGGTGGCGCTCGGCATGGTAGCTGTCGAGCAGGCTTTCTGGGGACGTCGCCTTGACCACCTGGGCCAGCTTCCATCCCAGGTTCACCGCGTCCTGCACGCCGATATTGAGGCCCTGTCCGCCCATCGGCGGATGGATATGCGCGGCGTCGCCGGCCAGCAGCACATGGCTGTCGCGGTAAGCGGCAGCCTGGCGCGTCATATCGGTGAACCGGGAAATCCAGGTCGGACTGTGGACCCCGTAGTCGGTGCCGTAGACAGCGACAAGCGCCTCGCTGAGATCGCGCAGGGTCGGTTCGCCGCCAAGGGTCAGTTGCCTCTCGGTCAGCACGATACCCACCCGGCCGCCGTCCTCCATCTTGCCCATCGCGTGAACTCCATAGGCATCGCTGCGAAAGCCCCATGCGGGTTCCTGCGTCATCTCGACCTCGGCGATCATCCAGCTCATCGTCGGATCCCATCCGTCGAACGCGATGCCCGCGGTCTTGCGGATCGTGCTGCGTCCACCGTCGCAACCGACGAGATAATCCGCCCTCAGGCGCCGGCCATCGGATAGCTCGACGTCGACGCCGCCATCGTCCTGCGCGAAACCGGTGACGTCCCGTTCGCGATAGATCGGCACCCTCAGTTCGCCGACCCAGTCGGCCAGGATGCGCTCGATGTGGTTCTGCCGCAGCCCCAGCACATAATTGTGCCGGCTGGGAAAGTCGCCGATGTCCAGCTTCACCATGTTGAAGCCCACCGATTGCGAAGGCCGTCCCTGGGACACAAACCGGTCGGCGATCCCGCGCTGGTCCAGCACCTCGATGGTGCGGGCATGCAGGCCGCCCGCGCGCGAACCGATGAGTTCCTGGTTGGGCCGCCGCTCCACAATGGCCACGTCGACATTTGCCAGGGCGAGTTCCCCCGCCAACATCAACCCTGTCGGCCCTCCTCCGGCGATCAGCACAGCATGATCCCGTCGCGGTCCGTCAGTCGGCATCGATACCGGCATTTTTGCTACTCCCGTTTCCGTTGGTCAGGGCGCGGTTGTACGGGAGGAGCCAGGTCTTGCCGCAAGCCCCTTGTGCGCCATATGTATGTAATGGAAGGGACAGCGCCTTTCCTTCGCCCTCCCGGCCGGCAAGCGCGAAGCGCCACTGGCCGACAGACGCCGGAACAAACCCAGCGGTCTATTCCGATTTCCCGCGCATCAAAAAAGCCCCGAACTTCAGGGCTTGGCACGGACTCTTGATGTCATGTGAGACAAAGGGGGCCGGTCGGCGTTTGGCAGCGGTACGAGGAGGCCACTATGTGCCAGCGCCGGCCGGCCGACCCCACGGACCCAGGAGATGCGGCGGACCTGAGCATCATGGGGTATTCGGGTATCGAGCCGGCTGTCTACCCTCGTGCCGGCTTCGTCGTGGCCTGCACATTTGCGCAAGAGCTTATGAAAATCAACAGTTTCTTAACCAAGGCTCGCGAATCGCTTGGATTAAGGTAAATGGGTAACCCTGTTGGGTTGACCGGATAATCAGGCCCTGGACCGTCAGGCCGCCTTGGCAACGACACGGTTGCGGCCGCCACTCTTGGCTTCGTAGAGCGCGAGATCGGCGCGTTTCATCAGCGCCGCCACCGTGTCCACACCCTTCAGCACCGAGGACACGCCAACGCTGACGGTGACCTCGATCGTCTTGCCGTCGGCGCCGATGGCGAACGGCTTCTGGGCGATTTCGGCCCGGATGCGCTCGGCCACCTTCTCGGCCACGACGCCATCTGTGTCCGGCATGACCACCACGAACTCCTCGCCGCCGAACCGGCAGGCAAGGTCGATGCCCCTGACGTTCTTGCGCAACCGCCGCGCGAATTCGCGCAGCACCTCGTCGCCGCCGTCATGGCCGTGCGCGTCGTTGATGGACTTGAAGCGGTCGAGATCGGTGATCATCACCGACAGCGGCCGGCGCCGTGCCACGGCGCGGTCGAACAGCGTCTGCAGATGGCTGTCGAGATAGCGGCGGTTGTGCAGCCCGGTCAGGCCGTCGGTCACCGCCATCTCGATGGTCTGGGTGACGCTGGCGCGCAATTGGTCGTTATAGCGCTTGCGGCGCACCTGGGTGCGCAGCCGTGCCGTCAGTTCCTGCTGATCGATCGGCCGCATCAGATAATCGTTGATGCCGAGCTCCAGCCCGCGGATGATGCGCTCTTCCTCGCCCTCCTCCGCCAGCAGGATGATCGGTACAAAACGGGTGCGATCGAGCGAGCGCAGTTGCGAGCACAGCCTGAGCGGATCGAAATCGGCGAAGGCCGTCGAGATCATCACGCATTCATAGGGCGTTTCGGCGGCCTGGAAGAACCCGGCATGCGGATCGCCGGTGACGTCGAGGTCGGCACGGTCGCGCAGCATCTTCTGGATGCGCTCGACCGACGATTTGCGCTCGTCGATCAGAAGCACTTTCGGCGTCGTGTCCTCGGAAGCGAAATTGCGGCTCAAGAGTTCCTCGATACCGATGTTGCGGGTGGTCGAGGCGCGCAGCCTGAGCTCGTCGGTCAGCGACTTCAGCCGGACCAGGCTCTTGACGCGCGTCATCAGCTGCAGGTCGTTGACCGGCTTGGTCAGGAAATCGTCGGCGCCGGCCTCCAGCCCGCGCACGCGGTCGGAAACCTGGTCGAGCGCGGTGATCATCACCACCGGAATGTGCGACGTCGCCGGATCGCTCTTCAGGCGCCGGCAGACCTCGAAACCGTCCATCTCCGGCATCATCACGTCGAGCAGCACGACATCGACCTTGCCGTTCTCGCAGGTCTCGATCGCATCGGGCCCGTTATTGGCGGTCAGCACCTCGAAATATTCGGCCAGCAGCCGGACTTCCAGCAGCCGCACATTGGCAGGGATGTCGTCGACGACGAGGATCCGCGCGGTCATTTCACAAGGCTCCGGCTCGGCTGGAAGGGAACATCAGGCATCGCCCAGATAGGATTTGATGGTTTCGATGAAGCGCGGCACCGAGATCGGCTTCGAAATATAGGCCTCGCAGCCGCCCTGGCGGATGCGCTCCTCATCCCCCTTCATCGCGAAGGCAGTCACGGCAATGACCGGGATGACGTGCAAATCATCGTCTTCCTTCAGCCATTTGGTCACTTCCAGTCCCGACACTTCGGGCAGCTGGATGTCCATCAGGATGAGGTCCGGCCGGTGCTGGCGCGCCAGGTCGAGCGCCTCAAGACCATTGCGGGTGCGCACCGTCTCGTAACCGCTTGCTTCGATGAGGTCCCGAAAGAGCTTCATATTGAGCTCATTGTCCTCGACGATCATGACCTTCTTAGGCATCGATATCCCGTCCCGGCCGTCCTCCGCCCGGAGGTGACCGTCATGCGCCCTTTGCTTGAACGCACCAAACCCTGCTTCACTATACGGCAATATGATTGACGAAACGGAAACCCGCAGCCTGCAAAGCAGCACGAATTCCGCCTCGCCTCCCAGCGCGTCCAAAAGGCGCGCCACACGCTAATGGCTTGCCGCAAGCAACTCTTGCCATTACTGCGGGAGAGACTCATTCCACACACCGAAGGTAGTGATGGCAAACGCAGCGTCAATGCGCGAAGAGGCCGAAACCATTGCCGTGAAGGCATTGGGCTTCGTTGCCGGCGATCCGGAGCTTCTACCGCGCTTTCTGGCGATCACGGGAATAGAGGCGCATTCGATCCGCCGGGCCGCCGGCGAGCCGGGTTTCCTGGCCGGCGTCCTGCAATTCATCCTGGCCCACGAGCCGACCTTGATGCGCTTCGCCGAAGAGACCGGCACGCCGCCGGCCGCTGTCGGCAAGGCGTTGCGCGCACTGCCGCTCGGCGACGACAATCATGAGCGTTCCACATGAGCGATGATCCCGAAACCGCGCGCCAGATCGAGGAACTGGCGGCCGACGACCGGCCGCTACTGGTGCTCGATGTCGATGACGTCGTGCTCGAATTCATCCGCCCCTTCCCGCACTTCCTCAAGGCGCGCGGTTACGGCCTGACGCTGGCGTCCTTCCGGCTGACCGGCAACATCGCCGAAACGGCCAGCGGCAGGCTGATCGAACAACCCGAAGTCACGGCGCTGCTGGGCGATTTCTTCGACGCGCAGGCCGATTGGCAAAGCATCACCGATGGCGCCGCGGACGCTCTGGCGGGGCTTGGAAACCGCGCGGAAATCATATTGCTGACGGCCATGCCGCACCGGCATCGTGCGGTGCGCCGCGCACATCTCGATGCGCTGGGGCTAGGCTATCCGCTGCTGACCACCGAGATGGCCAAGGGGCCGGCGGTGGCCAAGCTGCGCGGCAAGAGCGGCCGGCCGGTGGTCTTCGTCGACGATCAGCCGCACAATCTGGCGTCGGTGCGGGAATCGGTCGCCGACGCAAATCTATTCCATCTCATGGCCGACAATTCGCTGCGCGCGTTCCTGCCGCCGGTCTCGGACGATGTCGTCGTCGTCCAGGACTGGCATGAAGCCGCGCCGAAGATAGCGAATGCGCTGGGGCTCGGCGCGCGTTGAGGTAAGTCCCAAAAAGGAAAGCGCCAAGCGCTTTCCCCGGGAAGACCCTTTACAGTTTGCCGAAAGTTGCTCGAGGCCCCCTCAAGGGTTCAGCTTCGCCCCTGACCCGCCATTATCGCTGCCGCCGTCGTCGCTGCCGCCGCCATTGCCTTCGTTGGCGTTGCCGCCACTATCGACGCCGTCATTGTCCGCGCCGTCACCATCGTCGACGCTGTCGTCCACCGCCGGATCGGCGGGCTTGAGCATGACGCCGTTGACGGTCACCGAGCCGTCGGCCTTGGTGTTGATGACCCACTCCAGCTTGCCGTCCGGCAGCGTCTTGGCAAAACCCTTCGCCATGAGAGCGACAGGCACGTACTGCCCGACCTCTGGCTCCGCCTTCGCCGCTTCCTGCAGGTGCTCCATGATCTTGTCGAAGCCAGCGACATCGACCGTGAGATTCGCGTCGGGTTTCTGGCCGAAGCTTGTCATGTCGCCTTCGAGCGCGATCTCCATGTCCTTGTTCTTGACGGTGCTGTGGCCGATGACGACCTTCGGCGTCTTGGCCAGGAAGTCGGCTTTGAGCTGGTCGCCGAACTCGGCCGACAGCGGCGGATCCTGATTGAGATCAAAGGCTTCGATCGCCTTCTTCGCCATGCTGTCGAGATCGATATTGGCGCCGCCGAAGTTCAGGTCGATATCGGTGGGCAGCAGCGCGACGCTCCAGCTCGGCAAGAGCTGATGCGGCACGGTCAGCCCCGATGCCTTGATGCCATAGTTGACCTTGCCGTTCTGGGCGACACCGTCGGAACCGAACGCGGTGCTGAGTTGCGTGGCGCCGAACGTGCCGATCGGGCTGTCGACCGCGAAATCCTTGAAGCCGTAGGTTCCGTCGATACGCTCCCACACCGGAAGCGCCGCCAGCAGAAGCGCCTTGAGCTGTGCCTGGTCTGCCTTCAGCGTCTTCTCGTCCTCATTGGCCACGGCGAACGCCAGGAGATCGAGCAGCGGCTTGGTCTGCACGCCCTTGCCGCTGGCCTCCACCGACAATTCCGGCGACTTCACGGTAACGGGAAAATTCAGTCCGCTCTCGGCATCACTGAACTTTATCGTTTCCACGAAGTTCGAAATCTTTTGCGAGGTCGTGAAATCGACGCCGCCATTGGCTGCCTTGGTGGCGGACAGCGTCGCGGTACCGGCACCGGCGGTCATATCCATCTGCTGCTTGGCGTCCTGCGACGACATCGTCATTCCGGCCATCGAACTGGTGGCGCTGGTGAAGGCGGCCAGCTTGGGGTCGTAGACGCCGCTGCCCTTGCCGTCCTTGATCGAGAATTGCGTGTTTTGCTTTCCCTGGGGACCGTTGAATTCGAAGGAGGCGCTCTGCGAAAAATCCATCGAGACATCCCAGGATCCGTCGCTGCGCGGCTTGACCAGCAGGGCGTAGGGCGCAAAGTCGAATTTCACCAGCTTCTGGTCGGGAAAGCTTGCTGCAAGCGCCTTGAAATCAAACACGATCTTGTAGGCGTCGCCTTCGGCCGAAACCTTCAGAATGCCTTTGTCGAGCGCCTGTTTGCCGACATAGCGCGACAGATCATCCGACAATTGCTTGGCGCCCTGGCTGTCGACGGTCTGGCCGAAAGCAGGCGCGCTGAGCAGAAGCGCGGAAAAGGCAAGTGGCAACACACGGTTCACGGGAATTCTCCGTTCGGTCGAGAGGCAAAAATCGTTTCGTACCTCTGGTAGGGAAATACCATCACGACTGCAAGACGATGACAGTCAGGTAGCAGGCTTCAGCACCAGCCGCATCAGCGGTCGGCCCGCCTTGCGCTCAACCAGCCTCTCGAACCCGGCCTTCTCGAACACCTGAGACGAGCCGACGAACAGGCCGATTGATCGCGAATCGCGGGACAGGTCGATCGGGCAGGCCTCGACAAGCCGCGCGCCGTTCCCGCGGGCGAAATCGATGCCGCCTTCGACGAGGCGGTGCGTGATGCCCGTGCCACGGGCCTTGGCGCGGATGAAAAAGCAGGAGATCGCCCAAACGGCGGGATCGGCAGCGTCGGCGGGATCGATCGGCGCCGAGCCCCTGCCCTTGTTGTTCCATTCAGGCACGTCGGCGCGTGGCCCGATCTGCATCCAGCCGACCGCCTTGCCGTCCTCGAAGGCCAGCAGTCCGGGTGGCGGGCCGGCTTCGATGCGCGCCTTGATGTGATCCTTGTTGCGTTCGCGGCTGCTCTCGCGCCGCGCCGCCGGCGCCAGCCGGAAATGCGTGCACCAGCAGCCGTAGCAGGCGCCCTGCTTTCCGAAAAGATCCTCGAATTCAGGCCAGAGCTCAGGCGCCAACGGCACTATGGTCGTGCTCATGAGTTCTCCCCAGGCCAAGCTTGTCGCTGACCCTGCACTGTCGTACCATTGCGTTTGTTCTCTTTATGTTCGCAGAAATGGCGGCTCCTGTCAACAATCCCGATCACGGTTTTTGCCGTGACTGCCTGACGTTTCAGCGCGGTGAGACGCGCCGCTGCGAACGCTGCGGCAGCCCTCGCCTTGCCCGTCATCCCGAGCTCTACCGGCTGCATCTGGCCCATATCGATTGCGACGCCTTCTATGCCGCCATCGAAAAGCGCGACAACCCGGCGCTCAAGGACAAGCCGTTGATCGTCGGCGGCGGCAAGCGCGGGGTGGTCTCAACGGCGTGCTACATCGCCCGCATCCGCGGCGTGCGTTCCGCCATGCCGATGTTCAAGGCGCTCGAAGCCTGCCCCGAGGCGGTGGTGATCGCGCCCAACATGGAAAAATACGTGACCGTCGGCCGGCAAGTGCGCGCCATGATGCAGGCGTTGACGCCGCTGGTAGAGCCGCTGTCGATCGATGAGGCGTTTCTCGACCTCGCCGGCACCGAGCGGCTGCACGGTCTGCCGCCTGCGGTGGTGCTGGCGCGCTTCGCGCTGGCCGTGGAGAAGGAGATCGGCATCACCGTGTCGGCCGGGCTTTCCTACTGCAAATTCCTCGCCAAGATCGCGTCGGACTTCCGCAAGCCGCGCGGCTTTTCCGTCATTGGCGAGGCCGAGGCGATCGATTTTCTGGCACCGCAGCCGGTGACCATGATCTGGGGTGTCGGCAAGGCGTTCAACGCGACGCTCGAACAGGATGGCATCCGCACCATTGGTCAGCTGCAGAAGATGGAGCGTGGCGACCTGATGCGCCGCTATGGGGTGATGGGCGAACGGCTCTACCGGCTTTCGCGCGGTGAGGACGTCCGCCGCGTCGACCCCGACCAGGATGCCAAGAGCGTATCGGCCGAAACCACTTTCGACACCGACATCGCCTCGCTGGACGAGCTTGTCTCGGTGCTGAGGGGCCTTTCGGAAAAGGTCTCGGCACGGCTGAAGAAGTCAGGCATTGCCGGGCGCACCGTGGTGCTGAAGCTGAAGACCCAGGATTTCAAGCTGCGCACGCGCAACCGTCAGCTCGGCGACCCGACCCGGCTCGCCGACCGCATCTTTTCAACCGGCGTGGACCTTCTCCGCAAGGAGACGGACGGGACGAAATTTCGATTGCTCGGCATCGGCGTCAGCGACCTTTCCGACGACGACAAGGCCGATCCGCCGGATCTGGTCGATGTCCAGTCGCGCAAGCGCGCCATGGCCGAGGGCGCCATCGATGCGCTGCGCGACAAGTTCGGCCGCAGAGCCGTCGAAACCGGCTACACCTTCGGCAGGGGCCGTGACGCCCATCCGCCGGAGCCGATCGACGAGTAAGTTCAGCTGCGTTGCAGGTCGATCCGGCTCGTCACCACGCTCTTGCCGGTTTTCGGATCCGTGTCGATGACCGTCAGCCGCATGCCGTTCTCGCCTCGCTTCTCAACCGTCATTCGCGCCTTGCGATCGCCATTGACGTCCTTCGCCCAGCGGATGCCAAGATTGATGGTGTTGCCCGAACGGCTGCCGTTCAGCTGTGCTGGCCCTGTGCGGGATCCTACATAAACGCCACTGTATTTCGCACCGGAGACCTTCAAATTCGCGCTGATGGCTCGCGAAACCACAACGAGACCGCGACAATTGCCATCCAGCGAGAGCGAGGCAGAAGTCGCGTTCGACTTGAAGCTGCAAGAGACACTGACGTTCGGCACATCCGTGGTCACCTGGACAGTGCCCTTGCCGGCGAAATTACCATTGAACGACTGGAGAAACTTGGTCTCGTCGGCTTGAGCCGCGCCGGCGGCGACCACCAGGCAGCCAGCAAGCGCCACTTGCGCGAATAGTCTCATGGAAACTCTCCTTGTCGACATTGGAAACGCACGTTTGCAAAACCACGGACAATATAGGGGCTCAACGCCCCTCGCCGTATCAGGTTCCGCCTGCGGCATGACTGATCTGAAACGCCCTCGCCGCAACTGGCCCAGACGAATACACCGGACTATCGATTGCTCCGGCAATCGCGGCCTGCGACATAGCTGAAATGGCACCGACTCCCTCGATCCCCAAGGCCGCGTTCTGGATGGCGCTGTCGATCGCGTCGTTCCTGGCGATGTCGGTCGCCGGCCGTGCCACGACGGCCGAACTCAACGTCTTCCAGGTTCTGGAACTGCGCTCGGTGATCGGCTTCTTTATCCTCTTGCCGCTGGTGTTTGCGAGCGGCGGGTTCGCGGCGATGCGCACGCAGCGTCCCCTCGCCCATGTCGCCCGCAACGTCATCCACTATACCGGGCAGGCGGCATGGCTCTACGCATTGACCTTGATTCCGCTGGCCGTGCTGATTTCGATCGAATTCACCACACCGATCTGGACGGCTATCCTGGCGGTCACTTTTCTTGGTGAAAGACTGTCCCGGCCAAAGCTTGCCGCGATCGTGCTGGGCCTGATCGGCGTGGTGGTCATCGTTCGGCCCGGCGTAGACTCGGTCGATCCGGGCCATCTCGTCGTCCTCGGCGCGGCGGTCTGCTTCGGCATCTCGGTGGTCATGGTCAAGTCGCTGACGCGGACGGACAGCGTCGTGCGCATCATCTTCTGGATGCTGATCATCCAGTCGGTGGTCGGCCTCGTTCCTGCCCTTTACGAGTGGCGCAACCCGCCGCTGGACCTGTGGCCGTGGATCGTGCTGATTGCCTTCACCGGCATGTCGTCGCACTTCTGCATGGCCCGCGCGCTTGGCTACGCCGACGCCACCGTCATTTCGCCGATGGATTTCCTGCGCGTGCCGTTATCGGCGCTGATCGGCTGGCTGCTCTACAGCGAGCAGATCGACGCTTTCACCGCCGGCGGCGCACTGCTCATCCTGATGGGCAACCTGCTCAACCTGCAGCGGAAACCGGCAAGGCCGGCGGAAGTGGCGGCTTCGTAAAACCGCCGCCGATCAGTCGCCTTCGTTGGGTATGTTCAGAACGTGGCCGCATGCCTTGCAGTGCACGGCATCAGGCTCATGCCGCTGCAACCCGCATTGCGGGCATGGAAAGAACACCTTGGCCGGCCGAAAGATCGCCTGCGCCAGCCTGACGAACAGCGATATGCCGATGATCATGGTGACGATCGCCGTCAGCTTGCCGGCGATGCCCGGCAGCACGATGTCGCCGAAGCCGGTCGTCGTGACCGTCGCGACGGTGAAGTAAAGCGCGTCGATGTAATTTTCCAGGCCGGCGCCGTTGCGGAAAAAGAAGGTGTAGACGAAGCCCGTGATGACGAAGAGAAAGGTCAACAGGTTGATGACCGCGTGGCTTGCCTCGCGCCAGGGCCGCAGGCCGCGCATCTCGAAATGCCGCCAGATCGAACCGCTGCGCGACAGCGACCACAGCCACAGGATGCGCAGAAAGCCGAGATTGGCGAGCGCCGTCGGCATCAGCAGCGTCAGAAGGATGAAGGCGTCCACCCAGAAGGTCGGCTGCTTCGTCAGACGCAGCATGTCGTTCGAGGCCAGCAGCCTGGCGCCGAGATCGGCGGCGACGAGAGCCGCCACGGCATAATCCAGCCACAGAAACGAGGCCGACTGCTGGATGACCGGCGTGGCGATGAAAAAGGCGATGATGGCGAGGTCGATGATGACAGCCACCAGTTGGAACCGGAACGCGGCCGGCGAGCGCCCATGATAGAGCCTGCGCAGTGTGTCGCGCAGCCGCGCCGTTGCGGACAAGCTCTGCGGCGCCTTGCCGCCCGCGCCTTTCATGCGGATTGCAACGGTGCGAGGGGCGACTGCTTTCGCGCGGATTGCCGACTGGCAACCAAGCTGGTCACACCAGTTCCACTTCGACCACGCCCGGCACGGCGCGCATCGCCGAGGCGATCTGCGGAGAGACGCGATAGCCGCCTTGCAAGGCAATCTCGACCTCGCCCTGCGCCTCGTCCTTGATCACGATGATGCTCACCTGGCTTTCACCGCGCTGGGTAAGCTGGGATTGGATGATCGACGCAGGGCCATCGTTCCTGACGAAAATGCGCAGTGCTTTCTGGATGCGGCTTGCTTCGTCTTCCAGCGACTGCACGGAGTTGATGCGCAGATTGACACCCTCGGGCCTGTCCTCCGCCGCGACGGTGATGACAACCGAGCGGCCGGCTTCCAGGAGGTCGCGGTACTGGGCCAATCCTTCCGAAAATAGCACGGCCTCGTACTGGCCGGAGGTGTCGGAAAAGGCCACCACGCCCATCTTGTTGCCGGTGCGCGTCTTGCGCTCCTGCTTGCTGGTCACGGTGCCGGCAAGCCGGCCGGCGGAAGCGCCGCGCTTGACGGCGGCCGAGAACTCCGCCCAGTTCTGCACCCGCATCTTCTGCAGCGCCGCCTTGTATTCGTCGAGCGGATGCGCCGAGAGATAGAAGCCGACGACCTGGAATTCGCGGTGCAGCCGGTCGGCGGCGAGCCACGGATCGGTCGCCGGCAGATTGAGCGCCTGCGATTGGGCGCCCAGCGAGGCGCCGAAAATATCGGCCTGGCCGGAAACCGCGTTCTGCTGGGCGAGCGAAGCCAGCCCCATCATCCGTTCGACGCCAGCCAACATCTGGGCGCGATCATGGCCGAAGCAGTCGAGCGCGCCGGCCATGATCAAGCTCTCGAACACACGCTTGCCGACGATCTTAGGGTCGACCCTCTCGCAGAAATCGGCCAGGCTCTTGAACGGCTTTTCGCCGCGAACGGCGACGATATGCTCCACCGCGGCGTCGCCGACACCCTTGAGCGCAGCCATCGAGTAATAGATGCGGTTCTCGCCGACCTCGAAGGCACGAAAGCTCGTCATCACCGAGGGCGCCAGGACCTCGATGCCGAGGCGCAGCGCATCCTGGCGGAAGTCGGCGAGCTTGTCGGTGTTGCCCATGTCGAGCGTCATCGACGCCGCCAGGAACTCGACCGGATAGTGCGCCTTGAGATAGGCGGTCTGGTAGGAGACGACTGCGTAGGCGGCGGCGTGCGACTTGTTGAAACCATAGTCGGCGAACTTGGCCAGCAGGTCGAAAATGAAGTCGGCTTGCGGCTTGGCGACGCCGCGCTCGACCGCACCGGAGACAAAACGTTCGCGCTGCTTGTCCATCTCGGCGCGGATCTTCTTGCCCATGGCGCGGCGCAGAAGGTCGGCTTCGCCGAGCGAATAGCCGGACAGCTCCTGCGCGATCTGCATCACCTGTTCCTGGTAAACGATGACGCCTTGCGTCTCCTTCACCAGATGGTCGATCTTGGGATGGATCGAGGCCATCTCCTCCTCGCCATGCTTTCTGGCGTTGTAGGTCGGGATGTTTTCCATCGGGCCAGGCCGATAGAGAGCGACCAGCGCGATGATGTCCTCGATGCAGTCTGGCCGCATGCCGATCAGCGCCTTGCGCATGCCGGCACTTTCCACCTGGAACACACCGACGACTTCGCCGCGCGACAGCATCGCGTAGGTCTCGGGATCGTCGAGCGGGATGGTCGCGAGATCGATGTCGATGCCGCGGCGGCGGATCAGCTTCACCGCCGTTTCCAGCACGGTCAGCGTCTTCAGGCCGAGGAAGTCGAACTTCACCAGCCCGGCCTGCTCGACATATTTCATGTTGAACTGGGTGACAGGCATGTCCGAGCGCGGATCACGGTACATCGGCACCAGTTCCGACAATGGTCGGTCGCCGATGACGATGCCGGCGGCGTGCGTCGAGGCATGGCGGTAGAGGCCTTCCAGCTTCTGCGCCATGTCGAGCAGCGTCTGGACGATCGGCTCCTTCTCCGCCTCTTCGGCAAAGCGCGGCTCGTTGGCGATGGCGTCGGCGAGCTTGACCGGATTGGCCGGGTTTTGCGGCACCATCTTCGACAGCTTGTCGACCTGGCCATAGGGCATCTGCAGCACACGGCCGACGTCGCGCAGCACGGCGCGCGCCTGCAGCGTACCGAAGGTGATGATCTGGCCGACCTGGTCGCGGCCGTATTTCTGCTGGACGTAGCGGATCACCTCTTCACGCCGGTCCTGGCAAAAGTCGATGTCGAAGTCGGGCATCGACACGCGATCCGGATTGAGGAAGCGCTCGAACAGCAGCGAGAAGCGCAGCGGATCGATGTCGGTGATGGTGGTGGAATAGGCGACCAGCGAGCCGGCGCCCGAACCACGCCCCGGCCCGACCGGGATGCCTTGCGCCTTCGCCCATTTGATGAAGTCGGCCACGATCAGGAAGTAGCCGGGGAATTTCATCTTCTCGATGATGCCGAGCTCGAATTCGAGCCGCTCGCGATATTGCTCGACCGTATAGCCCGGTGTCGGTCCGTGCAGCGCAAGCCGGGCATCGAGCCCCTCGCGCGCCTGGCGGGCAAGTTCGGCGGCCTCGGCCTTTTCGGCGGCGTCCTTGTCGGAGGCATCGCCGCCCGTGAAACGCGGCAGGATCGGGCTGCGGGTTTTCGGATAATAGGAGCAGCGCAGCGCGATCTCGACCGTGTTGTCGATGGCTTCCGGCAGATCGGCGAACAACTTCGCCATATCGGCCTGGCTGCGCAGGAAATTGTCCGGCGACAGCCGGCGGCGGGTATCGACGGCGACCACCGAACCCTCGGCGATGGCGATCAGCGCGTCATGCGCCTCATACTCGTCGCGCGACGAGAAGAAGGCCTCGTTGGTGGCGACAAGCGGCAATTCATGGAAATAGGCAAGATCGATCGAGGATTTCTCGATCATGCGATCATAGCCCGAAACCCGATCCAGCTCGACATAGAGCCGGTCGCCGAACATCGTCTTGAGCGTAAGCAGGCGCGCCTCGGCGAGATCGCGGCGATCTTCCTTCAGGGCAATCCCGATCGGTCCGCGCGGACCGCCGCTGAGGCAAATCAGGCCGTCGCATTGGCCGTCCATCATTTCGGTGGTCAGGTGCACCGCTTCACCGGGTGGTGTCTCGAGATAGACGCGGCTGACCAACCTGACCAGATTGGAATAGCCAGCTTCGGTGGCCGCGATCAGCACGACCGGCCGCATGTCGGGACCTTGCCGACGGCGGTCGCGCTGGCCATCGCTGTTCTCGCCGGAGAAGGCGAGCGCGATCTGGCAGCCGATGATCGGCTGGATGCCGTCCTTCACCGCCTTCTGCGCGAACTCCAGCGCGCCGAACAGATTGTTGGTGTCTGTAACGGCGATGGCCGGCGCTTCGTCCTTGGCGGCATGGCCGACGATCTTGCCAAGCTGAAGCGCACCTTCCAACAGCGAATAGGCCGAGTGCACGCGCAGATGGACGAACGGCCGCGCTGGTATCTCAGGCCGCGCCGCGGCAATCGCGGCTTCGCGCTTCAAGGGGTCGCGTGGAAGTCTGTCATCCGCCATGATTTCTCGTGCTGTCCGTAAGACCTGAGTCGATGGAGATGTATTGTCCGGGACCGGGCGATACCAGTCCAGCACAAACGACTGCCGGCCACAGGCTTCCAGCGTGCTTAAGCGAATTCCATGATGACGGCATCGACCGCCAGGCTGTCCCCCGGCTTGGCGTTGAGCTTCGAGACGACAAGATCGCGCTCGGCGCGCAGCACGTTTTCCATCTTCATCGCCTCGACCACGGCCAAGGTCTCGCCGGCCTTGACCTCCTGGCCTTCCACAACGGCGATCGAGACGACAAGGCCGGGCATCGGGCAAAGCAGCAGCTTCGAGGTGTCCGGCGCCACCTTTTCCGGCATCAGCCGTTCAAGCTCGGCGGTGCGCGGCAGCATGGCGCGCGCGGTCACCGACATGCCCTTCCAGGCGATGCGCAGGCCGTTGGCGACAGGCCGGATCTGGGCAACAACCCTGCGCTTGCCGACCGTACCCCGCCAGATGAGGTCGCCAGGCCGCCAGTCTGACGAAACGGTCAGCGCCTTGCCGCCGTCGAGGGACAGGTCGATCTCCATCGGAATGGAAATCATGCCTTCAAGGATCGAAACCGGCAAATAGTCCTCGCCGATCTTGACCACCCAGTCGCGCTTGAGTGCACCCGAATGCGGCGCCAGCCGTCCACCCAGCCGGTCCAGCCGGTCGCGGCGCAGCAACTCCACCGCGGCCGCGATCGAGGCCAGCACCGCCTTTTCCTCGCTGTTCGGAGCGATCGGTGCAAAGCCGTCGGGATATTCCTCCGCGATGAACCCGGTCGATATCGCCCCTTCCCGCCAGCGCGGATGCTGCATCAGCGCCGCCAGGAACGGGATGTTGTGCTCGATGCCGTCGACGACAAAGCTGTCGAGCGCTTCCGACATGGCGTCTATCGCCTCGAGCCGCGTCGGCGCCCAGGTGCACAGCTTGGCGAGCATCGGATCGTAGAACATCGAAATCTCCGAGCCTTCGGTGACGCCGGTGTCGTTGCGGATCACGATGTCGCCGAATTGCCCTTCCTCCGGCGGCCGGTAGCGCGTCAGCCGGCCGATCGACGGCAGGAAATTGCGATAGGGGTCCTCGGCGTAGAGTCGGCTTTCCACCGCCCAGCCGTTCAGCTTGATGTCGCTCTGCTTCAGGCCAAGCTTTTCGCCGGCCGCGACGCGGATCATCTGCTCGACCAGGTCGATGCCGGTGACGAGCTCCGTCACCGGATGTTCGACCTGCAATCGCGTATTCATTTCAAGGAAATAGAAGTTTTTGTCCTTGTCGACGATGAACTCGACGGTGCCGGCGCTCTGGTAGTCGACGGCCCTGGCCAGCGCCACCGACTGTTCGCCCATCGCCTTTCGGGTCTTGGCATCGAGAAACGATGACGGCGCCTCCTCGGCGACCTTCTGGTTGCGGCGCTGGATCGAGCATTCGCGTTCGCCGAGATACAGCGCATTGCCATGCGCGTCGGCCAGCACCTGAATCTCGATATGGCGTGGATCGACGACGAATTTTTCGATGAAGACACGGTCGTCGCCAAACGAGCTTTTTGCCTCCGATCGGGCCCGGTCGAAGCCGTCGCGCACCTCCGACTGATCCCAAGCGATGCGCATGCCCTTGCCGCCGCCACCGGCGGAGGCCTTGATCATCACGGGATAGCCGATTTCGCCGGCGATCTTCTCCGCGTGGTCGGCGTCCTCGATGACGCCCAGCCAGCCGGGCACGGTGGAAACCTTGGCGGCGTTGGCGAACTTCTTCGATTCGATCTTGTCGCCCATCGCCTTGATGGCTTTAGGTTTCGGCCCGATGAAAACGATGCCTTCCGCTTCCAGCGCTTCGCAGAAGGCCGCGCGCTCGGACAGGAAGCCGTAGCCGGGGTGCACGGCCTGCGCGCCCGTTTCCTTGCAGGCGGCAATGATCTTTTCCGGCACGAGATAGCTTTGCGCGGCGGGCGACAGTCCGATATGCACCGCCTCGTCGGCCATCTCGACATGCACCGCATCGCGATCGGCATCGGAATAGACGGCGACCGTGGCGATGCCCATCCTGCGCGCCGTCTTGATGACGCGGCAGGCAATCTCGCCACGGTTGGCGATCAGGATCTTGGTGAACATGCGGGCAGAATTCCCCTCCGGCAGACGATTCAGTTCTATGGACTATGTCGCCATGTCTCAAGTACCGCGGTGGACGACGTGAAAGTCTCCCCTGCCGCCGCGCCATGGCGCTCCCTGTCGCTGCTTGTCGAGCGCTGTGCTATCTGCGTCAACAAAGCCGACATTTCGTCTCATCTGAGAGTTGATGAGCAGCCCAAAACCTGAAAACTTGGCCTCAAAAATCGCCTTTGGAGGAATTGCCTGATGAAAACCCGCGCCGCTGTCGCTGTCGCCGCCGGAAAGCCGTTGGAGATCATGGAGGTTGACCTCGATGGCCCGCGCGAGGGCGAGGTGCTGGTCGAGATCAAGGCGACAGGCATCTGCCACACCGACGAGTTCACCCTGTCGGGCGCCGATCCCGAAGGCCTGTTTCCAGCGATTCTCGGCCATGAAGGCGCCGGCGTGGTGGTCGATGTGGGCAAGGGCGTCACCTCGGTCAAGAAGGGCGACCACGTCATCCCGCTCTATACGCCGGAATGCCGGCAGTGCCCGTCCTGCCTGTCGAGAAAGACCAATTTGTGCACCGCCATCCGCGCCACGCAGGGCCAGGGCCTGATGCCGGACGGCTCCTCGCGTTTCTCGATCGGCAAGGACAAGATCTTTCACTATATGGGCTGTTCGACCTTCTCCAACTTCACCGTGCTGCCCGAGATCGCGGTCGCCAAGGTCAACCCCGACGCGCCTTTCGACAAGATCTGCTACATCGGCTGCGGGGTCACCACAGGCATCGGTGCGGTCATCAACACCGCCAAGGTCGAGCAAGGGGCCACCGCTGTCGTCTTCGGCCTCGGCGGTATCGGCCTCAACGTCATCCAGGGCCTGAAGCTTGCCGGCGCCGACATGATCATCGGTGTGGATCTGAACAATGACAAGAAGGAATGGGGCGAGCGGTTCGGCATGACGCATTTCGTCAATCCGAAGGAGATCGAGGGCGACATCGTCCCGCACCTCGTCAACATGACCAAGCGCGGCGCCGACCAGATCGGCGGCGCCGACTACACATTCGACTGCACCGGCAACACCAAGGTGATGCGCCAGGCGCTGGAAGCCTCGCATCGCGGCTGGGGCAAATCCGTCGTCATCGGCGTCGCCGGCGCCGGCCAGGAGATTTCGACCCGGCCGTTCCAACTGGTCACCGGCCGCACATGGATGGGCACCGCCTTCGGTGGCGCGCGCGGCCGCACTGATGTGCCGAAGATCGTCGACTGGTACATGGACGGCAAGATCCAGATCGATCCGATGATCACGCACTTGCTGAAGCTGGAAGACATCAACAAGGGATTCGACCTCATGCATGAGGGCAAGTCGATCCGGAGTGTCGTGGTTTACTGAAGACGGCCACACGCCGCCGGCCATCCGGCCAGCGACCCCTGTGGTAAAACATGGGAGGAAATAACAATGGCGGAGAAACTGCATCCGAAAATCGACAATGGGCTGCCCAGGGAAAGTGCTGGCTTTGCCGGCGGCACGCTGGTTTGCGCCTGCACCAGCAAGCCGGTCAAGGTAAAGGTCAAGGGCCAGATCGCCCACAACCACGCCTGCGGCTGCACCAAATGCTGGAAGCCCGACGGCGCCGTGTTCTCGGTGGTGGCGGTTGCCGGCACCGGCGACGTCACCGTCACCGAGAACGGCGACAAGCTGAAGGTGGTCGATCCCAGCGCACTGATCCAACGTCATGCCTGCACCGGTTGCGGCGTCCACATGCATGGACCGGTCGAGCGCGACCATCCGTTCAAGGGTCTGTCCTTCATCCACCCCGAGCGCTTCGAGGAGGACGGCTGGTCGCCGCCCGGCTTCACCGCCTTTGTCTCGTCGATCATCGAATCGGGTGTCGACCCCAAGCGCATGGATGGCATTCGCGCCCAACTGAAATCGATCGGGCTGGAGCCGTACGACTGCCTCAATCCGGGCCTGATGGACTACATCGCCACCTGGACAGCCAAGAAGTCCGGTGCCTTGCCGGCCTGACAGCTGTAAGAGTTCTGGTAGGGGCCGGATATGTTTCCGGCCCCTGCTCGTTCTGGAGAAACAATGCCCGCACCCGCCATCTACGTCGATGCCGACGCCTGCCCGGTCAAGGCCGAGGTCGAGAAGGTCGCCGAGCGCCATGGCGTCGTGGTCACTTACGTTTCCAATGGCGGCCTGCGCCCTTCGCGCGACCCTATGATCCGCAATGTCGTCGTCTCCAAGAGCGCCGATGCCGCCGACGACTGGATCGTCGAGAACGCCAAATCCAACGACATCGTGGTGACGGCCGACATTCCGCTTGCCGCCCGCACCGTGGCGCTTGGCGCGCATGTGCTGGGGCCGACCGGACGTCCTTTCACGCCCGAGACGATCGGCATGGCGGTGGCGATGCGCGATCTCAAGCAGCATCTGCGCGAGACCGGCGAAAGCAAGGGCTACAATGCCAGCTTCGCGCCGCAGGATCGCTCCCGGTTCCTCGGCGAACTCGACCGCATCTTGCGGCGCGCTCTGAAATCCGCCACACCGGGCTAGCAACAAAGCGCCATCCAGGTGGAGACCGCCATGGCCGCCGAAACCCCGATCAAGAACCCCATGCAGCGCCATATGCTGTTCGCGGTATCGGCGTGTCTCGGGGCGTTTGCGCTCCTGATGGCGTTGCTGCTGCATGCCCCTCTCGCCTATTCGATCGGCGCCAACGCATTTTTCGCCGCTTACGTCATCCTTGTCGTCAGCCAGATGCCGAAATTCACCGGCAAGTACCTGAGCAAGAACGCACGCGCCACCGATCAGCCGGTTCTGGTCATCTTCGCGGTGACGCTCGTCGTCGTCGGCGTTGCCCTTGTCTCCCTGTTCCTGCTGATCAATCGGAAAGATGGGGATCACCCGATCGAACTCGGCTTTGCGCTGCTGTCGATCCCGCTCGGCTGGTTCACCATTCATGCCATGGCGGCGCTCCACTATGCCCATGTCTACTGGATGGATGGCGACGCGGTCGACGCCGGCACCAAGAAGAAAATCCCGATCGGCGGCCTCCTGTTCCCTGGCGACAAACGGCCCGAGGGCTGGGATTTCCTCTACTTCTCGACCGTCATTGGCATGACGGCGCAGACCGCCGACACCAACATCTCGACCACGCATATGCGCTGCGTCGTGCTTGTCCATTCGATCCTGTCGTTCTTCTTCAACACCGTCATCGTCGCAGCGGCCGTCAATCTCGCCGTCAGCCTGGGCGGTCCGTAATAAATCCGTGATCGGATGAAACATCGGTTTGGATCGCGACGTATCAGAAGGACAATGAACGCGTGGGCCAAGCCTCGAGGCCCGGGAGACGAGACAAGATGGAATCGGTTGCCAGAAGCCAATCCGAAATTGGACCGGGTGTCCCCGCTTCAAAAGAGAAACCATTGATCTACCGGCAGTCGCGATGGACGCGGCTGACGCACTGGCTCTGGGCCATTTCATTGTTTTTCATGCTGCTATCCGGCCTGCAGATTTTCAATGCCCGGCCGCAGCTCTACATCGGCAAGCAATCCGGCTTCGGCTACGACAACACCGTTTTCGCCATCGGCGCCGAGAATACGAATGCCGGACCGCGCGGCTACACCGAAATCCTCGGCCACCGCTTCGACACCACAGGCGTCCTCGGCTGGTCGGGCCCGGCCGGTAACGAGACAGCGCGCGGATTTCCGTCCTGGGCGACGATCCCTTCCTACTATGATCTCGGCACCGCCCGCGTCATCCATTTCTTCTTTGCTTGGATCCTGACGACGACCTTGATCGTCTGGCTGGTCGCAAGCCTGATCAACGGCCACATCCGCCGCGATCTGGCGCCGCGCCTGGATGACCTCAAACGCTTGCCACAGGACATTGCCAACCACGCCAGGCTGAAGTTCCACCACACTCGCGAATACAACACCTTGCAGAAAATGGCCTATGGCGGCGTGCTGTTCGTGCTCTTGCCGCTGATGATCATCACCGGGCTGGCCATGTCGCCCAGCATGAATTCGGTGCTGCCTTTCCTCAATGAGTTGCTCGGCGGCAGGCAGACGGCACGCACCATCCATTTCACCGTCATGGTTCTGCTGGTGGCCTTTTTCGTCATTCACATCCTGATGATCCTCGCCGCCGGCCCGATCAACGAGCTGCGCTCGATCATCACCGGCTGGTACCGCACCGATCCTCCGGCGCATGACGACAACACATCCGAGAGGAGTGCCTGACATGGCGAAATTTGAGATCAGCCGCCGGAAATTCCTCACCGCCGCCGGCCTAGGCGCTTCCGGCATCATGCTGTCGGGTTGCGACGCCTTCGACAGCCAGCTCAGCATCGGCAGCGGCCTGCGTAGTTTCCTCGAAAACGTCAATGGCCTGACGCACAGGGCGCAAAGGCTGCTCGGCGGCGGCAATTCGCTGGCGCCGGAATTCACCGAAGCCGATATCCGTCAGCCCATGCGGCCGAACGGCGTCACCGCGCCGGACGACGACGCATACAAGGCCCTGCTCGCCAACAACTTCGCCGATTGGCGCCTGGAGGTTTCAGGCCTCGTCGAAAAGCCGCTGTCACTTACCCGCGAGCAGCTCATGAACATGCCGAGCCGCACCCAGATCACCCGCCATGACTGCGTCGAGGGCTGGAGCTGCATCGCCAAATGGACGGGCACGCCGCTGTCCCTGCTGCTCGACCAGGCGATGGTCAAGCGGCAAGCGCGCTATGTCATGTTCCACTGCCTCGACACGATCGACCGCAGCCTGTCGGGCGACGTCAAATATTACGGCACGATCGACCTGATCGATGCCCGCCATCCTCAGACGATCCTAGCCTATGGCCTGAATGGCAAGCCGCTGCCGGTCGAGAATGGCGCGCCGCTGCGCGTCCGTGTCGAGCGCCAGCTCGGCTACAAGATGCCGAAATATCTCTACAAGATCGAACTGGTCGACGGCTTCGCCAATGTCGGCGGCGGCCGTGGCGGCTATTGGGAAGACAATGGCTACGACTGGTATGGCGGGATTTGATGGCCGCCCGCATAGAGGCCGAGCACGATCTGTCGCCCATCGAGTTGAGCTCGCTCGAGGAGCGTCTCCATCGCGACAACCGGCGCATGACGGACCGCGACGACGACCGGGAGCTGGCCTTTGTCATCCGTAATGATGCGGGACACGCGATCGGAGTGGCCGCCGGCTATTCCTGGGCGGGTACGTGCGAGCTTACATTGATGTGGATTGACGAGGCTCACCGAGGCCGCGGCTACGCAAGGCAATTGCTCGACGCGTTTGTCGCCGAGGCCGCCGATCGCGGCGTCAGGAAGATCTGGGTCTCCAGCCACGACTTCCAGGCACCAGGCCTATATGAAAAGGCCGGCTTCGAGCGCATGGCCGAACTGGCGGGATGGCCCGAAGGCCATTCCAATATCATCCTTTGTAAAACGGTAGCGGCGGCCGGCGCGGCTTAGGCAACCTTGTCGAGCAGCGGCTTCAGCGCCGGATGGATTTCCGGCGAGGCATGCTTGATCAAGGTCAGCAGTGCACGCTCGTTCTCGTACAATGGCCGGTTCACCCCGATATGTCCGACCAGCCATCTGGCTTCGCCGGCATCGACCGTCTCGGCACGGCGGGCCAGCGCCTCGGCGGCCCTGTTCTTCGCCTCCCATTCGGTCTCTATGTCGTCAGGAGAGCGGTAGGCCTCGATGATGCCGGCGAGGCCACCGGAGACCATGCGGCTGAAGAAACCGCCGATTTCCGGATCGGCGCGATCGAGGAAGCTTTCGTGGCGCAGCGCCACCTCGCGGGTGGGCGCCTCGTAGCCGGCCGAGCACATGACGAAATTGGCGATCGCCTTGACGAACAGGTCGCTCCAGGACGGATCGTTGTTGGCCTGGGCCGTCCGCTCGTTGATCCTGAACAGCACCTCGGCCTCGGCGCGGGTGATGGCGATGTTGCCATCGCCGCCATGGGCATGGAGGATACGGCGCAGCAGTTCGACTTCCGCCTTGGCGATCAGCCCGGGCACCAGCGCGCCGCCCAGCATCAGCGGGCCCTTGCCGTCGACGACGGCGTGGGCGACCTGCTCCAGCGCGTAGACGCAAAGCCGGCTCGGCGAGGATTTCGCCTCTTCCAGCACATGGACCAGCAATTCCAGCTCGGTCCGGCTGTCGACCATGCCGTCGCGCGAAATCGTGCGGACCAGCCAGTCGGCATTCTCCTGTGAAATGTAGCCTGCCGGCTTTTCCTGGTGAACGATGTAGTCGGTGACTGCCTCGACGAAGAACGGCGCCCATTCCGCGCACTTGTCCCGCGCCGTCTGGTCGAGCGCGAACAAGGCCTCGGCTTCGCCCCGGGTTACCACACCGTCGGCGAACACGTCGCGGCGCAGCATCACGACATCCTCCGACGCGATGCGGTTCTTCGACGTCAGCCCCGCCACCGGAGCGCTCATGATCAATTCGCCCATTTTCCGCCCTTCCCGTCTCATCCGGCGCCAGCCCCAAGGCGCAACACCCCGTCACAATATCAGCCGTGTCTTGAAAAACCGGCAAACGGCGTGGTTAGCGAAGACTTGTCGGAACGATGCATGTCGCCCAAAAGTGTGCAGCGGTTTTGGGAGAACGACATGCATCAACAAAGATCTAGAGTGCGAGACGCGCTTAGATGTCGCTGACAGGTGACAAGCCGTCGCGCACGGGCTATGGATGGCGCGTCGAGGACTCAGGTTTTGAGTCCTACCTGTTTGCGGGAGAGAGCAGCGAGAGCTGCCGCCGAAGGGGAAATCGCCCGAAATCTCTCAGGCAAAAGAACCGTGGACGGGAAAGACACTCTGGAAAGTCGGGGCTTGCCCCCGCGCCGAAGGTGTAAGCGCCGCTGACAGAGTTCCGGCTGCGCGAGTCTCTCAGGCTTCAGACAGAGGGGCACGGACTGGTCGCCATCAGCGGCCGATTGCGTGCGACTCTGGAGACGACATGACGGGCGACAACGACAAACACCTTCCCCTCGAAGACATCCATGCGGCCGCCGGTGCGCGCTTCGGCGCCTTTGCCGGCTGGTCGATGCCGCTGACCTATCCGGCCGGCGTAATGAAAGAGCATCTGCACACCCGCGAACATGTGGGCCTGTTCGACATCTCGCATATGAAGCTGTTCGAGGTCAGCGGACCGCAGGCGGTGACGCTGTTGAACCGCGCCTGCCCGCTTGACGCCGGCGCGCTCGAAATCTCGCAATCCAAGCTGAGCTTCTTCCTCAACGAGGCCGGCGGCATCCTCGACGACCTGATCGTCACCAGGCTCGGCGAAGAGCGTTTCATGGTGGTCGCCAATGCCGGCAATGCTGTCGCCGATGAAAAGCACCTGCGCGCCTTGGCAACCGATTTCGACGCCGAGGTCGAGCCGCTCGACCGTGTCTTCCTCGCCATTCAGGGACCGGAGGCCTGGGCGGCACTTTCCCGCGCCGGCCTCGAGACCGGTTCGCTGCTGTTCATGCATGGCATCGAACCGCGAAAAAACTGGTTCATGAGCCGCTCCGGCTACACCGGCGAGGACGGTTTCGAGATCGGCCTGCCGGAAGCCGACGCGCGCGACCTTGTCATCAAGCTGCTGGAAGATGAACGCGTGCTCTGGATCGGTCTTGCCGCGCGCGACAGCCTGCGGCTGGAAGCCGGGCTTTGCCTGCACGGCCAGGACATCACGCCGGAGACCGACCCGGCCGCGGCGGCGCTGATGTGGGCGATCCCGAAAGAGATCCGTGCCTCCGGTACCTTCATCGGCGCCGATGCCTTGCGCACGGTCGTGGAGCGGGGTCCCGCGCAAAAGCGCGTCGGGTTGAAACCCGAGGGCCGCCAGCCGGTACGGGCGGGCGCGGCGCTTTTCGATGCCGACGGCAACCCGGCCGGCCATGTCACCTCGGGCGGCTTCGGCCCGTCCGCCGGCCATCCGGTCGCCATGGGTTATGTCGCCACCCCGCTGGCCAAGCCCGGAACACGCCTTTTCGCCGACGTGCGCGGCACGAAAATACCCATCGATATCAATCCCCTGCCCTTCACACCTCATCGCTACCGCAAAGGATAGACCCCATGGCAAAGATCTATTTCACGTCAGATCATGAATGGCTGAGCGTCGAGGGCGGCATCGCCACCGTCGGCATCACCGACTACGCCCAGGAACAACTCGGCGATCTCGTCTTCGTCGAACTGCCGGAGGCCGGCCGCAAGCTCGCCAAGGGCGACACCGCCGTGGTGGTCGAATCCGTCAAGGCGGCCTCGGACGTCTACGCGCCGGTCGACGGCGAGATCACCGAGTCCAACGGCACGCTGTCGTCCGACCCATCGCTGGTCAATTCCGCCGCGACCGGCGCCGGCTGGCTGTGGAAGATGAAGCTCGCCGACGATAGCCAGCTCGCCAGCCTCATGGATGAGGCCGCCTACAAAGCCCATATCGGCTGATATCAGGACGCATCGACATGACCGCTACACCCTACCCCTTCTCGGCCCGCCACATCGGACCCGGCCTTGCCGACGTCAGAGCCATGCTCGCCGTCATCGGTGTTCCCTCGGTGGAGACGCTGATCAGTCAGGCCGTGCCGAGATCGATCCGCCTCGACCAGCCGCTGGCCCTGCCGGCACCGGCGAGCGAAGCCGAAGCGCTCGCCGAGTTGTCCGCGACCATGGCGAAGAACATTGTGCTGAAGAGCTTCATCGGCGCCGGTTACCACGGCGTCCACGTGCCGCCGGTCATCCAGCGCAATCTGTTCGAGAATCCGGCCTGGTACACCGCCTACACGCCCTACCAGGCCGAGATCAGCCAGGGCCGGCTCGAAATGCTGTTCAACTTCCAGACGCTGGTCGCGGAACTGACCGGCCTGCCGGTGGCGTCGGCTTCGCTGCTCGACGAGGCGACCGCGGTCGCCGAAGCGGTCGGCATCGCGCTGCGCCACCATCGCGACAAGCGCACCAAGGTGGCGCTTGCCGGCACGCCGCACCCGCAGACGCTGGACGTGGTGCGCACCCGCGCCGAGCCGCTCGGCATCGAGATCGACGGCGAGGAGATCGACGACAACACCGCCGCTTTGCTCGTCTCCTGGCCTGACACGTTTGGCGTCTATGGCGACCACAAGGCGGCGATCGCCAGGGCTCGCGCCGCCGGCGCGCTGGTCGTCTTCATCGCCGACCCGCTTGGCCTGACGCTGACCGATGCTCCGGCAAGGCTCGGCGCCGACATCGCCGTTGGCCCGATGCAGCGCTTTGGCGTGCCGATGGGCTTTGGCGGCCCGCATGCCGCCTATTGCGCCGTCTCCGACAAGCTGACGCGGCTGATGCCGGGCCGCCTTGTCGGCCAGTCGACCGACAGCAAGGGCCGGCCGGGCTACCGCCTCGCCTTGCAGACGCGCGAGCAGCACATCCGCCGCGACAAGGCGACGTCCAATATCTGCACCGCGCAGGCGCTGCTCGCCAATATGGCGACCGCCTACGCCATCTGGCACGGCCCCGCCGGCCTGCAGGCGATCGCCGGGCGCATCCATGCGCTGGCCAATCGCCTGGCAAGCGGCCTCGAGGCGGCGGGCGTACCGGTGCTCGGCTCCAGCCGCTTCGACACGGTGACGGTGGAGGCGAAGGGCAAGGCCACCCAGATCGCGGCCGCCGCTGAAAAAACCGGCCGGCTACTGCGTGTGCTCGACGCCGATCATGTCGGCATCAGTTTCGACGAGACCTCGACCGATGCCGATCTCGACGCGATCGCGGCCCTGTTCGGCGCCACGGCTGCTTCGTCCTCCGACAGCACGGTGCCCGGCAAGCCGCGCGGCAAGGAGTTTTTGACCCAGCCGGTCTTCCACGAGAACAAGTCGGAAACCGAGATGATGCGCTTCCTGCGCCGGCTGGCCGACAAGGACCTGGCGCTCGACCGCGCCATGATCCCGCTGGGCTCCTGCACCATGAAGCTCAACGCCGCGGCGGAAATGATGCCGGTGAGTTGGCCAAGCATCGCAAACCTGCATCCCTTCGCGCCGGCCAGCCATTCGGCCGGCTATCGCGCCATGATCGGCGAACTGGAAGGCTGGCTGGCGGAGATCACCGGTTTCGACGCGGTAACCGTGCAGCCCAATGCCGGAAGCCAGGGTGAATATGCCGGGTTGCTGGCCATCCGCGCCTATCACCGCTCGCGCGGTGAGGGTCATCGCACCGTCTGCCTGATCCCCTCTTCCGCGCATGGCACCAACCCGGCGAGTGCCGCGATGGCCGGCATGAGCGTCGTCGTCGTGCGCTGCCTGGAAGACGGCAACATCGACATGGACGATATGCGGGCCAAGGCCAACGAGCACTCCAAGAACCTCGCGGCGCTGATGTTCACCTATCCCTCGACGCATGGCGTCTACGAGGAAGGCGCGCGCCATCTCTGCGCGCTCATCCATGAGCATGGCGGCCAGGTCTATTTCGATGGCGCCAACCTCAACGCCCTTGTCGGACTTGCCCGTCCCGGCGACATCGGCGCCGACGTCTGCCACATGAACCTGCACAAGACCTTCTGCATCCCGCATGGCGGCGGCGGACCGGGCGTCGGTCCGATCGGCGTCAGGGCGCATCTGAAGCCCTATCTGCCCGGCCATGTCACCGAGGGCTCGGCGCACGCCGTGGCTGCCGCCCCCTTCGGCAGCGCTTCCATCCTGCCGATCACCTGGATGTACATCCGCATGATGGGCGCTTCCGGCCTCAAGCAGGCGACCGAGACGGCGATCGTTTCGGCCAACTACGTGGCGACGCGCCTCGCGCAGCATTTCCCGCTGCTTTACAAGGGCAGGAGCGACCGCGTCGCCCATGAATGCATCCTCGATACCCGCGTGCTGAAGGAGAGCGCCGGCATCGGTGTCGAGGACATCGCCAAGCGCCTGATCGACTACGGTTTCCACGCGCCGACCATGTCGTTCCCGGTCGCCGGCACGCTGATGGTCGAGCCGACCGAGTCCGAGCCCAAGCGCGAGCTGGACCGTTTCTGCGAGGCCATGATCGCCATTGCCGGAGAGGCGGCGAAAGTCGCCAAAGGCGAATGGCCCTTGGCCGACAATCCGCTGGTCAACGCGCCGCACACTTCGGCCGAGGCGCTGGCCGGTCAATGGACCCATCCATACTCGCGCATGGAGGCGGCCTATCCCGCCGGCGACGCCGACACGGCGGCAAAGTACTGGCCGCCGGTATCGCGCATCGACAATGTCGCGGGAGACCGCAACCTGGTCTGCTCCTGCCCGCCGCTGTCCGACTATCTCGGTGCGGCCGAATAGCTATGCGGAGCGCAAGGCCGGCTTGACCGGGTCGGCCTTGCCCGGCCTTTTGCGGCCGATGACGCAATTTCGCCCCGCGCGCTTGGCGGCGTAGAGCGTGGCGTCGGCCCTGGCCAGCACCTCGTCGAGGGTGCTGCCGTCGGTCTCGCCGAACCCGATCCCGCCGCTGACCGTGCTGCGCAAGGGGCCGAGCGGGGTGGGCACGACTTCCGTGCCGAAGGCAACGCCGATCTTGCTGGCGAGATCATGGGCGCGCTCTTCCGTCATGCGCGACATGACGATCGCGAACTCCTCGCCACCCAGGCGAAAGGCGTCGACCCCGGTCCTGGCATATTTCCGGATGACGGCGGCGAAGCGGCACAGGACCTGATCCCCGACCGGGTGTCCATAGATGTCGTTGGTGCGCTTGAAGTGATCGAGGTCGAACATGACGATCGCCATGAACGGACCGAAGGTGCGCTCGCCGTAAAGCGACGTCAGACCCCGACGGTTCATCAGGCCGGTCAACGGATCGGTCATGGTCTCGGCCTTGAGTTCGATCTGCGCCTGCAAATGATGAAGCGAGAGCGTCAAGGCGCCGAGGCCCGTCATGCAGGCCACCGCCACGACCGAGTTGAGGCGTTCAGCCCAGTTGTCGGGCGCGACGCCGAGCGTCCACTGCCCATTGGCCATCAGGACCACGCCGCAAAGGGCAAACGAGAGCGCACAGCTGCCGCTCAGGAACGAAACGACCAGCAGGATGCGGCGATCGTGACTGCCATTGATCCAGAACATGGCCCCGATCGTCGAGAGCAGCGCGGTGACCGTCGCGTAGGTGATCACGAAGCCGATACCGTCAAGCCCCATGAAGGTCACGGCCGCGCAGACAGCCATGGCGGCAAATGTCGGCGCGATCGCGCGCCTGTGGTCCGGGACACCGAGATATTGCATGGCCGAAATGCAGATGATCAGGAAGCCCAGGCTGAGCAGCGCCAGTGCCATTTGGCAAAGCAGTGGATCGGGCTCCCGGGTGTAGCGCCAGAAGACGATCACATGCGCGACGAGCACGAGAATGCCGCATGCCACCGTCAGCACGAAGCGTGCCCGCGGCGCGGTGAACCAGATCGCAAACATGGTGGCGGCCAGACAGGTGCCCGACAGCGCGGCTGCGAGCAGGAGCGAACTGAAATCCAGCATATCGGGCGGGGGCCTCTCGGACGTCGGCGGTTGCGCCGCATTCTAGGTCAGCGGCAGCCCTCGGACATGGTTTTCAGGCGATCTCCCGACCGAACCTGCGGATAGGGTTTACAAAGCGTCGATGCCCCCTGTGCCGAAATCGCAACATGGCGGAACGGGGCTGACGTCAGCCCTTGTTCAACAAAGCAAGATTGGCGTCGACGACGGTGGGATCGGTCATGCCGGCCCTGGCCTCCAGCAGCAGCGCCCGGGCCTTCTTCTTGTTGCCGCGCAACAGTTGGGAATAGCCCATATTGTTGACGATCCGCGGTTTGCGGCCGGCGACCTTCAGCAGCTGACCATAAGCGCGGTCGGCGAAGTCGAAGCGGCCGAGTTCGTCATAGGACGCGGCAAGCCCCATCCAGGCCTCCGCATTGTCAGCCTTCAGCTCGACGGCCTTGCGGAAATGCTGTTCGGCAAGACCGTAATTGGCGTCGCGAAACTGCGCCTTGCCTTCCGCCAGGTCGGACGTGGCGACCTCCTTGGCAGCTGGTTGAATGGCGGTGGTCTTGGTCGTGTCGACGTTGCTGTTCGTCGTGCACCCGGTGATCATCAGGACGGCGGCCATCGTGGCCACCGCCGAAAAATTCGTCTGACGCATGCCCTGCCCCGTCGCCCGATTTGCCGGGTCGTTCTCTGGCAAAGACACTACAGCACAGCCATTAAGCTTCGGTGCCGAAATGCGGCTAAGATTTGGTTTCCGCGATACCGGCCATTAACCACCGGCGCCGCGGCGCCTCGATCCCGCCGGATACGAGCGGCATTCTCACTGCCCCATGGCCTTGAGCGCAGCCGGAACCGGATAGCGGCTGCCATTATAGCGCAGCCGGTAGGTCCGCTTCACAGACTTGCCGGGATGGGACTGGCACTCGCCATCCTGGTCGGGGGACGGCTCGTCGGTATCCGTCCGTTCGACCGCGGTGATGTCGCGATAGCCGTGGTGACGCGCCGAACTCATTGCCAGGCTGACCCGACTGGAATGAAAGCATCCCGCGCAATTGGTATCGCCTTCGCCACCATTGCCGGCAACGACAAGACCATCGAGCACCATGCGCAGCGCATCGCCGGCGACGGCATAGAGCCGCAGGTCGGTTTCGCTGAACGGATTGGCCTGCGAGTGATTTGCCATCTCGATACGCAGGCCGAAGGCGGCGACATCGGGCGCCAACCCGTAGCGGCCGGTATCGAATTCGATCTCGCGAATGGCGATGGCATCATCGGTCATCAGCCCGGGCTGCAGCAGGCGCTGGCGCACCTGCATGCTCTTACTGTCGACGACCAGAAGCTCGATATCGCCAACATGCCCGTCGTCGCTGGATTGGGCGCTGTCGGTCAGCGGCACCGCGACCAGCAACAGATCGTCATGCGCGGGCCAGACCTTGCAGACCAGGCCGAATGGCGAATCGCTGTCCGGAGGCGCCAAGGAGATGCTGGTATGGGGCTCGAGCGTGAACGAGGCACCGTCAGCGCTCTTTCGCGCCTTCGGATAGGCCTGCTGCACCAATGCGGCGGCATCGCCGCAATCGCCAGCCGCGGCCTTGGTGGGCGACAAGCTCGCGGCGGCGAGGCCCAGCAAAAGGGCGGGCAACAGGATGCGCATGGGCTTCTCACAATTTTTCGGACTTCGCGGATTCCGATGTACCACGTCGACGGAACGTTTAAATCCGTCTGGACGCGGCGCGCCTTAGTGGGCCGTCAGTTTGACGATAATCGGAATGACCGCGATCATCAGCACCACCGGCAGGATGCAGACCACGACAGGCACGGACATCTTTGCCGGCAAAGCATGCGCTTTCTCCTCGGCCAGCGACATGCGCTTGTGGCGCATCTCGTCCGAAAACACCCTGAGCGCGCCCGACAGGCTGGTGCCGAGTTCCTTCGACTGCTGCAGGAGCGTGGCGAAGGAGCGCACCTCGTCCAGGCTGAGGCGATCGGCCAGCGCCTTCAGCGCGTCGTCGAGGCTGCGCCCGGCCCGAAGCTCGAGCGACACAAGCTGCAAATTCTGGCTGAGCGACGGATAAGTCTTGGCGAGTTCCTTCGAAACCCGCTCGACGCCCGCTTCCATGCTCATGCCAGCATCGGAGCAGACGATCATCAGGTCCATGAAATCGGGAAAGCCGTTGCGGTATTCGCGCATCTTTTCCCGCACCTTCTGGGTCAGCACCAGACCCGGCAGGAAGTAGCCGGCAGCGCCCGACAGGATGATGAAGGTCCACCGGCTGGTCATGGTCGCGTCCGGGCTGGCCATCCACCGGTTGAGCACGAAGACTCCGATCGCCGTGCCGATCATCGCCGTGAACCGGATGAGGAAGAACATGCCGACGGCGCGCGGCTCCATGTAGCCTGCCTGGATGAGCTTCAAACGCAGGCGGGCGACATTCTCGGGATCGCTCTTGGCATAGAACTCCTGCGCCCGCTTCACCGCTTTTTCGCGCACGACGCCGCTATTCTTCTTCTGCACCGGTTCGGGTTTGGCCACCACCGGACCGTGGTCTACCTTGAGCCGCCGCTTGACTTCATTGCGGTCGCCCTTTGCCACCACCATTGGCCAGGCAAACGCGGCAGCGCCCACGGCCAGCAGCAAGACAGCCACCGGCATCAGCGATGTCGGCGCGAGCGAGGCGAGGAATTCAACGACGCTTTGCATGTCAGAACTTGAAGTTCGACATTTTGAACATGATCAGATTGCCCAGCATCAGCCAGGTAACCGAGCCGCCGATCATGTACCATGTCTTCGGCACGCCCCAGACGTCGCTGTAATATCCCGGCATCATGGCCATGATGGCGGTGAACAGCAGCAGTGGCACGGCCGTCAAAATGTAGGCCGACAGCCGGCCCTCCGTCGAAATCGCGCGCACCTTGCGGCGCAGCTTGCCGCGTTCGCGGATCGTCGTGGACAGCCCATCGAGGATTTCGCGCAAATTGCCGCCGGAGCTGGTCTGGATCGACACGGCGGTGACGAACAGCGGCAGGTCTTCGTGGCCGACCCTGTCGAACAACGAATTCAATGCCGAGACAAGGTCGGAACCATAGGTCACCTCGTCGGCGATGACGCCGAATTCGGTGCCGATCGGATCGGGCATCTCACGCGACACCATGGCAATGGCCACCGGTACCGGATGACCTGCCTTGAGGCCGCGCGTGATCAGCTCCAGCGCCTCCGGCAACTGCATGCCGAAACGCTTGAGCCGGCGCTTGCGCATGGAGCGCATCGCCATGACCGGCAGCAACGGCGCCAGCACGAAAAAAAGGATGAGCCCCATCAACAGCGGCAAGCCGCGCGAGATAGCGAACAGGGTCGCGGCCATCGCCACGCCGCAGGTGATCATCAGGAATTTCGACAGCGGCATGATCATGCCCGACTGCGTGCGCAGCGCCCGGAACCGGTCGGGAGAAAACAGCGGGGTGCCGGCATCGAGGCCGCGCTCCTTGCGCAGCTGGATCAGCACCTGTTCCTGGCTGATCTTGTTTTCCCGCAACTTCATGCGCCGGTTGATGGCGGTGCGTTTGTCGCTGCGGCCGGCGTAGAGCAGATAGGCGGCCTCGGCGATCATGATGCCGGTCAGCGCGGCTCCGGCATAGACGACATAGATCGCGCTGAACCCGTCGAACATCCGGCTACTCCTGCGGCCGGCCGGGTTCGAAATAGCGTCCTGGAAACTCGATGCCCATGGCGCGCAGATCCTCCAGGAAACGCGGCCTTATGCCGGTCGCCTCGTAATAACCGAGGATCTTGCCGTCGGCCTCCATACCGGTGCGTACGAAACGGAATATCTCCTGCATCTGGATGACATCGCCTTCCATGCCGGTCACCTCGGCGACACTGGTCACCTTGCGCTTGCCGTCGGAAAGCCGGGTCAGCTGGACGATGATGTCGATGGCGCTGGCGATCTGGCTGCGGATCGACTGCACGGTCATCGGCATGCCGGTCATGCCCAGCATCTGCTCCAGGCGCGAAATGCAGTCACGCGGCGTATTGGCGTGGATGGTCGCCATCGACCCTTCATGGCCGGTGTTCATCGCCTGCAGCATGTCGAAGGCCTCCTCGCCGCGGCACTCGCCGAGGATGACGCGGTCGGGGCGCATGCGCAGCGCGTTCTTGACCAGGTCGCGCTGCTTCAGCTCGCCATGGCCCTCGATGTTGGCGGGGCGCGTCTCCATGCGCGCGACATGCGGCTGCTGCAATTGAAGTTCCGCCGCGTCCTCGATGGTGATCAGCCGCTCGTCTTCCGGGATGAAGGCCGACAGCGCGTTGAGCATCGTCGTCTTGCCGGTGCCGGTGCCGCCCGAAATGATCGTCGTCTTGCGGGCATGGACGGCCGCCGCCAGCACCTCGGCCATGTTCTGCGTGATGGCGCCGAACTCGACCAGCCTGTGCAGGCCAAGCTTGTTCTTGGAGAACTTGCGGATCGACACCAGCGGGCCGTCGACGGCGACCGGGCGGATGGCCGCGTTGAAGCGCGAGCCGTCCAGCATGCGTGCGTCGACCATCGGCTGCGATTCGTCGACGCGGCGGCCGACGGCGGCGACGATCTTGTTGACGATCCGGAGCAGATGCGCCTCGTCCTTGAACGGGATGTGGACCTGCTGCAGCTTGCCCTTCTTTTCGACGAAGCAGTTCTGATGGCCGTTGATCAGGATATCGTTGATGTCTGGATCCTTGAGCAGCGGTTCGAGCGGGCCGAGGCCGACCATTTCGTCGACGATGTCGTCGACCAGCGCGTCGAGTTCGGCGGTGTTGATCGCCATGCGCTCCTGGCGGGTCTTTTCCGACACGAAATCATATACCTGCCGGCGCATCTCGTCCTTGGGCAAGCGCTCCAGTGCGACAAGGTTGATCTCCTCGAGCAGCATCCGGTGGATGCGCACGCGGGCATCGAGCACCTTGTTGGCGTTCTTTGCCGGTGCTGCTTCCGGCTTCGCCGGCAAGACTTTTCGGCTGGTCGGGATGACGACCGCATGATGCGCGACCGGCGTCGATTCCGCTGGACGTTGAGGACGCGCATCACGGTTCTGCAGGGTCGAAAAACGGCTGGTCATCCGGCTTTCCTCTTCAGGAGGCCCCTGCCGAGACCGAACAGCGACTTCGACTTGCTCGCGGTCGCCACCGCCTCTTCCGGAAGAATGATCCTCTTCAGGTCGTTGACGACATTGGCGTTGGGATCGATCTCGTGCAACGGCACGCCGCGGTCGACCGCCTCGCGCACCAGCCGGTAGTTGTTGGCGATGCCGCCGACAAAATGCTCGCCGAGGATTTCCTGGACGTCCGCCTGCTTGATGCCGTTGTCGAACATCTTCTGCTCGAAACGATTGACGATCACGTTCGGCTTCACTTCCTTGCCGGCGGTCTCGTAGACGGCCTGGATCAGCCGCTGCGTGTGGCGCAGACACGGCACCGTCATTTCGGCAACGATGTAGAGCTTGTTGGAACCGAGCAGCACCGTCTCCGTCCACGGAAACCAGGTGCGCGGCATATCGATGACGACATTGTCGAAATAGGCCGAAACGAGGTCCAGCATGCGCACAACGACATCGGTCTTGAACGAGCGCATCTCGGCCGGATGCGTGGGCGCCGCCAGCACGCAAAGGCCGCTGGCGTGCTTGGACAGCATGACATCGAGCAGTTGCCGGTCGAGGCGCTCGGGCTGGTTCTCGATTTCGGTGATATCGAAACGCGGCTCCAGATCGAGATATTCGGCGCAGGCACCCTGCTGGAAATTGAGGTCGACCACGCAGGTCGACGCGCCGCGCGTCACCGAGTGGTGCAGCTGGAACGCCGTCTGCAGCGCCAGTGTCGTGGTCCCGACGCCGCCGGCGGCGGGCATGAAGGTATAGATCTGCGATTCGGTGTTTTCCTCGCGCCCGGGTCCCTGCAACGCCCGCACGACCGAACGCACGAGATCGGCGGTGGTGATCGGCTTGACCAGGAAGTCGGCGACCTTGAGCTGCACCAAGATGCGCACGGCGGCGGCGTTGAACTCCTGGGTGACGACGACCACGGGCGCCTTGCCCTCGAGCCGGCGCATGACACGCTGCAGTGACTCGATTTCTTCCAGTTTCGCCGCATCCATGTCGACGATGACGACGCCGAACTCGGCCTCCTGGACCTCGCCGCGCAGCTCGGTGATGCTCCTCTCCACCGTCACGATCTGGATGATCTCGGAGGCGGCAAAGGCCGTCTTCGTGTCCTGCGCGAATGTCCGGTCTGTCGATATGAGCAGGATTTTCCTGGTGCTGTTTGCCATTCTCGCCGCCTGTGAGGTCGATCGCCGTCTGGATCAGTTGCCCGTGGTCGTTTGCGCTGCCTTGGCACCGGCCGCCTGATCGGGAGTGACCGGCCCGGCGGTCCCGCGCTTGGCAGGCACGAGAAGCCTGGTGTTCTGGACGCCGTACTTCCACGGATCGACCATCTGTTTGACGGTGTTGGCGGCCTGCGCCTCGCCGGCGCCGGACGTCACCCCTTCGCTGCGTAGGTAGTCGTCGCTGGTGCAGCCGCTTGCCGGGCCGGCAAGAAGCAGGGCGATGCTCGACCTCAGGATCAGACGCATGGCTTCAGTCCTTCGGCAGGTCGAGGAAATGACCGACTTTGGTGGCGGAAGCGCCCCGCGCGGCGCCGCCGTCGGCCAATGCCAGCGCACGGTTGGTGTCCGCCCCCTTCACCTCCTCGGTGTTGTTGAGGAAATAGTCGGCATTGCTGGCGGGCTGCGTCCCATCGGTCGGCTCGGCCATTTTCTTCGACGGATCGACCGGCTTGACCAGATAGGGCGTAACGATGATGACCAGGTCGGTCTCGCGCCGCTGGTAGGATTTCGACGAGAACAGCGCCCCAAGCACGGGCATCTTGCCGAGGCCCGGAATGCGCGATGTGGTGATGTCGTTCTGCGACTGCAGCAGCCCGGCAATCATGAAGCTCTGGCCGTTCTTTAGGTCGACCGAGGTCTTGGCGCGGCGCACGATGAAACCCGGCACCGAGATGGTGCCGATATTGTAGGATGCCGAGGCGTCGATCGAGGAGACTTCCGGCGCGATGTCGAGACTCACCAGCCCGTCCTTCAGCACGGTCGGCGTGAAATCCAGGCTGACGCCGTATTTCTTGTAGCTCACGGAGATCTTGCCATTGTCCTCCGAAACCGGGATCGGGAATTCGCCGCCGGCAAGGAAGCTCGCCGTTTCGCCGGACCGCGCGATGAGGTTCGGTTCCGCCAGCCTTCGGGCAAGGCCGCGCTCCTCCAGCGCCTTGATCGCGATATCGATCGAAACGCCGTTGGACAGCAGCCGGCCTATGGCTTCACCGGTCCCTGCCCCCGGCACCGTGCCCGGATCGAGAGAGACATCGCGACCGCCGAAGCCGTAAGCGAAATTGGCGCTGTATTTCGCGCCCAGGTCCTGCCCGGCCTGGCGGTTGATCTCGACGAAGCGGACATTGAGCTGGACCTGCTGCGACGAGGAGATATTGACCGAATTGATCACCTCCTCATTACCGGAGAAGCGGGTGGCGATCTTGTTTGCCTTTTCGGCGGCGACGGCGTCATCGGCCTCGCCCGAAAGCACGACACGGCCATTGGCCGAGCCGACCTTGATCTTGGCGTCGGGCACGCTGGCACGGATGGTGCTGGCCAATTGGTCGGTGTCGAGCGTCACTTCGATGTCGACGGTGCCGACAAGCTGCTTGTTCTGGTCGAACAGCGCGATGCCGGTGGTGCCGAGATTATTGCCCAGCACATAGAAGGATTTGTCGGTCAGCGGATTGACGTTGGCGATCTCCGGATCGCCGATGACGATCTGGTAGAAGGCGGCGCTCGTCATGATCGTCTTGGGCTTGCCCTTGGCGACCTTGATCGAGGCGTTCTTGGTCGACGAGACATAGACGATGTCGTTGTCCGCCTTGGCCGCGCCGGCGAATGCAAGCATGCCGCTCGCGGCCAGGCAAACCGCCACCGCCAGAGCGCGCACGAAACGCAACCGACCCGTCATTCGATAGTGCGTATGCATCACCATGATCCCGTCCCGCCCGGTCCCCACCGGTCCTTACTTCTGGTCCCGCGAAGGAACCTGATATTCCTCGGCCTGCGTGCCGCGTGTCACGATGACCGTCTTGAATTTCGGCTTCTCCGGCTCCTTGGCGATGGCATCGAACAAGGAGCCGGCCGCGGCCTGGGTCTTGGAAGCCACCGATCCGCCGAAGGATGAGATGGTGGTGACGCCGTTCTTGCCGTCGCCGCCTTCGCTGGCCGAGCGCAGCGAGAGCGACAGCGTCCCGACGGTGCGCGCCAGCGCCACTTTCTGCGCGCCTTCGGTCGTCACCTCCAGGGTCACGGAATTGGCCACCTGCGGCGTCGTCTGGCGCTCGTCGGCGCCCTGCCCGACGCTCAGCACCTTGGCATCGGCAACGACGATCTCCGAGGTGATGGTCGAACCGGACGCGCCTTGCGCGTTCTTGGCGACTTCCTGGATTTCGCCGGCGTCACGGGTCAGCACGACATCGACACGGTCGCCGGGCGTGACGAAGCCGCCGACGCCGGCGATCTCGTCGGTGCGGATGGTGACCGCCCGCATTCCGGGCGTCAGCATATTGGACAGCGTCGCGCGGCCGTTCGGTCCCGACAGCTTGGTGAGCAGCACCGGCTCGTTGACGTCGATCGGCGACAGCACGACCCGGCCACCCTCGCCCAGCAATCCATCGATGGTGGCAAAGGCACCCTGCGGTAGGGAATCCTGCGGCCATGGGATCTCGCTGAGCTTGGCGCGGTCGAGCTCCATGCCGTAACGCAACGGCGCGCTCGCCACCACGATCGTCTTGAACTCGATCCTGGGTGCGGCCGGAGCGGCGATCGAAGCCGTTTTCTCCTCGGCGTCGGCCTTGGCCTGGCTCTTCACCCAGAAATCCGCGGCAAAGATCGAGATCGCGCCGAAAACGGCGGCGATGCCGATCATCGTTATGGCCTTGCCCCTCACGCCGAAACCCCTGATGCCCGTCGTTTCTTGTTATGTTGGGCTCACGCTAGGCCGCATTGTTAAAGAATCAGGAATCTTCCGGCCGCCGGTACGCCCGATTTCCACCGGCTTGGTTATCGAATGGTTTTAGGATAAGAGGGGGTTAAATCCCCGAACGTAACAGGAACCTCCGTCGCTTGGCGCTGAAAAGCGTGGCAGTATCGACGGGGTGATTCGCAGCTTGGGCGCTATGGCAGGCATGGACGACAACAACGATCTTTTCGGCAATCTGGAGAAACAGCCGCAGCCGGTTCGCGCGTCGGCGCGCCCAGCGGATCCGCTGGTGCAAGCGGCGGCCAAGCGTCCGGCCGCGATCCGTGACGGTTCGGAGGGCTACAGTGCCGCCGATATCGAGGTGCTCGAGGGCCTCGAGCCGGTGCGCCGCCGGCCGGGCATGTATATCGGCGGCACCGACGACAAGGCGATGCACCATCTGTTCGCCGAGGTCATCGACAATTCGATGGACGAAGCGGTTGCCGGCCACGCTACCTTCATCGATGTCGAGCTTTCCGCCGACGGCTATCTCACTGTCACCGACAATGGACGCGGCATCCCGGTCGACCCGCATCCGAAATTCAAGAAGCCGGCGCTCGAAGTCATCATGACGACGCTGCATTCGGGCGGCAAATTCGATTCCAAGGTCTATGAGACATCAGGTGGCCTGCACGGCGTCGGCGTTTCCGTCGTCAACGCCTTATCCGACCATCTCGAGGTCGAAGTCGCGCGCGGCCGCCAGCTCTATCGCCAACGCTTTTCACGTGGCGTTCCGGTAAGCGGCCTGGAGCACCTCGGCGAGGTGCACAACCGCCGCGGCACCAGGATCCGCTTCCATCCCGACGAGCAGATCTTCGGCAAGGGCGCCGCCTTCGAGCCGGCGCGGCTCTATCGCATGACGCGCTCCAAGGCCTATCTGTTCGGCGGCGTCGAGATCCGCTGGACCTGCGATCCCTCCCTGATCAAGGAAAAGGACCAGACGCCGGCCAAGGCGGAATTCCATTTCCCAGGCGGCCTCAAGGATTATCTCAAGGCATCACTCGGCGACGACTTCCAGGTCACCCGCGAAATCTTCGCCGGCAAGAGCGAGAAACAGGGCGGCCATGGGTCGCTGGAATGGGCGGTGACCTGGTTCGGCGGCGACGGCTTCATCAATTCCTACTGCAACACGATTCCCACCGGTGAAGGCGGCACGCACGAGGCCGGCTTCCGCAATGTGCTGACGCGCGGCCTACGCGCCTATGCCGATCTCGTCGGCAACAAGCGCGCCTCGATCGTCACATCGGAAGACGTCATGATCTCGGCCGCCGGCATGCTGTCGGTGTTCATCCGCGAACCGGAATTCGTCGGCCAGACCAAGGACAGGCTGGCGACGATCGAAGCGATTCGCATCGTCGAGACCGCGATCCGCGACCCGTTCGACCATTGGCTGGCCGACAATCCGCAGGAAGCTTCAAAACTGCTCGAATGGGTGATCGCGCGCGCCGATGAGCGGGTGCGCCGGCGCCAGGAAAAGGAAGTGTCGCGCAAAAGCGCGGTGCGCAAGCTGCGCCTGCCTGGCAAGCTCGCCGACTGCACGCAGAATGCGGCGGCGGGTGCAGAACTCTTCATCGTCGAAGGCGATTCCGCCGGCGGCTCGGCCAAGCAGGCGCGCGACCGTGCCAGCCAGGCGGTATTGCCTCTGCGCGGCAAAATCCTCAACGTCGCCAGCGCCGGCAATGACAAGCTGGCCGCCAACCAGCAGATATCGGACCTGATCCAGGCGCTCGGCTGCGGCACGCGGTCAAAGTACCGCGACGAGGATTTGCGCTACGATCGCGTGATCATCATGACCGACGCCGACGTCGACGGCGCCCACATCGCTTCGCTGCTGATCACTTTTTTCTACCAGGAGATGCCGGCGCTGGTACGCGGCGGCCATCTCTACCTGGCGGTGCCGCCGCTCTACTCGATCAGGCAAGGCGGCAAGGTCGCCTATGCCCGCGACGACGCGCACAAGGACGAGCTTCTGCGCACCGAATTCACCGGCCGCGGCAAGGTCGAACTCGGCCGCTTCAAGGGCCTGGGCGAAATGATGGCCGCGCAGCTCAAGGAGACCACCATGGACCCGAGGAAGCGCACGCTGCTCAGGGTCGACGTGATCGACGCCGAGGCGGCGACCAAGGATGCGGTCGACGCACTGATGGGCACCAAGCCCGAAGCCCGCTTCCGCTTCATCCAGGAACGTGCCGAATTCGCCGAGACGGAAGTGCTGGATATCTAGCCGCTGGCCAGTTTAGCTTGCGTCCCTGACATGGAGACCAGCATGTGACCTGGGCGCGGCTGAAAACCAATTTCGAGACGAGCCTGGCCGGGGTGACGCAACCGACGCGCTCGGACTGGATTTTCGCGCTGCGCACCGTTTCGGCCGGCCTGATCGCATTGCTGGCCGCTTACGCGCTCAAGCTCGACCACCCGCAATGGGCAATGATGACGGTGTTCATCGTCGCCCAGCCGGTTGCCGGCATGGTGCTGGCGAAAGGCTTCTACCGGCTGCTCGGCACGCTTGTCGGGGGTGTCGCGGCAATCGGCATCACCACGGCGTTCGGCACCGGCCCCTGGATTCTGGTGACGGTGCTTGCCGTCTGGATTGGCATCTGCACCTTCGTCTCGTCGCTGCTGCGCAATCCCGAAGCCTATGGCGCCGCCCTTGCCGGCTACACCGCCATGATCATCGGCCTTCCCGCCTTCGGCCAACCGCACCTGGTCGTCGATCTCGCGGTCGCGCGCTGTGCCGAGATCGTGCTCGGCATCGTCTGCGCCGGCCTCACCAGCCGGCTGATCCTGCCGAAACTGGCCAGCGACGCCATCATCTCGCGGCTGAAACGCTGCATTCTCGACCTCGCCACCTATGCCGGCGGCGCGTTCTCGGGCGGCGATCGGGCGACGCTGATCGGCCTTCACCGGAAGCTTGTCGCCGACACCCAGACGCTTGGCGAGATGCGCGCCTATGCCAGGCTCGAAGCGCCGAGCTTCGCGCCGCGCGCGCATCCGGTACGGCGCACCATCGGACAACTGCTCTCCGCCCTTTCGGCGGCGCGCGCGCTCCATTCTCATGCAGCTCCGAAAAACGCCGCCCTCATCCCGGTGCGCTCGGAACTGCAGGCTCTTGTCAGCGAACTGGCCGCCAAGCCGGGAGCGCTGGACGATACCTCGCCCTGGTTGGCGCGCCTCGACGCAATCTCGATAAAAGCCCGGCAAATGCCCGATGCCTCGACCGATCAAGGTGAGGACAGGGTCGGAACCATCACCCGCCTCACCATAGCAGCCGATTTCGCCGAGGCGCTGAAACAGGTGCTGCGTGGCCTCGACGCCTTGCGCGCGCCGGTGACCCGTCGTCCAGGTCCCGGCAGCCAGCAGCCCGCCCTGGTGGTGCATCGCGACTATCCCGGTGCCGCGCGCAACGCCATCCGCGCGGCCGTTGCCACGCTGCTGGTCGCGGCTTTCTGGCTGACGACGAAGTGGTCGGAAGCGGCCGGCACCGTCATCCTCGTTGCCGTCGTGTCGAGCCTGTTTGCCGCTCGCCCCGATCCGGTGCAGGTATCCTGGGGGTTCTTCAAGGGAACGCTGCTCGCTTTGCCCTTTGCCTTTCTCGTCGGCCAGATCGCGCTTCCCGCTTTGCCCGGCTTCGGCTGGTTCATGCTGTTCGTCGTGCCCATCATGGTGCCGGCCGCACTCGCCATGGCCAATCCGCGCTATGTCGGCGTGGCCACGGCCTTCGCCATCAACTTCCTGGCCTTTCTCAGTCCTCACCAGGCGATGACCTATGATCCCGGCCCCTTCTTCGCCGGCTCGGCGTCGATCCTGGTCGGCATCCTGCTGGCGATCGGCGTCTTCATCGTCGTATTGCCGGCCGATCCCTGGCTCGCGGCCGACCGCATCGTGCGGGCCATGCGCGAGGATCTGGCGCGGCTTTGCCTGCATGAGCGCGTGCCGAGGCGTTCGGCCTTCGAGAGCCTCGCTTATGACCGGGTCAATCAGCTGATGCCGCTGGTGCAGAATTCCGGCAGGAAGGGCGAGGCGATCCTGGGCGGCGGCGTCGCCTCCGTCACGGTCGGCCTGGAGATCCTGCGGCTGCGCAGCGCGGCCCAAAACCATGCCATCCCATCGGAAACAGCGCTATCAATTGCCAACTTCCTGAGGGGATTGGCACGCGAGCTGCTTTTCCGGGCTCCTGGCGATCCGCAAACAGCGACCGTCGCCGTCGCCCGGCAGTATGCGGCGGGCATCGCCCAGCGAAACGCCACCGGCGACATGCTGCAGATCGCGGCGTCCCTGCGCATTATCGCCGCGGCGATGGAGGATTTTCCGGATTTCTTCGCGAGCAACAGGTCCTAGGCAAAGATCATCGTAGACCGGGCCTGCGCATAGGCGCCACCGTCTGGGCCGGCTTTGATTCATCGCCAAGATCGATCTTGAAGTGTGCTGCAAGCCGCAGGATAAGGTTCGTGATATCGTCAATGGCTTTCTGAAGTTTTACCTTGTCGGGCGCACGAGGTATCTGGCCAGAAGGCAGTGTATATCTGAATGTGGTCGCATAGGCTTCCAGCCAAACGAGGGACTGCAACGCCGTCTTCTCGGCGTGATCGTCTGGCAAGCGCCTTACGATCTTATCGAGTTGATGTGCATCGTGACGTTCGATGTGGATGGCCTCCGAAGTCGCCAACGCTCGGATGACCTGTTCGATAGCTTGCTGGCTGAGATAGGCCGCATTACGGGACCCTGACTCGGCAAGAATATGCGCATCCCTGATGCATCCGTTCGCCAACCGAAGGGCGCTGGCGATTGTCCAGTGGTCAGACATCCAGTCGACGCCCATTCCGAGCGATGTCATAGGCTATCGTATTTCGTGAATCCCAACTCGCGGCCAACGCACTGGACGTCGTGGACAGGATCGTGGCTGGTATTCCAACGTCGTGCTGGATTGACCACCCGATTAGCGGGTCCAGGAGGTCCGCCTCCGAGTCGTCAGGCAAGGCAACGAGAATATCCCAGTCGCTGTCGGGCCGATGATCACCCCTCGCCCGGCTGCCGAACAGCCAAATGGAATCGGGGTTCAGGCGAACCCTGATTTCGTCGATGAGCGGCTTGATTTCAGCCGGCACCCTGAGGCGCATTGCGGGCGGTACGTGCATAGGCGGAAACATAATACCAATCGGTTGTGCCTACAACGCAGCGACGTCGCAGCCAAAAGCCGCCAGTAGGCAAGCGTTAGGCCGCTGCAATCGCCAGTGCGTGGCCGCGCGCGTTCTCGCGCAGCGCATCGAGATGGATCGACTTGACCAGCGCGGCGAGATCCCCTTCGGCGGATTGGCCGCCCAACTCCTTGAGCATCAGCCAGCTGACTTCCTGCACGCCGGCGACGCGCTTGCCGTTGGCGACCTCCCGCCAGATCTTCAGGGCGCGCAGGATGATCGCATGCGTGGCCAAAGCCAGCCCAGCGCCGCGGAACAGGGCCTGCAGCGCCACGTCGTGCCCACCTGCCAGCAGCGCCCTCACCCGTGGTTCGGACTGCTGGCTGAGCGCGACCAGCGCCGAGCCGAAGAAATCGACCTTACCGTGCGCGATGGTGCGGATCAGGAAGCTCGCGGTGAGATCGCCGCGCAGCCTGAGATGCTCGATCAGCGCCGCGTGTTCTTCCTGGCGCGTGCCCTCGATCAGAGTCACGGACGCCTTGACGCAGGCGTCGCGCATGACGCGGTCGGCACGCGCGGCTCCCATCAATGCCATGACCAACGGCGACGTCTTCAAGGTCTCGCCAAGCTTGACGAGCAGCATATGCCGGCAGTCGGCGGGCAGCCTGATATCCGATATCAGCGCCTCGCGCACCAGAGGCAGATGCCCATGGCGTTCCGCCATGCGGCGGAAGCTCATCGAAGCGATGGCGGCGCCGCTGTTGGCGAGCAATACGGCGCAGGCCTCCGCCTCGCCGACCTCGGCGATGGCCGCCGACAACGCCATCGAGACGGAAGGCCGGTCGGCGATCAGTTTCTGCGTTGCCTTCTGGCTCGCCGCCACGCGGTTGATCAGATCGGCGTCCGTGAGCAGCGGCGAGCGCGCCAGCACGACACCGGCGACCTCCGGCTGGTCGGCGGCAAGCACGCTGATGATCTGCAGCGGCGCGTGGTGGCTCATCGAGAGCGCTTCCGCCATCGCCAGCCGCACCTTCGACGAAGCATCGTCGAGCAGCAGCGTCAGCGCCGCCTCGGCGGCGCAGCGGTCCTCGAACGGCAATTCGGAATTGACATAGGCACGGGCCAGTGCATTGGCCGCGGCGGCCCGCTCCGATACCCTGGCCGTGTAGATCCATTTCAGGAAATGCGAAACAACAACCATGCCCGCCTGCTCAAGCCCCTTGCCGGAGGGTTTCCGGCCCCGTGAAGACGGTAGGCAGAAATGGTTTACGAACGGTTCACCATGTTCATTGACTGGCTTGCGAGCGCCTGAAGCAGCGCCTATCAACCGTCAAACAGCGCAGGAGACGGGAAATGGCCGGGCTATATCTCGAGGAGTTTGTTGTCGGCCACGTCTTCCAGCATACGCTGCGCAAGACCGTCACCGAGAGCGACAACATGCTGTTTTCGGTGATGACGTTGAACCCGCAGCCGCTGCATATCGACTTCGATTTCGCCGCCAGGAGCGAATGGGGCAAGCCGCTGGTCAATTCCCTGTTCACGCTCGGCCTGATGATCGGCATCTCGGTCAACGACATCACGGTCGGCACCACGGTCGCCAATCTCGGCATGAAGGAAACCGTGTTTCCGCACCCGGTTTTCCATGGCGACACCATCCGCGTCGAGACCACAGTGATCTCGGTGCGCGAGTCCAAATCGAAGCCTGACCGCGGCATCGTCGAATTCGAGCACCGGGCCTACAACCAGCATGGCGATTTGGTCGCCAAATGCACCAGGCAAGCGATGATGCTGAAGAAGGCGGCCTGATGCGCTCGCTGCTGTTTGTTCCCGGCGATTCCGAGCGCAAGCTGGAAAAGGGATTTGGCGCCGGCGCCGACGTGGTCATCGTCGATCTCGAGGATTCCGTGGCGCCGCAGAACAAGGCTCAGGCGCGCGAGATCGCGGCGCGCTTCATCCTCGAACGCAGGCGGCAAACCAACTCGGCGATCTATGTCAGGGTCAACGACCTCTCGACCGGGCTGACGGATGACGATCTTGCCGCGCTCATTCCGGCAAGTCCGGATGGCATCATGTTGCCCAAGTCCAACAGCGGCCAGGACGTGCAGCAGCTCGCGGGCAAGCTCAGGGTTCGCGAAGCCGAGAACGGCCTGCCCGACGGCTCGATCAGGATCTTGCCGATCATCACCGAAACGCCCAGGGGTGTTCTGGCGGCGGCTACCTATGCCGGGGCAAGCGCCAGGCTCACCGGCCTCACCTGGGGCGCGGAAGACCTGTCGGCCGCGATCGGGGCGCGTGCGGCCCGCGACGAGCACGGCCGCTACACAGATGTATTCCGTCTCGCTCGCGCCATGACCATCCTTGCCGCCGGCGCGGCCGAGGTCGCGGCAATCGACACCGTGTTCCCGAATTTTCGCGACATGGCCAGCTTTTCCGCCGAATGCGCCGAGGCCGAACGCGACGGCTTCACCGGCAAGATGGCGATCCACCCCGACCAGGTGCCCGTCATCAACGCCGCCTTCACGCCCTCGGCCGAGGCGGTGAAACAGTCGGCGGCCATCGTCGCGGCGTTCGAGGCAGCGGCAAATCCGGGCGTCGTCGGCATCGACGGCAAGATGTTCGACCGTCCGCATCTACGGCTGGCCGAACGGCTGCTGGCACGGGCCAGGGCGGCCGGTATATCGGCCTGACGCCTACCCTTTTTCCCAGCGCGGTCGGCGCATCGAGAAGACCTCGTCGACACTGGCATAATCCATATAGCCGAGACGCGCGACATTGCCGGCCTTGGTGATGTCGAACAGCCCGTCTTTCAGGAAGGCATCGTCGATGTGCACGCCGATCACCTCACCGGCGACGACGACCGCGCTTGTCGATGATCCGTCCAGCGCCTTTGGGCGAAAAATCTCCGTCACCCGGCACTCCAGCGCCGCCGGTGCGGCCGCCACGCGCGGCGGCCCGACGAGACGCGAGGGCGCCATGGCGAGATCGGCATAGACGAACTCGTTGACGCCACGCGGCGCGTCGACGGATGTGTAGTTCATCTTCTCGGCAAGCTCGCGGCTGACCAGATTGGCGACGAACTCACCGGTTTCCTGGGCAAACGAAGCACTGTCTTTCTCGCCCTCCGAGGAAAACCAGACGATGAAAGGCCGCGTCGAGACGGCGTTGAAGAAGGAGTATGGCGCGAGATTGACCTCACCGGCCTTGTTCAGCGTGGATATCCAGCCGATCGGGCGTGGCGCCACGATGGCCTTGGCCGGATCGTGCGGCAGCCCGTGCCCCTTGGCCGGCTCGTAGAACATTCAGCCCGCCCAAGGTCCGGCGTAATCGGCGTAGAGCTTGGCCGGATCGGGCCGTGGCCGCTCCGGAGCCGGACCGGCATGGGAGCCGATATGGACAAAGCCGACGACGCGCTCTTGCGGCGCCAGCCCCAGGATCGCCCTGCCCTCCGCGACATCGGAATACCAGTTGCTGATCATGTTGGTGCCATAGCCCAGCGCATTGGCCGCGATCATCAGGTTCATCGCCGCCATGCCGCCCGACAGGAACATCTCCCATTGCGGGATCTTGGGATTCTCCCGGGGAACAGACACGACACCGATCACCAGCGGCGCGCGCGAGAACCGAGCCAGTTCCTGGTTGCGGCGGCCTTCCGGCAACGGCCCCTCGCGCTGTTCGGCCAGGGCCGCCAGCTTTTTGCCGATCTCGATGCGGGCTTCGCCGCGATAGAGAATGAAGCGCCACGGTTCGAGCCGGCCGTGGTCGGGCACGCGCGTGGCGGCGGCAATCATCGTCGCGATGTCGGCATCGCTGGGCGCTGGCTCCTTGAGGTCGGGAATCGGCGCCGAATTTCGGGTCAGCAGGAAGTCGATGATCGGCGACGCCATGGGCGCAAGTCTCCTAAAAACTCTATTTTGAGCTGAAGCGCACCATCGGGAATTCGGGCGGCTCGGGCAAAGGCGCGTTAGCGCCGGGCTGAAGAGTCACGGATCGGACTCTTAAGCCTTGAAATTGCCACCGCCATGGGCTTCAACGCAAGGCATGTTTGAGGGGCGACTGCGTCTTTTCCTGGTCTGGCTCTGCGCCACGCTGTTCATGGCGCCGGTTTCACTGGCTGTCGCGCAGGAGAAGGACGGCGTCGGCGACCTGAAACTTCCCGGAATTTCGAGCTACGCGACGCCGAAGAGTGAAACCCCGCTGGCGCTTGGCGGCGGTGGCGCCATTACGCTCTCGGCCCAGTTGACCGACAAGGGCACCGACATCACCCGAGGGCTCGTCTGGCGTGTCTTCAAGCCTGAAGCCGTCAACGGCAAATTGCCGATGGTCGCCTCCGCCCATGGCGGCAGCGCCGTCTTCCAGCTCGAGCCCGGCAGCTACCTGGTCCACGCCTCCTACGGCCGCGCCGGCGCCACCAAGCGCATCACTGTCGGCAAGGACGCCAAGCGAGAAAGCCTGGTGCTTGATGCCGGCGGATTGAAGCTCGACGCGGTTCTGTCCGGCGGCGTTCGCATACCGCCGAAGAAACTGCGCTTCTCGATCTATGAGGGCACCGCCGAGGCCAATGGCGACCGCGCGCTGATCATTCCCGATGTCGAACCCAACAGCGTCGTGCGGCTCAATGCCGGCATCTACCATGTCGTCTCGACCTATGGTGCGGTCAATGCAGTGATCCGCTCGGACATACGCGTCGAGGCCGGCAAGCTGACCGAAGCCACCGTCGAGCATCACGCGGCCGAAATCACCATGAAGCTGGTGCGCGAAGCCGGCGGCGAAGCGATCGCCGACACCTCGTGGTCGCTGCTCAACGAATCCGGCGATCCGATCAAGGAAACCGTCGGCGCCTTCGCCTCGATGGTGCTCGCCGAAGGCGACTACACCATCATCGCCAAGAACCGCGACCGCATCTACCAGAAGGATTTCACGGTCGTTGCCGGCCAGAACCAGGAGATCGAGGTTCTGGCCACCGAAGCCGCGGCGATGGATCCCGAGGAAGGCGCCGATTAGCCCTTGGACTAGGCCGCCAGTTTCGTCCGGGCCGGCAGGAAGGGAATGCGCCGACGCGGCAGGTCTGGCGCCAGGTCGAACACGCCGCGATAGAGCCGATCGAGCAACGCTTTGCGGTCGCGCAGCGGCTCCAGTTCGCCCCAGCTCAGCACATTGCCGACGCGCACCTCGATCGCCTTGCCGGACAACCGCGCGAATTCACGAATGAGCAGCGAGGTACGCAACGTCAGCGAGGCCTTGCCGACGAATTTGGCCACCCGGCCGTCGCGCTCGGCCATGTTCATCGGGCCGCTGACCAGATGGAAAAGCCTGCCGTTCTGGCCGGAGAAATGCATGGGTATGACGGATGCCTTGGCTTCCTGGACGAGACGGGCCGGAAACATCTTCCACGGCAGGTCGCGTGCGCGGCCAAAACCCTTGGGCGCGGTGGCCACGCCACCGGCGGGAAAGACCACGATGGTGACGCCTTCCCTGAGCAGCCGGACCGCTTCATGGCGCACCGCCATGTTGTTCTTCAGCGCGTCCTTGGTCTCGGAAAAGTCGATCGGCAGCGAATAAGGTTCCATCTCGCGGATCTTGAGCAGATCCTTGTGGATCATCACCCGGAACGGTCGCCCGAGTTGCTCCGCCAACGACAGCACGGCAATGCCATCGCCAATGCCGAAGGGATGGTTGGCGACGATCACCAGCGGCGTATCGGGCAGGTTCGCCGGCGGCCATTGGTCGGCAGTCCGCACGCCAACATCGATCAGGTCGAGCATTCTGCTGAACACACGCTCTCCGGTCGGCACGACCTGGCGACGCCAGAAATCATAAAGCGCGGCGAAGCGATCGCGGCCCGACAGGCCCTCGACCGAATGAATGAACCAGCGCGCCAGCGCCGGCTGGCGCGGATTGGCGTAGGAGAGTTCGGGAAACGGTCGTTCGCGCAATTTCAGCTTGAGCATGGAGACCCGTTACAAGACCGGCGTGACAGGGATATGAAAATGGCGGTGGATCGCTCCACCGCCATTCGATCGAAAACAGTCCGAATCAGGCCGCGCGCTTGCGCCGACGATCCGGCGTGACCGCTTCCTCGGTCAGCCGCTCGATCGCCTCGGCAAGGCCGAGCGACTCCTGATCCCGCGAGCCGAGCCGGCGCATATTGACGGTCTGCTCCTCCGCCTCGCGCTTGCCGCAGACGAGGATGACCGGAACCTTGGCCAGCGAGTGTTCGCGGACCTTGTAGTTGATCTTCTCGTTACGCAGGTCGGCTTCCGCCAACAGGCCGGCGGCTTTCAGCTTCGCCACGACCTCGTTCGCATAGTCGTCGGCGTCCGAAGTGATCGTCGCCACCACCACCTGCAACGGCGCGAACCACAGCGGGAAATGACCGGAATAGTTCTCGATCAGGATGCCGAGAAAACGCTCCATCGACCCGCAGATGGCGCGGTGCACCATGACCGGCTGCTTCTTCTCCGAATCCGAGCCGATATAGAAGGCGCCAAAGCGTTCCGGCAGGTTGAAATCGACCTGCGTCGTGCCGCACTGCCATTCGCGGCCAATGGCATCCTTCAGCACATATTCGAACTTCGGTCCGTAGAAGGCACCCTCGCCCGGATTGATCGAGGTTTTGATGCGGTTGCCGGAGCGCGTCCTGATCGTCTCCAGCACGCTGCCCATGATCGCCTCGGCATGGTCCCATGCCTCGTCCGTGCCGACGCGTTTTTCCGGCCGCGTCGACAGCTTGACGCTGATCTCGTCGAAACCGAAATCGGCATAGGTCGACAGGATCAGGTCGTTGATGCGCAGGCACTCCGACGCCAGCTGCTCCTCGGTGCAGAAAATATGCGCATCGTCCTGCGTGAAGCCGCGCACGCGCATCAGCCCATGCAGCGCACCCGATGGCTCGTAGCGATGCACATTGCCGAATTCCGCAAGCTTTACGGGCAGATCGCGATAGGATTTCAACCCGTGCTTGAAAATCTGCACGTGACCCGGGCAGTTCATCGGCTTCAGCGCGAAGATACGGTCGTCGTCAGTTTCATCGCCGGCGACCGTCACCTTGAACATGGCGTCGCGGTACCAGCCCCAGTGGCCCGACGTCTCCCACAGGCTCTTGTCGAGCACCTGCGGGGCATTGACCTCCTGATAGCCCTGCTCGTCGAGGCGGCGGCGCATGTAATTGACCAGGTTCTGAAACATCTTCCAGCCCTTGGCGTGCCAGAAAACCACGCCAGGCCCCTCTTCCTGGAAATGGAAAAGGTCCATCTCGCGGCCAAGCTTGCGGTGGTCGCGCTTCTCGGCCTCCTCCAGCATCGTCTGGTAGGCCTCGAGCTGCGCCTGATCGGCCCAGGCGGTGCCATAGATGCGTGTCAGCATCGGATTGTTCGAATCGCCGCGCCAATAGGCACCGGCCACCTTCATCAGCTTGAAGGCGTTGCCGATCTGGCCGGTCGAGGCCATGTGCGGACCACGGCAGAGATCGAACCAGTCGCCCTGCGCGTAGATCTTGAGATCCTGATCCTCGGGAATGGCATCGATCAGTTCGAGCTTGTAGCGCTCACCCTTGTCGGCGAAGACTTTTTTCGCCTTGTCGCGCGACCAGACCTCCTTGGTGAACGGCTTGTTGCGCGCCATGATCTCGCGCATCTTCTTCTCGATCACCGGGAAATCATCCGGCGTGAATGGTTCGTTGCGGGCAAAGTCGTAATAAAATCCGTTCTCGATCACCGGCCCGATGGTGACCTGCGTTCCCGGCCACAGCTCCTGCACGGCTTCCGCAAGCACATGCGCGGTGTCGTGGCGGATGAGTTCCAGCGCGCGCGGGTCTTCGCGGGTGATGATCTCGACCTTGCCGGATTTGCCCAGGGGATCGCTGAGGTCGCGCACGGTGCCGTCTATGGCATAGGCCACGGCCTTCTTGGCCAGCGACTTCGAGATCGATTCGGCCAGGCCCGCACCGGTCATCGCAGCGTCATAGTCGCGCACGGAGCCATCGGGAAATGTCAGGGAAACGGAATTCAGCATGGTTATCTCCTATCCAGTCCCGCAAACGAGCGCGGGTGGTAAATGCAGATATCAGGGGTTCGGGGCTGCGACCTGCCAGGGTGCCGGATGCGTCCGGCGGCGGCAGTCTTTTATGGGCAGATGCCGCCGCCGTAAAGCCCGTTCACTTGATCAGCCGCGGCAGGTCCTTCAGGAACGTGGCGCGCGTCGCCAAACCCTTCGGCAGGTCGCTCCGCTTCGTATCGACGACCAGCCGGGCGAACACGATCTGCCGGCCGTCCTTGCGCGCCCAGCCGACGAACCAGCCGAGCGAACGCTTGTCCTTGCCGGCCTCGCCGAGCCTGGTGCTGCCTGTCTTGCCCTGAACCGCCCAATCGCCGGCCTTGAAGCTCGGCAGGATGGCGCGCGTCATTTCATGCGCCTTGGCCGACACCGGCATCGTGCCGGCGAGAAGTCGCCGCAGGAAGGCAACCTGTTCGATCGGCGTGATCTCGAGCGAGGAGTTGACCCAGGAATGCGTCAGCCCATCGTCCTTGCCGGCATTGCCCGATACGTCCGAATTGCCATAGTTGAACTTCGATATATAGCCGGCAAATTTTTCGCCGCCGAGCCGGCGGGTGATCTCGCGCGAGTACCAGATGATCGAATCACGCTCCCAGATCGTCGGGTCGACGGTCTTCTGGTCGCGCTTCACCGCCTTGAATTCGGGCTTGTAGTCCCATGTCGGAGTGTTTTCGTCGGCGAGGATGCCTGCGTCATAGCCGATCAACGCAAGCGGCACCTTGAACGTCGAGGCGGGGCTGAAGCGCTGGCCGCAGGTGCCGTCCTGGTGAAGCGTCTTGCCGCTCAGGGCGTCGACGATGAGCGTGCAGTGCACATCGGCGAGCGGCGCCGATTGAGCGCGCATCGGAAATCCCAACAGCCACGCAAGCAGGAACAGGATTCCGGCAAAGATGAAGGGAAGACGGTCGATGTTGCGCATGGGATGCTCGCTCCAGGAGGGGTTCGCGAGCGGGCTTAGCGAGGTCTCTTGTCTCGATTTTGTCTCAAATGCGCAGTTGTTGTGCAGGCTTGCGTTAACCCTACCGGATCGTAAACCGGCGCGGCTGGCGCCGCATGAACAGCGTCCTCATCCCTGCGCGTCGCCGCGCTTACGGCCGATCCGCCAGTACCGCCATGGCATGAACCAGGCGTAACGGGGCTCCAGAGCCTCCGGCACGAGATCGATGCCGTGCGTGCCGAATGGACCGCAGCGCAGCACGCGGAACAACCCCATCCAGCCACCGGCCCAAAGACCATGGCGGGCAATCGCCTCATGCGCGTATTCCGAACAGGTCGGCAAATGCCGGCAGGAATTGCCGACAAAGCCGGACAGCGTCAGTTGGTAAAGCCGCACGAAAGAGGTGCCGAGCACGCGGCCAGGCGTCTTGCGCCAAGGGCCCGGCCAGTTGCGGCCGCGCCTCGACGCCGTATGCGCATGCCCATGCTGGTCGCCCACTGCGATCTCCGCGTTCCAGCTGATAGATGTGCGCTTGCGCCGGAGAACGCAATCCCGCCCGTCCCGCCGTCATGGGCGGAAACGGCGAAATGGTTGCCGGTCGGTTGGAGGCGCCCACCGGCCAGGGTGCGGCCGTTCTTCGTGGTGCGCTCCATCGCGTCTTTCGTCACGCCATTGAAACGTCGCGATCCGCATGACATCGCCGAGAATGTCCAGGAACTGGATCATGATCGTGTCTCCTTTGACCGGATTAGACCGCCGCTGGCCTTCGCCTTCAAACGAGTATAATTTCCGCTTCGGATAATCCTGGGTTATGCGAAATGAAGCGCGGACGCCTGCCCCTGACGGCATTGAGGAGCTTCGAGGCGGCTGGCCGGCATTTGAGCTTCAGCAAGGCCGCCGAGGAGCTGTTCGTCTCGCAAGCGGCGATCAGCCGGCAGATCCGCGAACTCGAAACCTTCCTGCGCCAGCCGCTTTTCGAACGGCACCATCGCCGCGTCGAACTGACGGATGCCGGCCGCCGGCTGCTTGCCCAACTGGTCAGGAGCTTCGATGCAATCGACAAACTGCTCGGTGATCTCGTTGCCACGCCGGCACAGTCCGTCGTTCGTGTCAGCGTCGAACCTTCGCTCGCGGCCGTGTGGCTGGTGCCCAGGCTCAACCGGTTCCGGCAGTTGCGACCCGATATCGACGTTTCCCTCGAGGTCGATCCTCGCCTGATAGAGTTCCGCGGCGACCAGCCCGAGCTGGCCCTGCGCTTCAGCGCACACGCCACCTCATGGCCGCGTGCCGAGGCCGAGCGGCTGGCCCCGACAGTGGATTCGCCGGTCCTGTCGCCGGCGTTGCTTTCGTCGGGATCGGTCCTCGAGACACCGGCCGATCTTGCTCGCTTCACGCTTTTGCACGAGGAAAACCGCCAGGGCTGGGCGCGCTGGTTCGAGGCGGCAGGCGTGCCGGCCGATGCCGTGCCCGCGCGCGGCCCGATGCTTGCGGACGCCTCGCTCTCCAAGCAAGCCGCGCTGCTTGGACATGGGGTGGCGCTGGCCGATCTCCTGCAGATCGGCCAGGAACTGGCGACCGGGACGCTGGTCAAGCCGTTCGACATCGACGTCGCGTCCGGTGCTTATTGGCTGGTGGCCAGGAATTTGCACGATCTCTCCGAGCCGGCCGCGGCCTTCGCCGACTGGATCAGAAGCGAATTCGCCGAAAGCAGGAGCGATTTAGGCGCGTGCTAAGCCGCTTCTTCGGCGCGTTTCTTCTCGATCTGGCCGATGGCGTCGACCACGGCGTCGAAAGTCAGCATGGTCGAGGCATGGCGCGCCTTGTAGTCGCGCACCGGCTCCAGATAGCCAAGGTCGGCGAAGCGCCCTTCCGGCGGCGCGCCGTTCTCCTTCAGCATCTTCAGCATGGTCTCGCGCACCGCGCGCAATTCCTCGGCGCTGGCGCCGACGACATGCTGCGCCATGATCGAGGACGATGCCTGGCCGAGCGCGCAGGCCTTCACGTCGTGGGCGAAGTCGGTGACGACGCCGTCCTCCATCTTGAGGTCGACGGTCACGGTCGAGCCGCACAGTTTGGAATGCGCCTTCGCGGTCGCGTCGGGATGATCGAGCCGGCCGATGCGGGCGATGTTTCCGGCAAAACCGAGAATTTTCGCGTTGTAGACGTCGTTGATCATTATTTTCCAATCCGTCGCCGCCAAGCGAACAGCGTTTGCCGCTGCCGTGTCTTCCTTTCGCTTGGCCACGACCTTATATAATGCTCGCAGTCCGGTATCGACAAGGCGACGAACGCCGCTGTCGTTTCCGGGAAGTTCACGCCGCTTACGGGGCTGGAGACGGGGCGAGTTTCCGACACCGAAGGTCGTGGTCCGTTCAACTCGTTCCTCCTGAGAGAGGAACTACGGGAGACGCCTTTTATGGATGCCGTCATCAAGAAGCTCATGCCCCAGTCCGCCTATATGGAAAAGCCGGTCACCGACCGCCCGAGCGAAGCCGAAGTCGAGGCCGCCGTGCGCACCTTGCTGCGCTGGACCGGCGACAATCCGGACCGCGAGGGGCTGATCGACACGCCCAAGCGCGTGGCCAAGGCCTACCGCGAAATGTTCGGCGGCTACGACATGTGCCCGGCGGAAGAGCTCGGCCGTACCTTCGAGGAGGTCGCCGGCTACGATGATCTCGTCATCGTCAAGGACATCCAGTTCCATTCCCATTGCGAGCATCACATGGTGCCGATCATCGGCAAGGCCCATGTCGGCTATCTGCCCGACGGCAAGGTCGTCGGCCTGTCCAAGATCGCGCGCGTCGTCGACATCTTTGCCCATCGCCTGCAGACGCAGGAGGCGCTGACCGCGCAGATCGCCGGCGTCATCCAGGACGTGCTCAACCCGCGCGGCGTCGCCGTCATGATCGAGGCCGAGCATATGTGCATGGCCATGCGCGGCATCCGCAAGCAGGGTTCAACCACGCTGACCTCGACCTTCACCGGCGTCTTCAAGGACACGCCGGAGGAACAGGTTCGTTTCGTCACCATGGTGCGCGGCGGGGCGTAAGCCCCTTGCCGGCACCACGGTCAAAAGGAAATAGACCTGATATGTCGGCACTGGAATTCCCAAAAGCTTCCTCGGACAAGAAGACCCTGGAAGAAGGCGCGGTGTTCTCGCCGCGCTTCGATGCCGCCGGTCTGGTCACCGTGGTCGTCACCGATGCCGTCGACGGCATGCTGCTGATGGTCGCGCATATGAATGCCCAGGCGCTGGCACTTACGCTGGAGACCGGGATCGCCCACTATTGGTCGCGCTCGCGCAACGCCCTTTGGAAAAAGGGCGAAACCTCGGGCAATTTCCAGCATGTCGTGGCGATGCTCACGGATTGTGACCAGGACGCGGTGTGGCTTCGCGTGAAAGTGTTGGGCCACGACGCAACCTGTCACACCGGCCGACGTTCCTGCTTTTATCGGACGGTGGGGCTGGTCGATGGCAAGGGGACGCTTGCCGACGACGGCAGCAAGCCGCTGTTCGATGCGGAAAACACGTATCGGAAGCCACCAGCTTGAACCTTCTGCCTCACATCAACCACACAGATTCACCATTTCGATACGGCCCATCCGTATACTACTCTTGGGACAAGGGAGATCGTGATGCTCGAGTGGGCGTCATTGCGTAACAGACCAGATGTCCGGGAGGCCAACGGCCTGTCCTCGGCCGGCGGCGCATCCGACACAAAATCCCCGAGGAAAACAGGCATTTCGCTGGCGCTCGGCGGCGGTTGCGCCAGAGGCTGGGCTCATATCGGCGTGCTGCGCGCGCTCGATGAAGCCGGCATCGAAGTGTCCATGATCGCAGGCACGTCGATCGGCGCGCTGGTCGGCGGCTGTTATCTTGCCGGCAAACTGGATGAGCTGGAAGAGTTCGCCCGCAGCCTCACCAAGCGGCGCATCTTCGGCCTGCTCGATCTCAACCTGCGCGGCAGCGGCCTTTTCGGCGGCATGAAACTGGATGCGCGCCTGCGCGAGCATGTCGCCGGCGTCCGTTTCGAGGATCTGCCCAAGCCGTTCGTCTGCGTCGCCTCGGAAATCCGTACCGGTCACGAGATCTGGCTGTCGAGCGGCTCGCTGATCACGGCCATGCGCGCCTCCTACGCACTGCCTGGCGTGTTCGAGCCCGTCGATTGCAACGGCCGCGTGCTGGTCGATGGCGCGCTGGTCAACCCGGTACCCGTCTCGGTCTGCCGCGCCTACGAGCAGCCGCTCGTGGTGGCGGTCAATCTTCACTACGATTTGTTCGGCCGCGCCGCCGTGATCAAGCACAGCGCCGGCGAGCTGGTTATCGAAAAGGACGCGCCAAGGCCCGGCCAGGTCGGCGGCGAACACCAATCGCACCAGACGCGCCTGGGCATCACCGGCGTCATGGTCGAGGCCTTCAACATCATCCAGGACCGTATTTCACGGGCGCGACTTGCCGGCGACCCGCCCGACATGTCGCTGCAGCCCAAGCTCAGCCATATCGGCCTGACCGAATTCCACCGCGCCGACGAGGCGATCCAGCTCGGCTACCAGGCGACGATGGCGCAGATCGGCGAACTGACCCGCCTGCAGAGCGTTCTCGCCTAGATCGTCTCATCAAGCTTGTTCGCTCGTGACGCTGCGGCGTTATGCGCCGGCCGGCTGAATTGCCCGGTTGCGGTGCCGCTACGCCCGTGCCGCGTCAATGATGCGGAACTGCACCGTGCGGTTGCCGTTCCAATAATTGCCCGACAGCGAGCCGGCGACATGCACAGTCTTGCCCCGGTTCTTGAACAGGAATTCGCCAAGCACGGTATCGACGGCGCGAAACGCGATCGCCTGGATGCGGCCGCCGCTCTCCGATTGCAAATCGGCGCGAATATGGTTGGTGCCGACCGGCCTGATATCGGCCAGCCGATGGCGCGGCAGGGCGAAAACCGGCGCCACATGTCCGGCGCCGAAGGGGCCGGCCTTCTCCAGCGCGTCGAGCAGGCCGAGCGTCGCGCCTTCCGCGGCAAGCGCGCCGTCGATCGCCAGACTTTCCTCATCCTGCAACCGGAAAACATCGGCGGCCGCCCGCTCCTCGAAGAAGGCCCTGAGCTCGCCCAGCCTGGTGCGTTCGACGGTGATGCCGGCCGCCATGCCGTGGCCGCCGCCCTTGACGATGAGCCCGGCATTGGCGGCTTCGCGCACCAGCCGGCCAAGATCGAAACCCGACACCGAGCGGCCCGAACCGGTACCGATGCCCATGGCATTGAAGGCAATTGCGAAAGCCGGCCGACGCGCGTGATCCTTGAGCCTCGAAGCGAGCAGGCCGACAATGCCGGGATGCCAGTTGTTGCTGGCGGTGACGACGATCGCCGGGCCGCTGCCGCCCGCCAGTTCGGCATCGGCCTCGGCGCGCGCGGCGGCGAGCATCTCCTGCTCCATCAGCTGCCGTTCCTGGTTCAGCCGGTCGAGGGTCTCGGCGATGGTCTGCGCCTCGACCGGATCGTCCGTTGCCAGCAGCCGGCTGCCGAGCGCGGCATCGCCGATGCGCCCGCCCGCATTGATGCGCGGGCCGATCAGATAGGCAAGATGGAAGGTGCTGATCGGCTCGCCAATGCGCGACACCCGCGCCAGCGCGGCCATCCCTTCATTCTTCTGCTGCCGCGCCACATGCAGGCCTTTGACGACGAAGGCGCGGTTGACGCCGGTGAGCGGCACCACGTCGCAGACCGTGGCAAGCGCCACGAGATCGAGCAGCGAAAGCAGATCCGGCGGCGTGGCGTCGGTCATCCCGCGCAGCACCTTTGCCGTCTGGACAAGGGCGAGGAAGACCACGCCGGCGGCACAGAGATGACCCTGCCCGGAAAGGTCGTCGTCGCGGTTTGGATTGACGACGGCATGCGCTGCCGGCAGCGCGCCGCCAACCTGGTGATGGTCCAGCACCACGACATCGGCGCCCGCCTCCTTGGCGGCCTCGACGGAAACGGCGCTGTTGGTGCCGCAATCGACGGTGACGATCAGCGTCGCGCCGCGCGAGACCAGTTCGCGCATGGCATCGGGATTGGGACCGTAACCCTCGAAGATGCGATCCGGAATATAGATTTCCGACGGCACCGAGAAATGCGAGAGAAACCGCTTCAGCAAGGCCGACGAGGCCGCGCCGTCGACGTCGTAGTCGCCGAAGATCGCGACTTTCTCCCGGGCCACGACGGCGGCGGCGATGCGGATGGCGGCCTTGTCCATGTCGGTCAGCGAGGCCGGATTCGGCAACAGGTCGCGGATCGTCGGATCGAGAAACCGCTCGGTCCCGTCGGCGGTGACCCCGCGTCCGGCAAGAACGCGCGCGACGATGTCGGGCACGCCATGACCCTGCGCGATGGCGAGCGCGATCATGTCCTGCCGTTCGGTCAGCCGGTGCTCCCAGGAGAGACCGGTAGCCGACTGTCTGACATCGAGGAAGAGGCGCCTTTCGCCCGTCATGCGCTTTGCCAACTCATGGTTGGCCGCAGGATAATGCATGTCGCCCAAAACCGTGCAGCGGTTTTGAGGGTGACCACATGCACAAACGACACTTTAAAGCCAAAGGCCGGCAAAGCCAGGCGGATGCGCGTAGCGAGAGACTTCAAGAAAAACTACGCTTTCCGCCTTTCGGCCATGCGTCAGCGCCATTCGCCGGCCGCTAGCGAAATGCGGGCGGCGTGCCAGCCAGATGGCTAACAACTGAAACCCGGCTCCGCAAGCAGGCCTAGAGCGGTTCAACGTTTGGTGAAATCGCTGAACCGCTCTAACTCTTTGTTTTTACGAAATTCCGAACGGAAAACCGTTACACACTTTTCCTGGAATTGCTCTAGAACTTATCCAGATCCTGGTGCCGGGCCTTGATCTCCCGCACGGTCCGCGATGAGGAGCGCAGCACGATCGTATGCGTGGTGATGGTGGTGCGGCCGAACTTGACACCGGCCAGCATGTTGCCGTCGGTGACGCCGGTGGCCGCGAACAGCACGTCGCCGCGCGCCATGTCTTCGGCACGATAGATCCGCTTCGGATCGGCAATGCCCATCTTCGCGGCACGTGCGACCTTCTCCGGCGTATCGAGGATCAGCCGGCCCTGCATCTGGCCGCCGGTGCAGCGCAATGCCGCCGCCGCCAGAACGCCTTCCGGCGCGCCCCCGGTGCCGAGATAGATGTCGATGCCGGTTTCTTCCGGATCGGTGGTGTGGATAACGCCGGCGACGTCGCCGTCGCCGATCAGCCGGATCGCCGCGCCCGTGGCGCGCACGGCGTCGATCAGCTTGGCGTGGCGGGGCCGGTCGAGGATGCAGGCCGTGATGTCGGCCACGGCGACGCCCTTCGCCCGGGCCAGGCTGGCGATATTGTCGGCCGGCGAGGCGTCGATGTCGATGACGCCTTCGGCGTAACCCGGACCGATCGCGATCTTGTCCATGTAGACATCAGGCGCGAACAGCAGGCTGCCCTTCTCGGCGATCGCGATCACGGCGAGCGCGTTCGGCAGGTTCTTGGCGCAAATCGTCGTGCCTTCCAGCGGATCGAGCGCGATATCGACGGCCGGGCCTTTGCCGGTGCCGACCTCCTCGCCGATATAGAGCATCGGCGCCTCGTCCCGCTCGCCCTCGCCGATCACCACCGTGCCCTTGATCGCAAGCTGATTGAGTTCGTGACGCATGGCGTCGACCGCGACCTGATCGGCGGCCTTTTCGTCGCCGCGTCCGCGCAGCCTGGCGGCCGCGACGGCGGCCCGTTCGGTGACGCGCGCCAGTTCCATGGTGAGTATCCGGTCGAGGCCGGCGACGATGTTCTGGGCCACATTCATGTCGGAAAATCCTCGTTTGATGCCGCCTCCCGCCCGAGGCGCGCCTGTTTTGTCAAACGAGCATGACAACGGCAAGACCTGCCGTGAGTTTTACCGAAAAGATAGCAATATCAATCGATTGACACCATTCTTAAAACAATGCCGGCCCGGTTCGAGAGGAACCAGGCCGGCACGAAACAGAAATTGCCGTCCTTCGCGGCCTAGAAAACCGCGAGGTATTTCAGCAGCGAAATAATTCCGATGATGATGACGATGATCTGCACGATCTGCCGCATCCTGGCGTCGAGCGGCAGTCGCTGCACCAGATAGAGAACGAGAATGATGACGAGAAACGTAATCAGGATGCCGATCAACACGGACGAAGCCATGATGCCCTCCTTCAAATGATTTCCTGAAACGGCGAAACGAGCCGGCAACGCCGGCTCAATACGGAGCGGTCAGTACCAGCGGCGCGGCGTGTCGTTCATCGACTGGCCGACGGCAATACCGGCCAGAAAACCGAGCAAACCGATCACGCCAACCACGGCGGTCGTCGTCCCTGGATTTTCGCGCGCGACTTCCGAAACGGACTGGGCCTGGCTGCGCAACTGCTGTGCCGTCCGCGAGGCGCGGGAAGCGGCCGTCTCGTAGAAATCCGATGCCTGTTCGCTGGCATCATCGAGCATTTCCGCGCTGCGTGCCGAGATGCTCTTGTTGATCTTGGTGATTTCCTTGCGCAGGTCGGCGATCTGCTTTTCCAGCGTCTTCTGGATGTCGTCGATGTCAGGGGTGTCGGATTTGTTGGTATCGGCCATGAAGCGGCTCCCTTGGTTGCTGACCAAGAGAACGGCGCGGGCGCGGATTCGTTCCGGTAGCGGCCCTCATCGAAAACGAAAGCCGCCGTCGACCATGCCGGGTGGCAACGGGACTGTTGCCTACCCCGCCCGCTCGATGCGGATGACCTGCGGCTTGTCGGTCAGATGGCCGTCCTTGGTGATGCCGTCGACGGCCTTGCGCACGGCGGCCTCGGTTGTCTCGTGGGTGACGAGGATCACCGTCTTCTGCGCCGCCGCCTCGCCGCTGACCGCGTGCTGGACGATCGATTCCAGCGAAATGTCGTTGTCGGCCATGCGCTTGGCGATTGCCGCGAAGACGCCGATGCGGTCATGCACGGTCAGCCTGATGCGGATTCGTTCCGGTAGCGGCCCTCATCGAAAACGAAAGCCGCCGTCGACCATGCCGGGTGGCAACGGGACTGTTG